>NZ_LT607412.1:6025814-6327105 GCF_900091455.1 Micromonospora coriariae | reverse complement strand
CACCGGCTACAACGCGATGGTCTCCCAGTACCAGTCAGCGGTACGTGATGCGATCATGCAGGGGGCCACACTCCGGGTTGTCGTCTCGGACCCCAGCGGACCGCTGATGAAGGAGCGTGAACTGACCCGGCGCCTATGCCCGAGCATCAGGCAATCGGGGGAAATCCACGACGTCCTCTACGCCTGCGCCCGGCATCGATCAAGAGCCGCGCAACATCGGTTCGCCGTCGAGCACGTGCAGGCCCGGACCTATCCCGGACCGCCCAGCATGAACATCCTGCTGGTTGACGGGTGGCTGCGCCTGATCCCCTACCTGCCGCTGGTCGACGCAGCTGACTCGCCTGTCTACGAGTACGAGTTCGACCCGGAGGAGCCGACACCCCTGATCCGCAAGTACCTCGCAGCAATTGAACAACTGTGGACAGGCTCCGAGGACGTCGACCTGGACGAGTTGGGCAAGGAACTCATCGCCTGACTCCATCGGCCGTTGAGGCTCGCCTGACCGGGGACCGAGGACAGAGCGCCTACCATCAGGGCCGTGGACAAGGTGCAGCTACGGCGACTTCCGGTGACGACGCCTCCAATCCCTCCCGGCGGTGGACGAGTCCAGTCCCCGGCCGGAGAACTGGCCCAGCTTGTCAACGGCGACAGCTACCAGTTCCTTGCCTACCTGGAGTTCCGGCCAGACGCCACGAAGCCTCGCGGCAACCACTTCCACGCGCACAAGACAGAGACGCTGTACCTGATCAGCGGGCGAGTCCGGGCGGTGTACCACGACCTGGACTCCGGCGAGCGAGCGAGGATGACGCTTGAGCCCGGAGACCTGGTCACGGTGCAGCCGCGGTGCGCGCACGTTTACTACGCGCTGGAACACTCGCAAGCCGTGGAGCTGGCCAACCGGCCGTACGACCCGGCCGACACGCACCCCTATGAGGTGACGGAGACGGTCTAGCGGCCGACTGCCGGCGATGTCGGCTCTCACGACCTCCGTGACAGATCAGTCTCGGGATGTGCGTGACACATCCGGCTAGACGATCTCCTTTCGTCCTCGGCCGAGGTGCGACGATGTCCACCACCTGGGCGGGCTGCGGGTGGCGGAGTGGAAGGAATCGTGGGAGTGAGATACGTCAGCGTGGAGCGGACCAGGGATGGCATGGATCTGGACCCGGATGCGTACCTGCGGCAGTTGCCGCGGTTCGCCGAGTCGTTGCCCGAGGGGGCGCGCAGGTTCGCCACGGACCCCGGCCACTACGACTTCTTCGGTCGACGGTGCGTCAAGGACCTTAAGCCCGCGCGGCTGGCATCGGGTGAGACGGGCGGGAGCCGCTGGCTTGAGCTGCACCTACGGCACAACTGTTGGAAGCACGAGGAAGACCTGACGATCCGCTACAGCGGTGTGCAGAGCCTAGCGATTGAGCCCGCTGACCAAGGGATGGACGTGGCCCAGCTCCGGGACGTGATGCTGGACGAAGTGCTGCCACACGAACACGGTTGCCGACACGAAATCGTTTGCCTCTCTGGAACGCTGGTCGTGACGAGCCAGGACTTGGCCGCTACCTGGTTGCACGCCGACTGTCCGGAGCGCGAGCCGAGTTCGTGAGTGCTTCCGCCAACGTCCTTGCCGCGATCATCGAGCCCCACCGACCGATGCGGGCAACACTGGACTGAGTGTCACGCAGGTCCTGATACCGATGTGTCACGCAGGTCCCGAGACCGGACAGCCGGCCGCCGGCGAAGTGGTTCAAACTTTCTGTACGTCTTCAAGGCGGCCCGCAACGGGCCGCACGCGCCGCCGCCTGGGCGCGCGTCCGTCGCTCCGCTGGCGCTCCGACTCCGGCCACGCAACACGCCCGGCGGCTGGCGCGGAAAGCGGAAAGCCCAGAGGGCCGCCGCAGAACGACAGACCGTTAGACGGGTGAGGTGGTGGGCCGACAGCCGGCCGGACCGCGCGGCCAGGAACCCGCGCGGCGCAGGGGAGCGCACGCCGGTCGCGCCGGCAGCCTGGCGGCGGTCACGCGGTTGCGGTTACTGCGCCTCCGGCGGGGGCGCTCCGGCTCCAGGATGGCCGGGGCTCCGTCGGCGGGTTACGGTCCTGGGTGGTTGCGGTAGGCCATCCCGGCTGCCATCGACCCGGGCAAGCCGAGCAAACCACCGCCCGACCCGCCAGCGCTCGTGCGAGCCGTCAAGGTCCGCTTGACGCGGCGGGTCGGGCGGAGGCCCGCTCCCCAGGAGGGCGGGTCGATGGCAGCCGGGATGGCAGTCAGGCGACCCGTGGGAGATGCTTTCCGAACCTGTTACTCAGGAATCTCAACTCGGAGCGCCGATGGATGAGCAGGTCACTTCATTTGAGGAAAGCTTTAGGCAGTACTCTGTCTACAAGTGGAAAATCGAGCGCGAATCGAACCAGAGGCTAGTGAAGCTGTGGAGCGAGATAGGAACGTCGAATCAAGATGACGGCGTCAAGTTAATCCTAACGGACGTAGCCTGGGCAGTCGGGGCGTTCGAGCGAGCTCATGATGTTTTAGAAGCGAACGCGATGCGGGTTGAAGAGTTTAGGCGGAATGGAGTGCCCGCCATTCTGGCGTTCTTGTCAGGCCCCTACCATCAGTCGCTCGACTACAATCTTGCGATCTCGCTATGGATGGACCTTGCGGACGTATTCGTGTGGTATAGAACTATCGTTGAGCGACTGGGGCATCTTAAGAGACCAGCTCGGAAGGGTGCGACTCTCGTTACCGAATCCGAAATTGAGACCCAAATCGAGAAACTCCGCCGGCGAGCCGTAGATGAATTTGACGGGGCTAGGGCAACCGCACTTGCTAATAAGCTGCTGCACGAATCAAGGCACCCTGGCAACGCGCATGATCTCTCGACGAGCGTGTACTGGAAAGGCGAGAGCGGCGACGAGCTCGACTTCGCGGAGAACGGTGACGCCCGGGATTCTATATGGCGGCTCCGTCAGGAAACAGTTGAGCAACTGGTGAGATTCATACAGCTCGCCACCCGGGCATGAACGCAGTGGTAGGGCTTCGTCCTCGTTGATGGCATCGGCATCGGTGGTGCAGTGCGAGGATGGCTAGCGATCAGGACGACGTCAGGCGCACCCCGTACCATGCAAGCTACGCCTCGGCGCGGTCCTCCCGTGCATCGTCATAACGAATCCACGTGCCGCGTCCCTCGCGTGACCTTTTGTCTTGAGCTTCTTTCCACTCGCGGACGTACGTTGGCACCTGCGGGAGGGGCTCGCTACGTAGGTAGGCAGCAACCTGTTCGATGATGTAATTGATGGTCATCGACCCGGTGTAAAACGGGTGGAGGTTTCCACTTAGTTCTTGATGTATTGCCTCCGGCCAAGACATCACAGCCAAACCAAGCTTGATTCGGCCGCGTAGTTGCGGATTTTGAATTAGGAGCGCTTGCGCGCCAAGCATCGACTTCTTGTTGTCAATTCTCATTGTGGCGGAACGCGTTAAATATCCCTCGGTCGTCTCGGCACCTTCGTGACTGTACACCTCAGCGATTTCAACACTTATTTTAAGTGCCGACATGGCCGCATCCTCGGACCTCGCGCGCATCTCGGCCCGCCTCATGGCTCGACTCTGGACGGCCTGACCGGCAATCACAAAGGTGCCACCCATTAAGCCGCCAATTACTGCGGTGACCAGGCTAACGGCTTCTGGACTCATCGCATCTCCGAACTGACGCCTAGACTTCAGGAGGTAGGGGATATTTCCAGGTTCTATCCCCGCCCGTCTCGGGATCGGTCCAGGTCACCGTGATCGTGCTGTCTTTTGTGCCGAAGGTGCGTGCCGCAAGGAATGAGATCGTCTCATGTGGCCCTACCTCCTTCGGAGCCTCATCTAACCCAAACAGAGGCAGTGACTCGTGCGCTGAGACCTGGACGTTCCTAGCGTCTCCGTTGCCGACGTTGGTGAGCAGGTAGCGGGAGCGATGCTGATGCACGAGGGTCCACCGGACAGCTCCCGCCTTGCTGGTCATGACAGCCTTCTGGCTATTGCCTGCCATCGTTTCGAGGGCTTCCACAACCCGCCTGGTGTACTCCTCCGTCAGCGCTGCTGCCGCCTCTGAGCGAGCTGCGGTCGCCTCAGCCTGCTCTCGCTGAAGCCGCTGCCCGTCCCTGGTGACCTTCTCTTGACGGATCATCACGATCGTCGTGGCGATGCCAACCGCTAGAGCCACCGCGACACCAAGAACGGTTGCCTGGTCGGCAAACGCCTGCCAATCCGTTGCGAGGGGTCGCGCAGCCAACAGCACGGTGTTGACGCTAACCATGTGGAGCAACCCCGCACCAGATCGCGCTGTACGACGTCTCTGTGGGCGTGACGCCAAGGGCCCGCTCCTAGCAGTGTGGGCACACAGGGGGCACAAGACATTGTCAAATGTCGTCAACTAGCCCCCACGGATGGCAGCCTGAGCGCCGCGTGAGCAGGCGTCGCCCCGCCGTTCACGCTGGTGGCGGCACAGCGGCTCTATGTTCCGCTTCAACGTCTGACCGTCCAACCTGGATCAAGGTGACCTGGGGGAGGGCCGCGGCCAGCTGCACGAGAGAATCCGGCGTGGGCTTCTGCTGCGAGATGATGCGCGACAAGGTTGAGACCGAGTGCGACCAGCACCCCAACCCGTTCGAGTGCCCCGACAACCTGATCTACCACCAGCCGGAGCCAAGCGATGAGCGTTACGGCCTCATCATCCACGACGGCGGCAGTTCGTACATCGCCATCCGATACTGCCCCTGGTGTGGTAGCGCCCTACCGGGCATGGACGACGAGGATGAGCCGACTGAGTGACTAACTGAGTGACGACCAGGGCGACCGCGCCCGGACGCCCACGGACAACGAAGGACGTGCGTGGCAGGGTGGAGCAGGCATCAGGGCAGGTCGCGGCGGGCTGATTGTTGCCTGGGGGTCAAGGAGTCGTTCGCCATCGCGCCCGCTGGTGCCCGGTAGGCCGGCTGACATCGGCCGGTCGCGGCTTTACCTCCCGGGGAAGGGCCATCCCGCTGTGGGCCAGTCCTGAGCCACCCCCGTTTTCATGGAGCTTCTTGATCATGGTCTGATGGCCATGGGGAGGAAGTCGTCCGTGGCAGCACCGAAGAAGTACCCCGACGAGCTGCGTCAGCGCGCTGTGCGCTTGTACCGCGAGTCGGACCCAAAGCCCGTCATCCGGCGCATGGCCGAGCAACTCGGCGTGCATCACGAGGCGTTGCGGAACTGGATCCGGCAGGCCGAGGCCGACGCGGGCGAGCGCACCGATCGGCCCACCAGCGAGATGGCCGAGGAGAACCGGCGGCTGCGTCGCGAGGTGGCGGAGCTGCGGCGGGCGAACGAGATCCTGAAAGCGGCGAGCGCGTATTTCGCGGCGGAGCTCGACCCGACCCGGCGACGGTCATGACGTTCATTTATGAACACCGTGACCAGTTCGCGGTCGCGCTCCTGCTACGGGTCCTGAACATCGGCGCCTCGACCTACTACGCGTGGGTCCGGCAGGTCGAGCAGCCCTGCGACCGCGACGTGGTCGACCTGGGGCTGATCTCCAACATCCACGAGATCTGGGAGACGTCTGGGCGCACCTGCGGCGCGGACCGGGTGCACCGGCAGCTGCGCCGTGACGGAATTCGCGTGGGCCGCAAGCGGGTCGAGCGGCTGATGGCGGCCCAGGGTTGGCAGGGCGCGTTCCTGCGTCGAGGCTGGCGCGGCGGCTCCACGAGGCAGGACCCACGGGCGACGCCGGCGCCGGATCTGGTCAACCGGCAGTTCACCGCCGACGGGCCGAACCGGCTCTGGGTCGCCGATGCCACCCGCATCCCCTGCGGCGAGGGTGTGTTCTGGCTGGCCGCGGTCCGTGATGCGTTCTCGCGCCGGATCGTCGGCTGGAAGACCTCCGGCCGCTGCGACACCGACCTGATCCTCGCCGCCCTCGAATACGGCATCTGGTCGCGCGACGTCCGCGACGGCCAGCTGATCCACCACTCGGACCGCGGGTCGAACTACACGTCTTTTCGCTTCGCGGAACGCCTACAGGACAACGGAATCCTGCCCTCGATGGGCTCCGTCGGCGACTCGTTCGACAACGCGCTCATGGAGAACTTCTGGTCGACGCTGAAGATCGAACTCGTCTATCGCACCTCATGGCGCACCCGGGACGAGGCCGAGAACGCGATCTTCGCCTACATCGACGGCTGGTACAACACCCGCCGCATCCAACGCGAACTGGGCTACCTCAGCCCTGACGAGTACGAGACCGCCTCGCACACCCGCCAGCACGGCCCAGCCGAGCCAACTATCGCCACCCCTGCACCAGCCGGCAGCAGGTAACCACTGCTCCATCAAAGCGGGGGGAACTCATCCCGAGGGCTGGAAGGCTGTACCGTCCGACCGTGCAAAGCCCAGCGCCGAGGACCCCTACCGGGCCCTCACTGGCGGCTGCCTTCCCGGCCCACCTTCAGCGGGACGTGCAGACCGTCTTGAAGCTCCTACCGTCGGCACCCTTGGAGCCGGCCCTGCCATTCGGTGTAACCGTCGATGAGCAACCACTGGTCATCCCGTACCGCATCTACCAAGCCGAACCCACAGCCGGTGCGGAGGCCAGTCTGCCGCCGACGCAGTTCGCGATTCTCAACTGCCTCTATACGCGTCACCACGACGGTCGAGTACGGCAGCGACGGCTTGAGCACGTTCTGAGGCTGAACGAGCCGTGGGTGGTCCCATTCGTGGTCCGGCTGGTCGGGGAGTACGTCCTAGAGATCCTGCTCGACATCCGCCGTGAACTCGTCGAGCTCGACGACCCCACGACCCCGCAGCACGCTGTCTATGGACAGGTTCTCGCCGCGAACCCGGCCTTCCTCGCCGTCACGCGTCAGCGAGTGGCGAGCTACTGGGCCTGCTACTACCGGCATTTGTACTCCGACCCGCGTTACTACCCGGGCTTCACGCTCATCGAGTCCATGCGAGCCGCAGCAAGGCACTACAGCGCCCCCCACCAGGTCACGACATCCTCGTATCTAGATGATGGGCAACGCGCCGTCGTAGTCCATCCCGACGTCGCCCGGGCGAGTCCCAAGATCAGGCCGTATCCAGGCCGTCAGAGGTGAACCGAGAGTAACGAACGTTGACCACCGATGACCAATGAACGAGCAGCTCAGACGGCATCTTGTCCGTGTTGATCGATTATGCCCTCACCTTTGATCAATACAACGCCAAGTGACGGGTGCAGGTGCCTTGACCTGCATCTCAGGTCGCCTGGGTCGGGGAGGCCCGTGGCCCGGGTCAGGGTTCCCCAGGGCAAGGTGACCTCTACGGGCACGTAATGCTTGGCGTGGTCAATCAGGCGGCGAGCTACCGAAGGGCCGGCCCGATCAGCGTGGGAACGGGCCCAGGGGTGACTTGTCGCCTACGGACCACTTGTGACCGAACGGGTCCGTGAAGCCACCTTGGCGGTGCGTCCCCCAGGGCACGTGGTGATCCTCGATTCCCGCTCCGGCGATAGCGCCCGCGGCGACGGCGCGCTCGATGACACTGTCGGGATCGTCGGCAAACACCTCGATGCGGGTACTTGTGATCCCTGCCTGGCCGGGACTGGTCTCGGTGGGGTTCGCCGGATTGCTCTCATGGAGGAAGAAGGCGGCACCACTGATCTCAAGGCCGGCTACGCCACCAAGGTTCCACAGCTCTGTCGCGCCCAGTGCAGTCTTGTACCAGGCAACCGCGGCGTCTGCATCTTGGACGATCAGCATTACAGAGATCACTGGTGGCGAAGCTGACGGTGTGTCGCCGGACGGGGTGGAACGATCTTTCAGTTCCTCAGTCATGCCCACAGCATGCCGGACGGCATCGGCAGCGTTCCCCGGTCCGGCCGACACCCGGACTCCACCAGCCCAACGACCAGCAGATCGCGAAGTGTCAGCGCCGTCCAACCCAGCTGAGATCACTTCGGTGACCCGACCGAGATGGCGTACCGGCCAATGCGGAAATCTGACATTGCCAGCGACCTCGGCGGGTTCGACCGCGCGATCGGCCTGGGCTCCGTCGCTCTGCGCGAAGCACGTCACGTCTCGCCAAGGGGGTAGCGTTGACTTGTTGCAGAATAGAGGGCGGATGCGCCGTGACGGCTTTCGACGAGCGGGGGTGGCCGTGATCCGAGAACGAGTGCTGCATGAGTTGCAGCGGCAGACCCGGTGGTGGCCCTTGGGGATGCTGGTATCGACCGCATGCACCTTCGCTGCGCTGCTGGTCAGCGGCCCGAACAGTCGGTTCGGTGGCCCGCTGTTGTACGTCGTTGTGCTGTGTGGGTCCGGCGCTCTGCTGGTGTTATCGATCGTCCTGCTGGTGTTGCGGGACCGGATCGGCATCGGCAGCCGGTAGAGCGCGCCGAACCCTGATCTCCACCAACACACGGCGGAGTGTCAGATGATGCGTGACAGCTCAAGCTAGACGATCTCGCTGGTGTGAGGCTCCTGGATCGGTGTAAGCGGATGCGAGTTCGTTCACCGCTTGGCGGGGTGGCGGCCCTATCGCATGCGGTATGCCTGCCGGGTCCTAGCCACCCTTGACCCACGTCAGCATTTCCCGCCAGTGCGCAGGAGACGGTGTGTGAGCGGCGTTCTCGCCGATGCGGACCTCGGCGTCGGGCATCCGTGCGGCGATCAGTGGCGCGTCGGCAACAGATCTGCCGGGGTCGTGTCGGCCAGCCCAGATGAGGACGCGGCAGGGCACGTCTCGAAGGTGGAATCCCCACGGACGAATGTCTGTGGCAAGCCAGTCGCCGACCAGGCCGGCGGCGCCTTGGCGGGCGCCTTCGAGGTTGGACTCCTCATTTGGCTGCATCCAGGTGTCCTGGCCATTAGCGAGCAGTTCGCGGTGCTGTTTGAGGGGGTCTTCCGCGTACCAGGCGGCAGCGCGCGTCACGTAGGGGCGGCCCAGTCCCGGGATGTTGCAAACCGTCCACGTTTGAATCCGCTGCCAGCCGCGTACCGTCCGCAGCTCCCGGGATGGGCCGGTGAAACCGGCGGCGACGACGCCGGTAAGGCGTTGCGGGAACCGGGCACCGCAGGCCACAGCGTACGGTGCGCCACCGGAGAACCCGACCACTCCGAAACGCTCGATTCCCAGAGATGCCATCAGCGCACCGACCGCATCGGCGACGCCGAGCAGCGTTGGCCGCCGGACAGGTGTCGACCGACCGTATCCAGGCCGGTCCACGGTCATCAGGCGAACGCCCACCAACGCCGCGTCGTCCGGGTGGCTGAGCCGAGACCTGGCGTGCATGCAGGTACACCACGGGCACCCCGGCCGGATCGCCGTACACCGCCCAACCCAGAACCCGATTGTCCGCAAGGGCGAAATCCATCCTGCTCCTCCGCTTCCAGCAGGAAACCGCAGTCGCCTCCACCAGCACTCGGCCGGATGATCACTGCGGTGGGCGGGCTGTTCAGCGACGAGCGGGTCAGGATGTATGCACGGCCGGAGAGGGCCAGGGGCCGCCATCGGCAAATCGGGCTCCCCAGTAGAACGGGTTAACCTCAACAAGTGTCCGCGCGGTCCATCCAGACGAGCTGAGAGGGTCACTCACGCCCACTTGAACCTCAGGCCCCCATAGGGCGAGGCGCTCCTGGCAGATCCCGCACGGTGCCAGAACAAAGATGTCCGTGCTGCCAGCCTCTCTTCCCACGCACACCGACGCGGTCACCCGCTTGTTCAGCGTGTATGCCTGGCAGATGGCTCCGGTTTCGTGGCACAGAGTGACCCCGGCATTGAGGTTGTCGAGGCAGACACTGGTCAGGATCTGACCGTCCTCGAGGTACACGGCAGCTGCCCCGCCGTACTCGTCGGCCGGCCATCGGCGGTTCATTTGGTCAATGGCTGCATCGATGAGGCGTTGATCAAGATTCATAGCGCGAGGCTACAGCCACGCCAGGGAGGGTCACCCAGCCCCTGGAACCGATTCATCACGCAGGTCCCGAGACCGGACACCGGCTGCCGGCGGGTGTCGGGTCTCAGGACCTCCGTGACGGATCAGTTCCAGGATGGGCATCAGAAGGTCGATCCGGTCGTGGCGGCGGTAGTACTCGATGCTGGGGCGGGTGTCGTCTCGGTCTCCCGAGCGTCGCAACTGTTCAAAGGTCGGGGTGAGCAGGGCATAGGCGGCGGGTTGGGGACCACGCACGGTTGCGCTCAGGTATTGGCCTCCGGGAACGACGCCTGATTGCAGGCCGAGTTGGTCAGGGTGGTCGCCGGCTCGGATCTGCACGCAGCAGCGGTAGATGCCGGAGTCGTCGAACACGCCGAGGAATCTGCGCTTGCGCAGCGACCCGAGCAGGGTCTCCAGGTGGTCCCAGGCTGGCCCGATCTCGTCTGATCCGTCTTTGGCGGCCACGAACATGACCGGCGTCTCGGTGCGCTCGACTCGCCTGAGCGGTAGTTCCATCCGCGGCCTCCTCGGGCGTGTGGTCCATGTTGCATGGAAGCTACTCACGGCCTCTGACACGGCGTGTCCCGCGAATCAGGTTCCTGTGGTCCGGCCGGCGCTTCCACGCCGTGGAGGTTCCGGCTTGCGGAGCGTGAACCTGGCGATGGCCTTGGTGGTGGTGCGAGGGACTTCGAGGAGGAGTTGGTCGCCGTCGTGGACCCACAGAGGCTCGGACGCCGGGGTGGGCGGTGGCCCGGCGGGGCGGGCGTCGCGGATGCCGACGATCTCGGCTTGTGTCAGGGCGTTGGGCAGGCCGCGGAGCGGGAGGCCGTTTGTGGTGATCTGCAAGAGGCTGCGGTCGAGTCGGACCGTGACGGCGTCTGCCGGCGAAGTGGTAGCCGACGGAGTGTTGCGTCAAGGTCCGCTTGACCTGGCGGGCTGGGCGGCGGCCCGCTCCCCAGAGGAAGGGGCGATGGCAGACAGGGATGGCATGATCAGCGGGCCAAGTGTCAACCTGACTACCGTCAGCTACTGAGCGTGTATGTCGTGCAGCTAGCCGGCCATCCGCTTGACCCTGAGGTCCTAGACACGGTCGGACAACCCCGCCGGACGCAGCGCCCAGAACTTACCAGCGAGAGGTCTGTTCGCGCCCGGGCCGACGAGATGCCGCTGTCGGGTCACCACAGCTCGTCGAGGGCCGCGACCTGCTTGCGGACGGTTCGGGCGTCCTGCGATGGTCTAGTGGCTGTAGCCGCCTCAGCGTTGCGGCCCGTCCCATGACCATCGTGGAATGGTCAAGCCCTCGGGGACGTCATCCGCGGACTCGTGGTAGCGCGACATGGTCGTCGTGGTGGCCCAGGCGAAGTAGTCGTGCAGCACCGTCCGGAGTGGCTCACTTGTGAGACCCACGTCCTGCAGGGCGTCGTCGAAGCAGGCGATCGCGCGGTGGTCCATCTCCTCGTGTGGGCCGTTGCCGCTGTGCATCCGCACGACCGATGTCTCGTCTCCGTGGGTATCGGAGTAGGTGGTAGGACCGCCGAGTGCCTCGGCCCAGTACGCGGCGAGTCGCTCGGTGTGCTGGGGATGGAATCCGTGGCTGAACGCGTGACCGACGATTTCGTCGGCCATGACCCGGGCATGCCACGCTGCGGCCAGGCGGAGCAGGCCGTCGCTGCCGCCGGCAGCCTCGTACACGCTCTTCATGGTCGAAGGATGCCAGGCCCGGCGCCGGGTTGCGCGTCGGTGCGCCGTCGCGGGAGGCTCCATCCTGGCCGCACGGGTGATCGTTGGCAGCGACCGAACGGCCGGTCGTGAGGGTGGTGGCCGTGTGGTTGGGTATTCCACATGGACGGCGCCGGCTGGGTTTCGCTCGTAAGCTCGTCAGCCTCCCTGTTGATTTCTCTCGCCGCGTTGGCTTTCACCGGGTTCTCCTTCCGGGATAGGCGACGGCAGGACCGGCGAGATCTATTCCTCAAGGTTCACGAGCGGTTGCTCGACCCCGATTTGCAGCGAGGGCGGAGACTTCTCTTTTCCCATGCTCGGACCGTTGAGGCGGTCATTGAGTTGCGAGACCAGCAGCCAGAAGAGTTCGGTTTGATCAACCGCTCCCTTGCGATGTTTGACGTCGCCGCGATGTACGCGACCAAGGACTACATCAACGAGCGGGACTTCCTTGACGAGTGGGGTCCTTCCTACGGGCAATGCTGGCTCGCTGCGGACGCATTCTTACAAGTCAGATTTGGTGGCGTTCATGGCGGAGACGCGCGGGGATGGCCGCACTTTCGGGTCCTGGGTCCAGTGGCTGCCAGTGCCCTGGACCCGATTCCGGCACCTGCGCCAAGGTCGTCTGACTGGGGCGGCCAAGCGAGCCCCGCTGAGTGAAGAACGGTAAGACGTTCAGGCGCTTTGGGCCACTCGGTACGTGTAGTAGTCCACCCGCATCCCGTCCTTCACCACGTCCCGCAGCAGGTCACGCGGGGCGGACCACCGGAACGGCGGGTCGAAGATGATCAAATCAAAGTCACCGTCGACGGCGCTGAACACATCGCTCTGTCGTGCGTCGACCCGCTCGCACACGCGGCATGACCTCCGGCGGCACGTCCAGCGTCAACCCCAGGTAGTCGAACGTCTGCGCCGCCCCGGCCGCCGCCCGCAGGGATTGATAGGCGTGCTAGTGCCACCGGTGGACCTGCTTGGCGTACGCTGCCCTGACCGTCGGCTGGTATCCCGCCTCAGCGGTCGCCGATGGTTCGCCGGCGTCAGTCATCGGGATACCGTAGCCACCGCTCAGCTGACCCGACAGTCGATTCCTTCCTCTTGCACCACCCGACCGGGTCGCCACCGTTGAATCATCGAGAGGGCAGGAGCCCGACGATGATGAGCAAAGGATGTCGACACATGACGATCCAGCGGATGGACAACGTTCTCATCGTTGTCGACGACCTTGACGCCACGATTTCGTTCTTCGTCGAACTTGGCATGGAGCTGGAGGGCAGGGCGCCGATCGAGGGACGCTGGGTGGAACGTGTCATCGGGATCGACGACGTCCGACAGGAGGTCGCCATGCTGCGGACCCCGGACGGCCACGGTCGGATCGAGCTGGCGATGTTCCACGCGCCGAAGGCGATCAGCGCCGAGCCGAAGGACGCACCGGCGAACACGCTGGGCATCCGTCGCATCATGTTCGCCGTCGACGACATCGAGGACGTCCTTGCCCGCCTGCGCACCCACGGCGCCGAACTCGTCGGCGAGCTGGCGCAGTACGAGGACAGCTACCGGCTCTGCTACGTCCGCGGCCCGGAGGGCATCATCGTCGGACTGGCCGAGCAGCTCAGCTGACAGGCGTGACGGCGCAGCGTGCGGGACGCACGTGCGGGGCGGCCGGGCTCAGGCGATCAGGGTGCCACCGTCGACGGTCACCACCGTGCCGGTGGCGTAGGTCGCCCGCAGCAGGTAGACGAACGCCTCGGCGACCTCCTCGGGCTCGCCCACCCGACCGAGCGGAAGTGACTCGCTGAGCTGGGCGTACATCTGCTCGCGGGTTTCGTCCGGCAGCGCGTTCCAGAGCGGCGAGCGGATCACGCCGGCGGAGACGGCGTTGACCCGGAGTGGGGCGAGTTCGACGGCGCGGCAGTCCCAGGCGGGAGACCCCTCGTCCCGGCTGGCAGGACCGTGAGTAGTGCGGACCCACCTCGACTCGTCGTCACCCGGTCGCTTCGTCGGCGAAGGTTTCGCGGAGCGCCGGGTCCAGCGACCGGCCGGTCGTCGGCTCGATGAACAACTCGGCGAGCAGCAGGTCGGCGAGGTGGGTCGGGTTGACGCCGGACTCCTTGCGGCTGAGGGCCTGCAGCGCGCCGCCGAGTCGTAGGGAGGCCTTGACCGCGCCGGCCGGCAGGCGAGCGACCCGGCGACGCCGCCCGACCGCCTCGGCGATGCGCGCGATCATGTCGTTCCACGTGAGGTTCTCGTCCGCGACCGGAATGTCGTCACCACGGGCCTGCTCGAGAGCGTCCACCGCGACCTCGGCCACACTGCGTGCCGAGGCCGCCGCGGTTCCGCCAGCGGGGACGGCCAGGGGTGTACGCGACCGCGCCCAACGGTCCAGGGGACCGGACCAGTTCGGTAGCCGGTCGCCGGCCCGGCCGAAGACGAACGGCAACTCGAGCACGGCAACCGGTAGGCCCGGGCCGGCGGCCGCCCGTCCCTCCCGGGCCTGCTCCACACGGCATCGGATGTACGTGTGGCGGGCCGCGAGCCGCCACTGTGGACGCAGTCGGTCGAAGTAGGTGTAATACGAGCCCATCACGACGCCACGGGTGAGACGCTCCAGGCGGGCGGCCGTGAACAGGTTCACCACCGGCTCGACGTTGTCCCGGCGGAACGTCGGATAGATCGGCTTGCGGAGCGGTCGCTGCTCGTCCGTGCGGGTGGCGTACACCACGCCGTCGTGACCAGCGAGCAGTGCCCGCAGCTCCTCGATCGACGCGGACCCGACATCGACCAAATGATCAACACCCGGGTGGGCGGTACGGGCCACCGTCGTCGCGGCATGACCTCGCTCGCGCAGCACGTCCACGACATGCGCGCCGATCAGACCACTTCCACCGACCACAAGAATCCGCACGCTGAATCGTCCACTCTGGAGCCCACCGCTTGTCAAGTCGCGACTCGCGCTCGTCATACCTCCGATTCAGGAACGGGGTCTCCCCATCCGGCCGCGCGGGTGAAGATGACGGGATGGACCTCACGGCTCGGAACGGGGATGAGCATGCCTGAACCGCGCGCCTTCTGGCTCGACGAGCAGTTCGACCGTGAGCGCGGCGCTGACGGCCGCGGTCGCTACGAGGCCGAGGTGCTCGGTCGGATTGACGAGTTCACCGATACCTGGGGCGATATCGCGCCGGTGGCGTTCGCGGCGACGGCGTGGCGGCTGGCCAGCGAGCTGTCGCCCGGTTACGTCCGCTGGCACCGGCGGATCGTCTCGGCGACCTGCGCGCGAAGCCCGTGGGATGGGAGCATGGTCTGCGCCGTGACCGTCGTCTCCCGCTGGCCCGCCGAACTCAGTTGGACCAGGCAGTGGCAGCGTGACCGTGGTTGGCGTGACTGGCCCCAGTTGTTCGGCCAGTACACGAATCCGTCGGAGCAGGATCAGACGCGCAGCCCGCACCTGCGCGCGATGCTCCAGGTGGACGCGCCGGTCCCGCTCGATGATCTGCCGCCGGCGCCGGACGGGCCAGATCATTCGGTGGTGCCCGCGGCACGCAGGGCCGTTGCGGTGCTGGCCCGGGAACTCAACGAACTCCTCGCCCCGATGATCGGCCAACTCGAAGCCGGGGTGCCGGCGGACTCCTGAATCACCCGCGCCGGGTGGGCGTCCCCGCCTCGATCGAGGAACCCTGGATAGCAGCCAACGACGGCGGCGTCGGCCATCGGCTCGGAAGAGGAGCAGTCGGTCGGGGGAGGTGGCGGCGCCGCCCGCCGGTGCGCGGAGAGGGCAACCCGAGCCCGGTCCAGGGCCGTCGGTCGAGCAGGCGGCGGGCGGCCACCACCAGGGGTACGACGAGCAGCGTCGTGAGGATGGCCCTGGCGACATGGGTCGGGCGGCCGTCGTCCCGGCCGAGCGGGGCACCGTGGTAGACGAACAGCCACACCAGCACGGTGCCAGCGAAAACGATGAGGACCCGCCGGTGCAGGGCCGGGCGTGCGTCGTGGGTTGCCCGGAGATCGCGAGGTCGACCGCTCACCGCGCTCACCGTAGCCACCGAGCTCAAGTACCGTCAGCGACCGAGGACGAGATACGCGAGGCCGAGGACTCCGCGATAGACCGTGAGGTACTGGCGCAGCCGGTCGTCGAGTTCCGCGCGGACCTCCGCCGCGCGGGGATCCTCCGGGTACGTCAGCAGCCACTCCTGCCGGCCGGCGAGCCAGGTGGACTCGAAGTCGTCCCACTCCCGTTGGTCGGCGGTGCTCAGGTGCAGGACCCGCCAGCCACGCTCGCGCGCGGCCTCGACGAGTCCCGCGAGATCGGTGACCTCCGCCCCGAAGATCTCCTCGGCCTCCCTGCTTGGGGGACGGTCCCAGAACCCCTCGCCGAACAGCAGCCGTCCACCGGGCCGGACCACGGTGGCGAGCGTGTCGAGGGCTGCGCCGGTGCCGCCGAAGGCGTGCGCGGAGCCGATGCACAGGACCCGGTCGGCCGGCTCCTGCCAGGCCGCCGCTTCCCCCATCACGAACGCGACGTGCCGGTTCAGTGACCGGCCCACGGCCAGCCTCCGCCCGCGGGCCAGAGCGGCATCGTCGGTGTCGACGCCGACGCCCCTCGTCGCGACCGGGCCGGCGACACCGCCCGCGGCGACCGCCCTGAGCAGCAGCTCACCCCAGCCGCAGCCGAGGTCCAGCACGCGCGAGCCGGGGCGGACGTCGAGCCGCTGCAGCAGCAGGGACGCGTGCTCCTCGGACAGCGGCGTGTTCCAGCGCATCCGGGCGTAGCGGCTGGTGGCGAGGTGGTCGATTGACTGCATCCGTTGAGGGTGTCAAGTCGTGATCCAGGGTGCGCGCCCGGGCCACCCCACAGTCCGGAAGCCGTGCTCGGCCGGCGGGCCGTACGGCAGGATCGGTGGGATGGACATGGGCGAGCCGGGGCACTTCCGGCGGCCGACCCCGCAGGAGGTGGCGGCGGCGGCCGGGCGGGGATTGGTGGATGTGATCGGTCCCGGCCTGCGGGTGCTGTTCTGCGGCTTCAACCCGGGCCTCTACTCCGCCGCAGTGGGAGAGCACTTCGCCCGGCGGGGCAGCCGCTTCTGGCCGGCCCTGCACCGCTCCGGTTTCACGGACCGGGAGCTGTACCCGTGGGAACGCGACGAGCTGCTGCGGCAGGGCGTCGGGATCACCAGTCTGAGCAACCGGGCCACCGCCCGCGCCGACGAGCTGACGCCGGCGGAGCTGGTGGCCGGGGTGACCGGGTTGGCGGTGAAGGCCGAGTGGCACCGGCCACGGTGGGTGGCGATCCTCGGGGTGACCGCGTACCGGATCGCCTTTTCCCGGCCCCGGGCCGGGCTGGGCCCGCAGCCGGATCGGCTGGGCCCAGCCCGGGTCTGGGTGCTGCCCAACCCCAGTGGTTTGAACGCGCACTTCCCGCTGCCAGCGTTGACCGCCGAGTTCGCGGCGCTGTACGCGGAGACGCTGCGCTCCTAGTTCGTGGAGCTCGTGAGGATGACGAGTTGCTGGGTCGCCCGGGTCATCGCGACATATCGGTCGACGGCTCCCTCGATGCCGGTGCCGAACGCCTCGGGATCGACGAGGACGACCAGGTCGAACTCGAGCCCCTTCGACAGTTCCGGGGTCAGCGACCGGACGCGGGACGTGGTCGGGAAGGTGGGATCACCGATGACGCAGGCGATGCCGTCGGCGTGCGCGGCGAGCCAGGTGTCGAGGATCGAGCTCAGGTCGGAAGCGGATCCGTGTACGACGGGGACGTCGCCGCTGCGGATGGACGTCGGCACGTTCGCGTCGGGGAGGGCGGCCCGGATGACCGGCTCGGCTTCCGCCATGACCTCCTTCGGCGTCCGGTAGTTGATGCTCAGGGAGGCCAGGTCGACGCGGTCGAGCCCGATCCGCTCCAGCCGTTCCTGCCACGACTCGGTGAACCCGTGCCGCGCCTGCGCGCGGTCGCCGACGATTGTGAAGCTCCGGGACGGGCAGCGGAGCAGCAACATCTGCCACTCCGCGTCGGTCAGCTCCTGAGCCTCGTCCACGACGATGTGCGCGAACGGGCCGGCGAGCTGGTCCGGCTCGGTGCTGGGCAGTGCGGTCTCGTCGACCAGGGCGTCCTGGAGGTCCAGTTGGCGCAGGCTCGACAGCACACCTTCACCGTCGTCGTAGACATGGGCCGCGATCAGCTCGTCGATGACCGTGGCCCGGCGATCGCGTTCGACGGCGACAGCGGCATCGTGCTGGCGCCTGCGCCCGGACGCCTCCGGATCACCGAGCCGCTGCCGTGCCGCGTCCAGGTACGGCAGGTCGGACACCGTCCAGGCCTGTGCCTCGCCGCGTTGGAGCTTCCGAATCTCGTCGGGACTGAGCCAGGGAGCGCACCTGCGCAGATAGGCGGGCACCGACCACAGGTCACCGACGAGGTCGGTCGCCTCGAGCAGCGGCCAGGCACGGTTGACGGTTGTGAGCAGTTCCCTGTTCTGCAGCAGCGACCTGCGGACCAGGTCCTCCGGCTCGTCGCCGTCGTACTTCTCCAGCAGGATCGTGAGCAGTTCCTCCCAGATCTCGTCACGCGCCTCGTTGTGCGGCGTGCCGGGGCCCGGGGCCCTGAACGCCTCGGCCCAGTCGTCGGCGCTCAGCTCGATGTCGGCGTCGCCGGCCGTGATCGTCATCGGTCTGGCCGGCGGCTCCTCGTAGAACCTGACGGCCGCCTCGATCGCCTTCACCAGGTCCGCGGACGACTTGAGGCGGGCCACGTCCGGGTCGGTCTCGATGGTTGCCGCGGCCCCCTCGGGCACGAGGTCCCGCAGCGTGCAGGTCTGTACGTCCTCCTCGCCGAGGCTGGGCAGGACGTCGCCGACGTAGGCCAGGTAGGGCTGGTGCGGCCCGACGAACAGCACGCCGCCCCGGCGGTGACCGAGGCGAGGGTCGGAGTAGAGGAGATAGGCGGTGCGGTGCAGGGCGACGACGGTCTTCCCCGTACCCGGACCGCCGTCGACCACGAGAGCGCCCCGGGACCCTGCCCGGATGATGGCGTCCTGGTCGGCCTGAATGGTGCCGAGAACGTCCCGCATCCGGGTCGACCGGCTGCTGCCCAGGCTGGCGATGAAGGCGGACTGGTCGTCGAGCGCGGCGTGCCCCTCCAGCCCGTCCGGGGTGAACACCTCGTCCCAGTAGTCGCTGATCCGGCCGCGGGTCCAGCGATACCTGCGGCGGCTCGCCAGGCCCATCGGGTTGCCGTGGGTCGCGCCGAAGAACGGTTCAGCCGCGGGGGAGCGCCAGTCGAGCAACAGCCGGCGACCGGCGTTGTCGGTGAGGCCCCGTCGGCCGACGTACACCGGCTCGGGATTGTCCGCGCTGACCATGCGTCCGATGCACAGATCCAGACCGAAGCGGCGCAGTGCGCGCAGGCGAGCAGTCAGCCGGCGGACCTCCATGTCCCGGTCCACCGCCTGCCGGCCCCTGCCGCCAGGCGCCCTGCGCGCGGTGTCAAGCCGGTCGGACAGCTCGGCGTGCAACTCCTCGAGGCTCTCCGCGAGGGCCGCGAAGTGCCGTTCGTCGCGGGCGACCAACGCCGGGTCGGCCTTGGGGGAGAGATGGTCGGGAAGGTCGAAAACGCTGGCGGTCACGGGGTTCACTCATCGGCTCCGATCTGAGGTCGCGGTCAACCCTTACTGGGCGTTTCCGCAGGTCCTGGCCTCGGTCGGCGATTCTGCGGCATCACCCGGGTCTTGCCGCAAGCCCCCCGGTGCGCTATACGTTAGAAGTGGCGGGGAGTGGGTGTGCCCTCCTTTGCCGCTGGATCGTCCGCCGTGACGGACACTCTCCGCCGTTCCCCGCGAGCTCGAGGCGACCTCAGGCGGGCTGAGCGGAGTCGCTGTTCTCCTGAGCGAGTGCCTGGTAGTAGGACCGCATCGCAGGGTGGTACTCGTCGAATCCTGGCTGGGGTGAGCCGTCCCGGGAGGCGACAAGCATGTCCAGGTAGTACTCCCAGCCGGCGCCGACCTCGGCGATGCCCTCCACGCTGGTGAGGTGCTGGACGAACCGCAGCTCGGTCGTGCCGTCCGCCTCGGACAGCTCCATCTCCAGCAGCCAGCTGCCGTAGCTGTCGATCATCGACACGGCGAGTCGCCGCTGGGGTTCGCAGGCGTCGATCTGGACGTCACACCAGGGCTGCTGCTCCTCGTACGCCATCTGCACCCGGATGGTCCGTCCGGGCCCGGCGTCGCCCTGCCAGGGGCCGAACCAGCGGGCAGTGCGCTCCGGTTCGGTCAGGCTGGCCCACACGTCCGACGCCGGGGCGCGGAACGTCCGGGTGAGGACGAGGTCGTGGCCGGCGGCGGTGCGAAACAGTCGTCCGGCGGGTGTACGGGTCATGCCGTGTGCTCCCTTCGGTGCTCCGCCGGGCCGCCGCTGCGGCGTTCCCGGCGGGTTCGATAGACCTCGGTCTCCAACGCGTCGAGGTGCCGCTCCCACCGGTCGGCGGTGACCAGCTGCGCGAGCCAGTCGACCAGTTCGGCGAGCGGGCCGGGATCGAGGCGGTAGATCCGCCTCCGGCCGATCAGGTCGTCGCGGACCAGTCCGCTCTCCCGCAGCAACCGCAGGTGGCGACTGATCGCGGGTCGGCTGATCGCGAACCGCTGGGCGATCTCGCCCGCGGCCAGCGGCTCGTCGCGCAGCATGGTCAGGATGCGCCGTCGTACCGGGTCCGCGATCGCGGTGGCCACCTCGTCCACCTCGAAAGTGTAACCGACAGGTTACGGTTTCTGCGCGGATGGCGTCGGTGCGGTCGGCGATCGTGGCCATGGACCGCAGTGGAGCGTGCCACCACCCCGGGACGGCTGCGTCGATGGTGGGCACATGATCACTTGACCTGGCAGTGTTTGTGCCATGGCCGCCCTGCTTCGTTCCCGACTGACCGACTGGACCGTCGCCGTACCCGTGCTCGCCGTTCTGGTGCTGCTCGTGACGTGGGGGCGGGATTTACCGGCACCCGTCGTGCTGGTGGTGGCGGCGCTGCTGGGTGGCGCGGTGCTCGCGGCTGTGCACCACGCCGAGGTGGTCGCCCACCGGGTGGGCGAGCCGTACGGTTCGCTGGTGCTCGCCGTCGCGGTCACCGTGATCGAGGTCGCCCTGATCGTCACGCTGATGATCAGTGGGCCGGAGAAGACCCAGTCGCTCGCGCGGGACACCGTCTTCGCCGCCGTCATGATCACCTGTAACGGGATACTCGGCCTGTCCCTGCTGCTCGGGGCGCTGCGCCGGCGGGTGGCGGTGTTCAATCCGGAGGGCACCGGCGGGGCGTTGGCCACCGTGATCACCCTGGCTACCCTGAGCCTGGTCATCCCGACCTTCACCACGGCCCGACCCGGCCCGCAGTTCAGCCCGGCCCAGCTCACGTTCGCCGCCGTCGCGTCGTTGGCACTGTACGGGCTGTTCGTGCTGGTGCAGACCGGCCGGCACCGCGACTACTTCCTGCCGGTCGACAGCCAGGGCAACGTGATCGACGCCGAGGAGCACGCGAAGCCGCCGACGACGCGCGCGGCGCTGGTCAGTCTGGGGCTGCTGCTGGTGGCGCTGGTCGCGGTGGTCGGCGACGCCAAGACCGTCTCCCCGACCATCGAGGCCGGGGTCGCGGCGGCGAACCTGCCCCACGCGTTCGTCGGTGTCATCATCGCGCTGCTGGTGCTGCTGCCCGAAACCCTGGCCGCAGCCCGCGCCGCCCGCCGTGACCGGGTGCAGATCAGCCTGAACCTCGCGCTCGGCTCGGCGATGGCCAGCATCGGCCTGACCATCCCGGCCATAGCGATCGCCTCGATCTGGCTGGACGGCCCGCTGCTGCTCGGCCTCGGCGGCACCCAGCTCGCACTGCTCGCACTCACCGCGGTGACCGCGGTGCTGACCGTCGTGCCGGGCCGGGCCAACGTGTTGCAGGGTGGCGTGCACCTGGTGTTGCTGGCCGCCTTCGTCTTCCTGGCCGCCAGCCCCTGACCCGCCGCCCGTAAGGAAGGGTCCCTTCTTACCGCCTGGCGATAAGAAGGGTCCCTTCCTTCACCGACCGGCGCCCGAGTCGTCTGCCAGCCGGTCCGCGCGGGCGTTCAGGTAGCGCTGCTGCGCCAGGTTCGTCGACCGCGCCGCCGCCATCCGGTACGCCTCCCGCGCCGCGACCCGTTCACCGGTCAGCTCCCACAGATGGGCGCGGGCGGCCGGCAGGCGGGGATCGTCGGCCAGCCGGCTGTCGTCGGCCAGCTCGGCGAGCAGCGCCAGCCCGGCCGGCGCGCCCCGGCCCATCGCCACCGCCACCGCGTGGTTGAGCGCCACGACCGGGTTGTCGGAGATACCCAGCAGCACCTCGTACAGGGCGGTGATCTGGGCCCAGTCGGTGTCCTCCGCGCTGGGCGCCTCGTCGTGCACGGCCGCGATGGCCGCCTGGAGCTGGTACGGCCCGACGATCCCGCGCGGCAGCGCCGCGGTGATCAGAGCGACCCCTTCGGCGATCTGGTCGGCCCGCCACCGGCCGCGGTCCTGCTCGGCCATCGGCACCAGCTCGCCGTGCGGGCCGATCCGGGCCGGGGCGCGCGCGTCGGTGAGCAGCATCAACGCGAGCAGGCCGGTCACCTCGGGATCGTCCGGCAGCAGGCGGTGCACCAGCCGGGCCAGCCGGATCGCCTCGGCGGTCAAATCGCCGCGCAGAAGGCCGGGGCCGGCGGTGCGCGCGTACCCCTCGGTGAAGATCAGGTACAGCACGTGCAGCACGGCGGCGAGCCGGTCGGCGCGCTCCGCGGCGGTGGGCGGCGCGAACCGCAGCCCGCTGGCCCGGATCCTTTGTTTGCCCCGGCTGATCCGCCGGGTCATCGTCGCCTCGGGCACCAGGAAGGACCGGGCCACCTCGGCGGTGCTCAACCCGCCCACCGCGCGCAGCGTGAGCGCGATCTGCGAGGCCGGCGACAGCGCCGGATGGCAGCACAGGAACAGCAGGATGAGCGTGTCGTCGGCGTCCGCCGGCGGTCGGTCGGCGGCGGGCGCGTGCCACTGCTCGGGCAGCACCCACCGCGCCACGGCGTCCTCCCGCCGCGTCCGCGCCTGCTCGCTGCGCAGCAGGTCGGTCAGCCGGCGGGACGCCACGGTGATCAGCCAGCCGCGGGGGCTCTCCGGTACGCCATCGCGCGGCCAACCGCTCGCCGCGGCGATCAGCGCCTCCTGGACAGCGTCCTCGGCGGTGTCGAAGTGCCCGTAGCGACGTACCAGCGCGCCGAGGACCTGCGGCGCGAGCGTACGCAGCAGGTCCTCGACGGGTGGAGCGGTCTCCGGCACCGGTCAGCCAGCCAGGTCCTCGACGCCGTCCAGCACCGGCCGCACGTCCACGTACCCGCCGGGGGAGTCCGGGTCGACCAGGCCGGCGGCGATCTCGGTGGCCCGGTCGAAGCTGGCGCACTCCACGATGGTGTAGCCGGCCAGCACCTCCTGCGTCTCCGGGTACGGGCCGTCGGTGACCACCGGCGCGCCGTCGCGCACCTGCACGCGGCGGGCGTGCACCGGCTCGCTGAGCCCCCGGGCGTCGACCAGTTCCCCGGACTCGGCGAGTGCCTGGTGGAACGTCTCCATGTGCTTGTGCATGGCCGCGATCTGCTCGGTCGACATGGCCGGTCGGTCGGTCGCCCGGCCGGTCAGCACGTCGTAGTCCTGCTGCGAGCCGTAGAGCAGGATCATGTACTTCACGATGGTCCCTCCTGTTCCGGCGCCACCCCGGCGCCGCTCTACCAGAGACGTCGAAGCCACCCACCCCACCCGGACAAGCTACGACCCCACACTCCCCACCCCACCCCCTCAGCGCGCGTCGATCATGAAGTTGTTGTCACGACACGCCGTGCCACCCGGCGATAACTTCATGATCAACAGACTGGGGTGCGGGGGGACGGGCGCGGGGAGGGGGTGGTGGGGGGTGGTTAGCGTGGCGGGATGACGACGGTGTGGGTGGTGGTTGGGGTTTTTGCCGCGGTGGGGGGTGCGGCGTTCGGGGTGGTCGCGTGGCGTGATCGGGCGCGGTTGCGATCCGTGGACGACGATGCCGCCGGGCGGGACGCGCGGGCAAGGCAGCACCGGTACGAGGCCGAGCGGCACGGCGAGCAGGGCGACCTGTGGCAGCGGGGCCGCGACAGCACGGGCTGACCTATCTACTGCCCGTAGGAGAGCCGCAGCCGGTTGTTGATCAGGTAGTTGAGACGGTGGCGCAGGTACCCGAGGGTGCTTTCGCCCGGCAGTTCCCCGTCGGTGGTGAGTGTCCAGCGCAGGTCACAGTCCTGACTCCCGGGCGGCCCGGGAGCCAGGTCGAAGCGGATCCGGTCGAGGGGCCGGTGCGGCCACAGGGACGACCAGATCAGCAGCACCGGCGCGTAGCCCGCCACCACCCGGGGCGCCACCTCGTCGTCGCGCAGTTCCAGCCAGGGCCGGCTGCCGGCCTCGTACGGGTCGCGCAGCGAGCGCCACACGATGTGCGGCGGGGCCGGCTGACTGCGCCGGCGGCTGCCCAGCACGTGCACGACGACTCTCCTCACCGGACGGCGACATCCGCCCCGGCCCATTGTGGCCGTTCAACCCCGACGCCGTGAACCGCGCCTGACCCGTGCACAGGCCTGACCCGTGCACAAGCCTGAGCCGTGAACCACCCGGCGGCCACGCACGTGAATGAGGTGGTGGGCATGGCGGCCGTATCGTCGGGGTACTGCCTAGCTCAGCACGGACGCCAGGGGAGGCACAGTGAGGGCACGATCAGGACGTGCTGCCCGAGGTCCGCTGGCGGGCCTGCTGATCGCCGCGCTGGTGTCGGTCGCGTGCGCCGGCGGTGGGCTGGCCGAACCGGAGGGTGAGCGCCCCGCACCGGACCGGTCGGCGGCCTCGCCGGGGCCCAGCACCACCCGGGCCGACAGCACCACCAGCGTTGCCGAGTTCGAGCAGGACGTCGCCGACGCCCAGGCGGTCGCCGAGCGGTACTGGGCGGCCCAGTTCAAGGCGTCCGGGCAGCGCTTCCAGCCCATCCGGCGGATCACCCCGTACCAGCGGGCGGGTGAGGTGTCCTGCGGCGGCCAACCATTGCCGCGCAACAACGCGGTCTACTGCTCCCGGGGCGACTTCATCGCCTACGACATCGCCTGGTCGGTTGGGGCGTTCCGCCAGGTCGGTGACGCGTTCGTGTTCTACCTGCTCGGTCACGAATACGCCCACGGCATCCAGGTGCGGCTCGGCATCAACTACAGCTTCACCATCCAGCAGGAGTTGCAGGCCGACTGCATGGCCGGGGCGTACCTCGGTGACTCGGTGCGTTCCGGCGACCTGAGCCTGGCCGAGGGTGACCTGGAGGAGTTCCGGGAGGGGGTGGCGGCGGTCGGCGACGACCCGAACCAGCCGTGGTTCGCCGAGGGATCGCACGGCACCGCCGAGCAGCGCACCGAGTCGTTCTTCCGCGGCTACGAGCGCTCGCTGAAGGCCTGCGACCTGGGCTGAGCGGGTTGCCCCGGTCACCCCGGCGCCCGCCGCCGCCACCGGCGGCGGCCGGCCCTGGCAGGATCGCCGGTGTCGCCACGACCCTGGAGGATCCGCTGAGCAGCCATCACCCCGCCGCCGTGCTCTTCGACATGGACGGCACGCTGGTCGACAGCGAGAAGCTGTGGGACGTCGCACTGCAGGAACTCGCGCGGGAGTACGGCGGCGAGCTCTCCATCGCCGCCCGCCGGTCGATCGTCGGCACCAGCATGGCCGAGTCGATGCGCATCCTGCACGACGACCTGGGTCAGCCCGAACGGGACCCGGAGGCCAGCGCGGCGTGGATCAACGCCCGGATCCTGGAGCTGTTCCGCGGCGGGCTGCGCTGGCGTCCTGGGGCGCTCGCCCTGCTGCGCGCGGTCCGGGCGGCGGGCATCCCCACCGCGCTGGTCACCTCCAGCGGCCGGCCACTGGTCGAGATCGCCCTGGACACCCTCGGGCGGGACAGCTTCGACGTGGTGGTCTGCGGCGACGAGGTCGTCGCGACCAAGCCGCACCCCGAGCCGTACCTGACCGCCGCCCGGCTGCTGGATGTGCCGGTCGGCCGCTGCGTGGCGATCGAGGACTCGCCGACCGGGGTGGCCAGCGCGCTCGCCGCCGGTGCGGCGGTGCTGGCCGTACCCGCGGAGGCGCCCCTGCCGGACATGCCCGGCGTACACCAGGTGGAGAGCCTGACCGGCGCGGACCTGGATCTGCTCACCGCGCTGCTGGTCAACCGGGCCGGCGCGACCGGCTGACCGGGGCCGGCGCGGGTCAGGGGCGCTCGGCGAAGACCGCCGCGACCACCTGGTAGCTGTCGAACGCCCGGGCGGCCCCCGCATAGGCGGCCAGGTGGATGAACAACTCGACGATCTCCTCCCTGGTCACCCCCGAGTGCAGGGCGATGCGCAGCTGGCCGCGCAGCGGCTCGTGGGTGCCGAGGGTTGCGGCGATCGCCACCGAGACCAGGCAGCGGCTGCGCACGTCCAACCCCTCCCGGGGCCACGCCTCGCCAAAGGTCTGCACGGTGGCGAGGCGGCGGAAATCCTGCCCCACCGGCGGCTCGCCGTTAGCCAGGGGCAGCGCGAGTGGCTGACCGAGCAGCCGCTCGGCGTTGTCCAGTGCCCGCTGGTAGGCATCCTGGTCGGTCATGTCACCCCTCCCGGCCCGCACGGTCATCCTGGCAGCTCGACGTCCGGGTCGGAGGACATTCGGCCAGGTCGCACAGCACGAGACCCCGACGCCGCGAGTGGCGCCGGGGTCTCGTGGTTGAGCGGTCAGTCGTGGGCGATCGCGCCCAGGACGTTGATCCTTGCCGCCCGGACCGCCGGGAGCACCGCGGCCACCACCCCGATGATCGCGGCGAGACCGAGGAAGACACCCATCTGTCCCCACGGCAGGATCAGGTCGGTGATCCCCTCGTCCTTGAGCGCCTCGACCACGGCCGCGCCGAGGCCGCTGCCGACCACCACGCCGAGCAGCGCGCCGAACACGGAGATCACCACCGCCTCCACGGTGATCATTCCCATGGTCTGCCCGCGGCGCAGGCCGATCGCCCGCAGCAGACCCAGCTCGCGGGTCCGCTCCAGCACCGACAGCGCCAGGGTGTTGATGATGCCCAGCACGGCGATCACGATGGCCAGCGCCAGCAGAATCTGGATCATCGTGAGCAGGCCGTCGAGCTGACCCGTCTGCTGATCGATGAACGCTTCCCGATCGGCCACCGACACCTCGGGGCTGTCCGCGAGCAGCGTCTCCACCCGGGGCTGCACGTCGGCGACCCGAGTGCCGGGGGCCAGCTGGATGAAGCCCTGGATGGGCTGCGGGATGGCGAAGTCCTTCGCCGCCGTCACCGGCAGCAGCACCGGGTTGGTCAGCTGCGAGGACTCGTAGATGCCGCTGACCGTGTACGTCCGCGCCTCGCCCCGGGTCAGCTGCACGTTCACAGTCGAGCCCACCGACAGGCCGCGGGAGTCGGCGGTGTCCGAGCTGACCAGCATCTGCGTCGGGCTGAGCCGGTCGATGTCACCGGCGGTGGGCTTGGCACCGAAGATCTGCCGCAGCGACGCGACGTCGCTGCTCGCCGCGACCCAGGTGCTCTCGCCGTTCAGCTTCGCCATGTCGCCGTACTCGCCGTCGACCATCTGCACGCCGGGCAGGGCCTTGGCCTGGTCCAGCACCCCCGGGTCGAAGCTCGGCGGCCGCGGGCCGCCCTGCACCCCGGAGATCACCAGCTCGGCCTTGATGGTGTCCTCGGCGAGAGCGCTGATGCTGCCCTTGGCCGAGTCGAGGATCACCGTGACGCCGGTGACCAACGCGATGCCGACCATCAGGGCGGCTGCCGTGATCGCGGTCCGGCGCGGGTTGCGCCCCGAGTTCAGCCGGCCCAGCTTGCCCGGCACCGACCAGGAGAAGATCGCCCCGAGCAGGCTCACCACCGGCCGGCTGATCAGCGGCGTCAGCAGCGCCACGCCGATGAAGGCGAACAGCACCCCACCCAGGATGGTGGGCAGCGTCTGACCGCTGGCGTTGCCGCTGAGCCCGAGGAAGAGCAGCACGGCGCCGATGCCGGTGACCACCGACCCGGCGATGGTGATCTTGGTGAGCGGCCGGTCCGGAGTCGCCACGTCCTGCATGGCGGCGATCGGCGGAATCCGGGACGCCCGCAGCGCCGGCAGCAACGCCGCCACCACGGTGATCACCAGACCGACCGCGAACGAGCCGATCACCGCGGCCGCCGGCACGCCGATGCCCGCCAGGGTGAGCCCACCGGCCAGCTTGCCGAACAGGAACGCCAGCAGCGCGCCCACCCCGATGCCGGCCGCCAGGCCGAGCACCGACGCGATCAGCCCGACCGCGATCGCCTCCAGCACCACCGACCCGATGATCTGCCGGCCGCTGGCCCCGATGGCGCGCATCAGCGCCAGCTCCCGGGTGCGCTGGGCAACGATGATCGAGAAAGTGTTCAGGATCAGGAAGGTGCCCACCAGCAGCGCCACCGCGGCGAAGCCGAGCAGGATCTTGTTGAAGAAGGAGAGGCCCTCCTTCAGGCCGGCCGCGGCGTCCGCCGCCACCTGCTCGCCGGTCTTCACCTCGAACTCCGCGCCCAGGCTGCGGGCCACGTCGTCGCGCAGCACCTCGTGCGAGACGCCGTCGGCGGCGCGCACCGTGACGCTGCTGAACGTGTCCGGCGTGCCGAGCATCAGCCGCTGAGCCACCGGGGTGGTGAAGAAGACCTCGTTCACCCCGCCGATCGAGTCCCGGTCACCGCTGTAACCGAGGATGCCCACCAGGGTGAAATCCCGCTTCTTGGACTCGAACGCGGTCAGCACGCCGACCTTCTGGCCGACCTGCAGCTTCGCCGCCGTGGCCAGCGACTTGTTGATCACGATCTCGTCGTCGGCCTGCGGCCCGCGCCCCTCGCGCAGTTGCAGCAGCTCGCTCTCCCCGGTCCAGTTCTCGCCCAACTGCGGCGGACCGAAGGAGGTGACCACCTTGCCGTTGCTGCCGATCACCCGGGCGCCGTCGGCGTTCACGACGCCCGTCGCCGAGGCCACCCCCGGGATCTGCTCGACCCGCTCCACCACGGCGGCGGGCAGCGGGTTGGCGGTCTGCTCGCCCTCGACCTCGCTGACCTCCACCTTCGGCTTCGCCGCGACGTTCACGTCGATCTCGGAGAACCCGTCGGCGAAGACCGAGTCGAAGGAGCGGCCCAGCGTGTCGGTGAGCACGAACGCGCCCGACACGAACATCACTCCGAGCACCACCGCCAGCCCGGACAGGATCAGCCGGACCTTGCGGGCCAGCAGACTTTTCAGTGTCGCCCGGAACATCAGTTGCCCACCTCGGCCGGAGTGTCCAGCTTCTTCATGGTGTCCAGCACCGTGTCGGCGGTCGGCTCGATCAGCTCCGAGACGATCTCCCCGTCGGCGAGGAAGACCACCCGGTCGGCGTACGCGGCGGCGGTCGGGTCGTGGGTCACCATGACGATCGTCTGGCCGTGCTCACGCACCGAGTTGCGCAGGAAGTTGAGCACCTCCGCGCCGGAGCGGGAGTCCAGGTTGCCCGTCGGCTCGTCCGCGAAGATCACCTCGGGGCGGGAGACCAGCGCCCGCGCGCAGGCCACCCGCTGCTGCTGCCCGCCGGAGAGCTGCGCCGGCCGGTGGTCCAGCCGATCCCGCAGGCCGACCGTGTCGATCACCGTGTCGTACCAGGCCGGGTCCGGTTTGCGCCCGGCGATCGACAGCGGCAGCAGGATGTTCTCCTTCGCGGTCAGCGTGGGCAGCAGGTTGAACTGCTGGAAGATGAAGCCCACCTTGTCCCGGCGCAGCTTCGTCAGCCCGGAGTCACCGAGCCCTGTGACGGTCGTCTCACCGATCGCCACCGTCCCCCGGGTCACCGAGTCCAGGCCGGCCAGGCAGTGCATCAGCGTCGACTTGCCGGAACCCGACGGGCCCATGATCGCGGTGAACCGGCCGCGCTCGAACTCCGCGCTCACCCCGCGTAGCGCGATGACCTGCGCCTCGCCGCTGCCGTACACCTTCCACACGTCGTTCGCCCGGGCCGCGGCCTGCGCCTGCTGGCCTACCGTCGCGGTCACGTCATCTACCTCTTCCATCTCTGCCAATACGCGCCGCCCCCGCTGGTCCGGCACGTCAATCATCGGCGCTGCACGCGCCCATCCCGTCCGCCCACGGGGGGACTCGGCGCGGATTTAACGCTGCGGGTGCACCCCCATGCCGGTTCAGGGTTGCCCCTGACCCGACGGCCGATCCACGTGTTTCCCGATCGGCGGAACGCTTCCAGGGCCGGACGCCAGGAGCTGACCCCACGAGAGGTCAACCGCGCCGAGCCACCTCTGGTCACGGTAGGTGAGCGCGGCAACCGGGCCGTCCCCCCACGGAGGGATCTGTGCGTACGCCGGGTGAGGTAGCGGGCGTCAGGGGGCTACGCCCGGGGACGGACCAGCCCCGACTCGTACGCCAGCACCACCGCCTGCACCCGGTCGCGTAGCCGCAGCTTGGTCAGCACGTGACCGACGTGGGTCTTGATGGTGGTCTCGCTGACCGACAGCACCGCCGCGATCTCGGAGTTGGACAGCCCTCGGGCCACCTGCACCAGGACCTCGCGCTCCCGGTCGGTGAGCGTGCTGAGCACGGCCGACGGTGTCGCCGACGGGTCGGGCAGCAGGTCGGCGAAGCGGTCCAGCAGCCGCCGCAGAATCCGCGGCGCCACCACCGCGTCCCCGCCGGCCACAGTGCGGATCGCCGCGATCAACTCCTCGGCCGGCACGTCCTTGGCGAGGAACCCGCTGGCGCCGGCGCGCAGCGCGCCCACGACGTACTCGTCCAGATCGAACGTGGTCAGCACCAGCACCCGTACCGGCAACCGGGCGTCGACGATCGCCCGGGTCGCGGCCACCCCGTCCATCCGGGGCATCCGGATGTCCATCAGCACGACGTCGGGCAGCAGGCGGCGGGACAGCTCCACCGCCTCCAGGCCGTCGCCGGCCTCCGCCACCACGTCGAGGTCGCCCTCGGCGCCCAGCACCATCCGGAATCCGGTGCGCAGCAGCGGTTGGTCGTCGGCGAGCAGGATCCGCACCGGCCGCGCCGAGGCCACCCGTTCGGTCATCTCGTCTCCCTGTCCCGCGCCGACGCCGTGCTGCCGCACCGGTCATCCTCGCGCACGCCGGCCGGTGCGCCGCGGACCACGGTAGAGGTCGGCCAGCCGCCGCGTCCCGACCGGCGCGGCACCTGTCCGGTCGTCTCAGCGCCCGAGGTCGCTCGGCGCGTACGGGCCCCGGGGGCGCGGTGACCGGCGAGAGTCGCGGTGACCGGCGTGCGGCTCTCCGGGTCAGTCGTCGGCGCCCGGAGCCGCCGGACCGGAGCGGGCGTCGCGCAGGGGATCGGCGCCGGCCACGCGGACCGGGAACGGTGGCGGGGTGCCGCCGAAACTGGGGCACAGCGCCTGGTGACTGCACCAGTCGCACAGCTTGCTCGGGCGGGGCCGGAAATCCTGCCGGTCGGTGGCCTGCTCGATCGCCCGCCACAGCGCCACCACCGTGCGCTCGAAGCGGACCAGCTCCTCGGCGTCGGGCGTGTAGTCCAACACCTCGGCGTCGCGCAGGTAGAGCAGTCGCAGCACCTTGGGCACCACCCCGCGGGTGCGCCACAGCACCAGCGCGTAGAACTTCAGCTGGAACAGCGCCCGCGCCTCGAACGCCTCCCGCGGGGCGCCACCGGTCTTGTAGTCGACCACCCGCAGCGCGCCGTCCGGGGCCACGTCGAGCCGGTCGAGGTAACCCCGGATCAGCAGTTCCTCGTCGACCACCGCCGAGATCAGGCTCTCCCGCTCGGCCGGCTCCAACCGGGTCGGGTCCTCCACCGCGAAGTAGCCCTCCAGCAGTCCGGCGGCGGAACGCAGGAACTCCACCGGCCCGGCCGGCTCCGCGCCGTCGAAGATCCCGGCCAGCTCCGGCTGCTCGGTGACCATCCGGTCCCACTGAGGGGCCACCAGGTCACCGGCAGCGGCCGGTGTGCGGCCCTCGGCGGGCAGGTCGAACAGGCGCTCCAGCACCGCGTGCACCAGGGTGCCCCGGGCCTGCTCGATGGTGGTCCGCTCGGGCAGCCGGTCGATGCTGCGGAACCGGTAGAGCAGCGGGCAGGTCTTGAAATCCGCCGCCCGCGACGGGGACAGCGAGGCCCGCACCGTCGACGGCGCCTGCGCCGGGGAGGGGGAGTGGTGGGTGGTGACCGGTTCCGCCGTCATGTCGGCAAAGGTTAGGGCACCGGTGTGACACCGACCGCCGCCCGCCCCGGGCACCCCCGGTCCGTAGCATCGTCCCGATGGAGCAGACATCCCGGCCGCCGCGGCGACCCGACCGGCGCACCGGCCTGAACGTGGGCCGGCTGTTCGGAGTACCGCTGCACCTCAACGCCTCGATGCTCCTGCTCGCCGCGCTGGTCGCCGTGCTGTACGCGGAGTTCGCCCGCCGGCAGCTGGACCTGCCGCAGGTCAGCGGCTACCTGATCGGCTTCGGGTTCGTGGTGTCGCTGCTCGGCTCGGTGCTGCTGCACGAGCTGGGTCACGCGCTCACCGCCCGGCGGTACGGCATCGGTGTGCGCGGGATCACCCTGGAACTGCTCGGCGGGTACACCGAGATGGACCGGGACGCCCCGTCCCCCCGGGTCGACCTGCTGGTTTCGCTGGCCGGCCCCGCGGTCTCCGCGGTGCTGGCCGTCGTCGCGGTGGCCGCGACGCTGGCCCTGCCCGGGGGCACCGTGGCCCACCAGCTCGCCTTCCAGCTCGCGGTGAGCAATGTCATCGTCGCGCTGTTCAACATCCTGCCCGGCCTGCCCCTGGACGGCGGCCGGGCGCTGCGCGCCGCGGTGTGGGGCCTGACCGGCGACCGGCACCGCGGCACCGAGGTCGCCGGCTGGGCCGGCCGTGCGGTCGCCGTCGGCACCGTCGCCCTGGTCGTGCTGCTCACCCTCACCGACTACCTGGCGCCGTTGGCGCTGCCGCTGATGCTGCTGGTCGCCGTCACCCTCTGGCGTGGCGCCGGACAGTCGATCCGGGCCGCCCGGGTCAGCCGCCGGTTCCCGCTGATCGACCTGTCCCGCCTGGCCCGGCCGGTCTGGCCGGTGACCACCGGCACACCGCTGTCCGAGGCCCAGCGCCGGCGCGCCGAGGGTGGGCAGCCCACCGCCGCGCTGCTGGTCACCGACTCCACCGGCCGGCCGGTCGCGCTGGTCGACCCGGCCGCCGCCGAGGCGGTACCCGCCGATCGCCGCCCGTGGCTGGCCGTGGACGCCGTCGCCCGGTCGCTGGGCGCGCTCCCCGCGCTGCCGGTCGGGCTGGACGGCGAGCGGGTGATGGACGCCGTGCAGAGCCACCCGGGCGCGCAGTACGTGGTGACGGCAGGCGAAGATGTCGTCGGCATTCTGCACATCGCGGACCTCGCGCAGCTCCTCGAACCCGACCGGAAGATGACATCGTGACCGCAACTCCCTCCACCGTCCCGGCCGACGCCGCCTCCCCGGCGCTGACACCCGTGCACCGCGGGCCGTTCCGGCCCGGCGACCGGGTGCAGCTGACCGACCCGAAGGGGCGGATGCACACCGTGACGCTGGAGCCCGGCAAGGAGTTCCACACCCACCGCGGCATCCTGGCGCACGACGCGCTGATCGGGCTCCCCGACGGCAGCGTGGTGACCACCACCGGCGGCGGTACGGCGTTCCTGGCCCTGCGGCCGCTGCTGTCGGACTATGTGCTGTCCATGCCGCGCGGCGCCCAGGTCATCTACCCGAAGGACTCGGCGCAGATCGTCGCCATGGGCGACATCTTCCCCGGCGCCAAGGTCCTCGAGGCCGGCGCCGGCTCCGGCGCGCTGAGCTGCTCCCTGCTGCGTGCCGTCGGCACCGAGGGCGAGCTGCACTCGTTCGAGTTGCGCGACGACTTCGCCCAGATCGCCAAGCGCAACGTCGAGGCGTTCTTCAACGGGCCGCACCCCTCGTGGAACCTGCACGTCGGCGACGTCGCGCAATGCCAGGAGACCGGCTTCGACCGGATCATCCTGGACATGCTCACCCCGTGGGAGACGCTCGACATGGTCGAGCGGGCACTGGTGCCCGGCGGCGTCTTCATCGGCTACGTGGCCACCACGCCCCAGCTCTCCGAGCTGGTGGAGGCGCTGCGCGAGCGTGGCGGCTGGACCGAGCCGCGGGCCTGGGAGTCGCTGGTGCGGGACTGGCACGCCGAGGGCCTCGCCGTCCGGCCGGACCACCGGATGATCGCGCACACCGCGTTCCTGGTCTCCGCGCGCAAGCTGGCCCCCGGGGTCACCGCCCCGCCCCGGCGCCGCAAGCCCAGCAAGGGCACCGAGGCGTACGTGCAGCGCCGGCAGGTGCTGCGCGAGGCGGAGGCGGCCCGGCAGGCGGCCGCCGCGCAGGCGGCGGGTGTGGAGCCCGACGCGGCGGGGGAGATGGACAGGCCGTGACCATCGAGCTGGGCGGGCCGGCGTGAGCACGCGTGCGGGTGTGTGCGTCCCGGCCGGTGTGAGCGGGCGGGACGGTGGGGGTGCGCGGGCCGACCGGGGTGGCCCGCGTCCGGGCGCCGGCGTCGCCGAGCGGGGGGAGGCGGCATGAGCCGACCGGGCTACGGCGGCGGCGATCTGCCCGCGGTGTTTCCGGACTGGTCGCCCTACCAGGACCTGGAGTCGGCGGCGCGCGCCTACCTGCGCGACCCGGACGTGGCCCTGGAGGCGCTCGGCGGGGTGCTGCGCGGGGCGTCGGTGCTCGGCTTCACCCTGGAACGCTTCGTCAACGAGGTCAACGGCGTGTGGCAGGAGGTCGTGGTCTGCGACGGCAGCCGGCTGATCCTCTGGCACGGCGAGGACGTGCCGCCGACGGAGGGCCCGCCGGGGTCGATGACGTCGTCGCTGCGAGTGGTGCCGGTCTCCACCGTCACCGAGGTCGGCTGCCGTCGCCGGCTCAACCGCACCGACAGCGGCGAGATCCGGGTCGACAGCATCGACGTGTACCTGCTGCTCACCTCGCTGGACGAGGCGCCGCCGAGCGAGGAGATCGTCGGCACGCCACGGCACGACGCCCTGCGCTTCGGCAAGACCCTCGACGACGGCGGCGCCGGGCAGATCGCCCGGCTGGAAGAGTTCGCCCGGCTGGTCGCCTCGGTGGTCGGCCGCCCGATGCTCTGAGCCGTACCGCCACGGGCCGTGGCCCCGCCGGGTGCTGGCACCCGGCGGGGGTCGCTCAGTCCTCGGCGTCCGGGCCGGCGACCTCGACACCGTCGCCCCGCACGACGTGGATGCAGTCGCCCGGGCACTCCTTCGCGGAGTCGATCACCTCGAGCCGCAGGTGCTCGGGCACGTCCACCCGGCTGCCCGGCGCCATCCGCAGCTCACCGTCGGCGCCCTTGACGTACGCCAGGCCGTCGATGTCGAACTCGAACACCTCCGGCGCGTACTGCACGCAGAGCCCATCGCCCGTGCAGAGATCCTGGTCCACCCAGACCTGCAACTGGTCGGTCGCGACCTCGGCCACCGGTGCACCCCCCATGTTCTCCCGTCGTACGGTCCGACGGTACCCGAACGCCGGTACCGGCCCGCCAGGCCACCCTTGGCGATCAAGGTTCGGTGACGAGGGTGTTGCGTGGGACCGAATCGGCCTCATAGCGGCTAGTGTTAGGGCAGAACGTTCAAGCCCCCCGGGGAGGTGGGACGTGGCACGCAGCGACGACGCGGACTCGCGCGCCGCACGGTGGGAGAAGGAAGCCCACGATCTCTCCACGCAGGTCGCGTTTCTTCAAGAGGAACTCGCCCTGGTGCGGCGCAAGTTGACCGAAAGCCCCCGACACGTCCGGCAGCTCGAAGAGCGGCTGGCGGCCACCCAGGCACAGTTGGCGCGGCTGACCGAGAACAACGACCGGCTGGTGAGCACCCTCAAGGAGGCTCGCACGCAGATCGTGACGCTCAAGGAGGAGATCGACCGCCTCGCACAACCGCCGAGTGGCTACGGCGTCTTCCTGGCCAGGCACGACGACGGCACGGTGGACGTCTTCACCGGTGGTCGCAAGCTGCGGGTCGCCGTCTCGCCCTCGCTCGACGTGGACGAGCTGCGCCGTGGCCAGGAGGTTCTGCTCAACGACGCGCTCAACATCGTCGACGCGTTCGGCTACGAGCGGGTCGGCGAGGTGGTGATGCTCAAGGAGATCCTGGAGGGGCCGGGTGGCGCGCCGGGTGACCGGGCGCTGGTGGTCTCCCACTCCGACGAGGAGCGCATCGTGCACCTCGCGGAGACGCTCATCGGCTCGGCGATCCGGGCCGGCGACTCGCTCATGATCGAGCCCCGCTCGGCGTACGCGTACGAGCGGATCCCGAAGAGCGAGGTCGAGGAGCTGGTCCTGGAGGAGGTGCCCGACGTCGACTACACCGACATCGGTGGCCTCCAGTCGCAGATCGAGCAGATCCGCGACGCGGTGGAGCTGCCCTTCCTGCACGCGGACCTGTTCCGTGAGCACCAGCTCCGTCCGCCCAAGGGCATCCTGCTCTACGGGCCGCCCGGCTGCGGCAAGACGCTGATCGCCAAGGCGGTGGCCAACTCGCTGGCCAAGAAGATCGCCGAGCGGCAGGGCAAGGAGAAGCACACCAGCTTCTTCCTCAACATCAAGGGCCCGGAGCTGCTCAACAAGTACGTCGGCGAGACCGAGCGGCACATCCGGCTGATCTTCCAGCGAGCCCGGGAGAAGGCCGGCGAGGGCACCCCGGTGATCGTGTTCTTCGACGAGATGGACTCGATCTTCCGGACCCGTGGCTCCGGTGTCTCCTCCGACGTGGAGAACACGATCGTCCCGCAGCTGCTCAGTGAGATCGACGGCGTGGAGGGGCTGGAGAACGTCATAGTCATCGGCGCCTCCAACCGGGAAGACATGATCGACCCGGCGATCCTGCGCCCCGGTCGGCTCGACGTGAAGATCAAGATCGAGCGGCCGGACGCCGAAGCGGCGAAGGACATCTTCTCCAAGTACATCCTCTCCGGGCTGCCCCTGCACCCGGACGACCTGGCCGAGCACGGCACCGACCCCCAGGCCACCGTCGCGGCCATGATCGACGCCGTGGTGCTGCGGATGTACTCGGAGACCGAGGAGAACCGCTTCCTCGAGGTCACCTACGCCAATGGTGACAAGGAAGTCCTCTACTTCAAGGACTTCAACTCCGGCGCGATGATCCAGAACATCGTCGACCGCAGCAAGAAGATGGCCATCAAGGAGTTCCTCACCTCCGGGCGCAAGGGGCTACGCCTGCAGCACCTGCTCGACGCCTGCGTCGACGAGTTCCGGGAGAACGAGGACCTGCCCAACACCACCAACCCCGACGACTGGGCCCGGATCTCCGGCAAGAAGGGCGAGCGGATCGTCTACATCCGCACGCTCGTCTCCGGCGGCAAGGGCGCCGAGGCCGGGCGGTCCATCGAAACCGCCAGCAACACCGGTCAGTACCTCTGAGCCACAGGTAGCAACGGCCGGGGGCCCGGGACGCGACGCGTCCCGGGCCCCTGCTGTTTCCTGTGGACCCAGGGCGGCGACGACACCGGTAACACGGCTGCACCGGCGTGCCCCCGTCCCCGATCTGTCGGACTACGCTCGACGTGACGGGGGACCGGGTCGGGCGAGCGAAGCGGGTAGGTCGATGAGCGTAAGACGGATCATGGGCACCGAGATCGAGTACGGCATCTCCGTGCCCGGCCAGGCCGGAGCCAACCCGATGGTCACCTCGTCCCAGGTGGTCAACGCGTACGGAGCCCGCCCCGAGCTCAACCGGGGTGGACGGGCCCGGTGGGACTACGAGGAGGAATCGCCGCTGCGCGACGCACGCGGCTTCACCTACTCCGGGGCCGCCTACGACCCCGCCGAGGCCCTCGCCGACGAGGACCTCGGCCTGGCCAACGTGATACTCACCAACGGCGCCCGGCTCTACGTCGACCACGCCCACCCGGAATACTCCACCCCCGAGGTGACCAACCCGCGCGACGTGGTGCGCTGGGACAAGGCCGGCGAGCGGGTGATGGCCGAGGCGTCCCGCCGGGCCGCCACCATCCCCGGCAGCCAGCCGATCCACCTCTACAAGAACAACACCGACAACAAGGGCGCCAGCTACGGCGCGCACGAGAACTACCTGATGCGCCGGCAGACCCCGTTCGCCGACATCGTGGCGTACCTGACGCCGTTCTTCGTCACCCGGCAGATCGTCTGCGGCGCCGGCCGCGTCGGCATCGGCCAGGACGGCGGCCAGAGCGGCTTCCAGATCTCCCAGCGTGCCGACTTCTTCGAGGTCGAGGTGGGTCTGGAGACCACGCTCAAGCGTCCCATCATCAACACCCGGGACGAGCCGCACGCCGACGCCGACAAGTACCGCCGGCTGCACGTCATCATCGGCGACGCCAACCTCTCGGAGATCTCCACCTACCTCAAGGTCGGCACCACGGCGCTGATCCTCACCATGATCGAGGAGAAGGCGCTCGGCTCCGACCTCGGCATCGCCGACCCGGTCAGTGAGCTGCGTGCGGTCAGCCACGACCCGTCCCTGTCGCACCGGATGCGGCTGCGCGACGGCCGGCGGCTCACCGCGCTGGACGTGCAGTGGGCCTACCTGGAGCGCGTCCGGTCCTTTGTCGACGACCGCTACGGCACGGACGTCGACGAGCAGACCACCGACGTGCTGGACCGCTGGGAGAGCGTGCTGGACCGGCTGGGTCGCGATCCGATGCTCTGCGCCGACGAGTTGGACTGGGTGGCGAAGCAGCGGCTGCTGGAGGGCTACCGGGAGCGGGAGAAGCTCGGCTGGGGCGCGCACAAGCTCCAGCTCGTCGACCTGCAATACTCCGACGTCCGGCCGGAGAAGGGCCTCTACCACCGGCTGGTTTCCCGGGGGGCGATGAAGACGCTGCTCACCGACGAGGAGACGCGTACCGCGATGACCGAGCCGCCCGAGGACACCCGGGCCTACTTCCGCGGTCGCTGCCTGGCGCAGTACGCCTCCGAGGTGGTCGCCGCGAGCTGGGATTCGGTGATCTTCGACGTGGGCCGGGAGTCGCTGGTCCGGGTGCCGATGATGGAGCCGGAACGGGGCACCCGCGCGCACGTCGGGGCGTTGTTCGACCGCTGCGCCAGCGCCAAGGACCTCCTGGAGACGTTGACCGGCCGGTGAGCGGCGCCGCGCCGGTGGGGGATCGGCGATCGGTGCCACCCGAACACGGCTGACGCGGGGGCTTTCTGTCGCTTCCACGGGGTAGATTTCATGCCAGGCGATCTAGAGGAGGCAGCTATGGCCACTCGTGACAGCGGCGGTCAGTCGCAGTCCGGCAAGTCCCGGCAGGGCGAGGAGATCGAGGACGTCACCACCGAGGCCAACCCTGAGGTGGCCGAGCGGCACGCCGAGATCACCGAGGACGTCGACGACCTGCTCGACGAGATCGACTCCGTTCTCGAGGAGAACGCCGAGGAGTTCGTGAGAGGCTATGTACAAAAAGGGGGTGAGTAGGGCATAGCCGAACAATTCGGACATGCCTCGCCCCTCGGATGATCGGGACGGCCGCCGCCGCTGTCGAGACTGTGGCGAGTGGCTGCCTCTCGACCAATTCTGTGCCAGCAGCAGGCGCCCCGAAGGTCGTGGCAGCTACTGCAAACCCTGCTTCAACGTCCGTTCGAAGGCCAGCTATGCCAAGCGCGTGAAGGAGCAGCAGGGCAGGGATGTGCGCCCGTTGCCGGTAGTGCCGGAGGGGCACCGGCGATGCCCGGAATGCGGTGTCGTCAAGACTCTCGGCGACTTTCCGCGTAACCGCTCTGGCCGTGGGGGTTACGGCCGATACTGCAAGCCTTGCCACAACGAGAAGGGCAAGGAGAGCAAGCTCCGGCTGCACGGCGGCAGTCGTGAATACCACCTGCGGCGGCGCTACGGCGTGGGGCAGAAGGAGTTTGACGAGCTCCTGGCCGAGCAGGGCGGGGTCTGCGCGATCTGCGGCGGCGCGGACCCGCAACATCTGGACCACGATCATCGCACCGGATGGGTGCGCGGGATACTCTGCTTCAACTGCAACGGTGGTCTTGGCCAGTTCCGTGACAGTCCCATGAGGCTGGCCAGGGCGATCACGTACCTGAGAGGAACCACGTGGCAGCGGGCTTTGATCCATCCGGGCGTCTACCAGATGTGTTCACCAACGCGGGGACGTCCTCCTTCACCACGTTTCTGAGCCGGGCGGCGCCCGAGATGCTGCCCGGTCGACGGCCGCTGCCACCGGGCATGGCCGCCGACCTGGCGCCGCACGCGACCACCATCGTGGCCATCGCGGCCGCTGACGGTGTGGTGATGGCCGGCGACCGACGGGCCACCATGGGCAACCTGATCGCCCAGCGCGACATCGAGAAGGTCCACCCGGCCGACGCGTACTCGCTGGTCGGCATCGCGGGCACCGCGGGCATCGGCATCGAGCTGATGCGACTGTTCCAGGTGGAGCTGGAGCACTACGAGAAGATCGAGGGCGCCATGCTCTCGCTGGACGGCAAGGCCAACCGGCTGGCCTCGATGATCCGGGGCAACCTGGGCGCCGCCATGCAGGGGCTGGCGGTGGTGCCACTCTTCGCCGGGTTCGACCTCGCCTGCGCGGACCCGGCGCGGGCTGGCCGGATCTTCAGCTTCGACGTGACCGGCGGCCCGTACGAGGAGACCGGCTACGACGCGATCGGCTCCGGCTCGCTCTTTGCCAAGTCCGCGTTGAAGAAGCGCTTCCGGGCCGGCCTGTCCGTCGACGACGCGACCCGACTGGCGGTCGAGGCGCTCTACGACGCCGCGGACGACGACACCGCGACCGGCGGACCTGACCTGACCCGACGGATCTACCCGGTGGTGATGACCGCGACCGCCGACGGCACCCGCCGGTTGACCGACGCCGAGACGGCGGCGATCGCCGAGGGCGTGGTCTCCGGCCGGATGGAGAACCCGGGCGGTTGACCCTCGTTCACCCCCACCAGCCAGCAGTCGTCAGCACAGTGCCGTCGTAAGGAGAACCGCCGCCGTGGCCATGCAGTTCTACGCCTCGCCCGAACAGATCATGCGCGACCGCTCCGAGTTGGCCCGCAAGGGCATCGCCCGGGGTCGCAGCGCGGTGGTCCTCAGCTATGCCGGCGGGGTGCTCTTCGTCGCGGAGAACCTCTCCAGCGCCCTGCACAAGGTCAGCGAGATCTACGACCGGATCGGCTTCGCCGCCGTCGGCCGGTACAACGAGTTCGAGAACCTGCGCCGGGCCGGCGTGCGGATGGCCGACCTGAACGGGCTCAGCTACGACCGGCGGGATGTCACAGGTCGGGCCCTGGCGAACGCGTTCGCGCAGACGTTGGGCGCCATCTTCACCGAGCAGTCGAAGCCTTTCGAGGTGGAGATCTGCGTGGCGGAGGTCGGTGCCACCCCCGACGACGACGAGTTGTACCGGCTGACGTACGACGGTTCGGTCAACGACGAGCCGGGGCGGATGGCGATGGGCGGGCAGGCCGAGGCGATCACCGGCGTGTTGAAGTCGAACCACCGGGCGGACATGTCGCTCGGGGAGGCGGTGAAGGTGGCGGTGCAGGCGCTGAGCACCGTCGGTGGGGAGGGCGGTGCCGCCCGGACGATCGCCGCGAACCAGCTGGAGGTCGCGGTGCTGGACCGCCGGCGGGTCGGGCGGACCTTCCGCCGGATCACCGGGGCGGCGTTGACCTCGCTGCTGGACGGGGGCGCCGAGCCGCCGGCCGCGGATCGTGCCGAGGCGCCGGCGTCGCCGACCGAGGAGGCGCACAAGCCCACGTCGTCCGCCGGGTCGGCCGATCTGGAGGACAAGTCGGGCACGCAGACGGACGAGTAGATCCCTACCGCAACGGCTCCCACCAGGCCCGGTTGTCCCGGTACCACCGCACCGTCGCGGCCAGGCCGCGTTCCAGGTCGATGCTCGGGGCGTACCCCAGCTCTTTGCTGATCTTGGTGGTGTCGAGCGAGTAGCGGCGGTCGTGGCCCTTGCGGTCTGGGACCGGGTCCACCCGGTCCCAGCCGGCGCCGCAGGCTTCCAGCAGCCGGCCGGTGAGTTCCCTGTTGGTCAGTTCGGTGCCGCCGCCGATGTGGTAGACCTCGCCGGGGCGGCCCTTCTGCTGCACGAGGGCGATGCCCCGGCAGTGGTCGTGTACGTGCAGCCAGTCGCGGACGTTGCCGCCGTCGCCGTAGAGCGGGACGGTGCCGCCGTCGAGCAGGTTGGTGACGAACAGCGGGATGACCTTCTCCGGGAACTGGTACGGCCCGTAGTTGTTGGAGGAGCGGGTGACCACCACGTCCATGCCGTGGGTGCGGTGGTAGGCCAGGGCGAGCAGGTCGGAGCCGGCCTTCGAGGCCGAGTACGGCGAGTTGGGCGCGAGCGGCCAGGTCTCGGTCCAGGAGCCTTCGTCGATCGAGCCGTAGACCTCGTCGGTGGAGACGTGCACGAACCGCCGAATGCCGTGGCGCAGCGCGGCGTCCAGCAGCGTCTGGGTGCCGAGCACGTTGGTGGTGACGAACGGGGCGGCACCGGCGATGGACCGGTCGACGTGGGATTCGGCGGCGAGGTGCACGATCACGTCGTGTCCGGGAACAACCTCGTCGACCAGGGCCGGGTCGCAGATGTCACCCTGTACGAACCGCAGCCGGGGGTCGTCGCGCACCGGGTCGAGGTTGGCCGGGTTGCCCGAGTAGGTCAACTTGTCCAGCACGGTCACCACGTCCGGCTCGCGCACGGGTGGTTCCGCGTCGCCGCCGGTCGCGCCCAGCAGCATGCGCACGTACTCCGACCCGATAAATCCCGCTCCGCCGGTGACGAGGATCCTCACGGGTTCAGGACTCTACGCGAGCCGGCATCCGGTGGGGATCGTCGCGCCGCTGCCGGCACACCCCGGGTCGGGGCCGCGGCCGGGGCGCTGGCGGCCGGACGGAATGTCGCACTCAGCCGGTATGTGACCGCCCCTCGCGCACGACCTGTGCTCTGACAGTGACGAACGGGCCCTCCGGGCGGCTAATGTCACACCATGGAGCGGCGAATCTTCGGCCTCGAGACCGAGTACGGCGTCACCTGCACCTATCGCGGGCAGCGGCGGCTGTCCCCGGACGAGGTCGCGCGGTATCTGTTCCGTCGCGTCGTGTCCTGGGGTCGGTCGAGCAACGTCTTCCTGCGTAATGGGGCCCGGCTCTACCTGGACGTCGGGTCGCACCCGGAGTACGCCACACCGGAGTGCGACTCGGTGACCGACCTGGTCGCCCACGACCGGGCCGGCGAGCGGATCCTGGAGGGCCTGCTCGTCGACGCGGAGAAGCGACTGCACGACGAGGGCATCGCGGGTGAGATCTACCTGTTCAAGAACAACACCGACTCGGCCGGCAACTCGTACGGCTGCCACGAGAACTACCTGGTCTCCCGGCACGGCGAGTTCGGCCGGCTCGCCGACGTGCTCATCCCCTTCCTGGTCACCCGGCAGTTGATCTGCGGGGCCGGCAAGGTCCTGCAGACCCCGCGTGGCGCGGTCTACTGCCTGTCCCAGCGGGCCGAGCACATCTGGGAGGGTGTCTCCTCGGCGACCACCCGCAGCCGTCCGATCATCAACACCCGCGACGAGCCGCACGCTGACGCCGAGCGCTACCGGCGGCTGCACGTGATCGTCGGTGACTCCAACATGAACGAGGTCACCACGCTGCTCAAGGTCGGCACGGCCGACATCGTGCTGCGGATGATCGAGGCCGGGGTGGTGATGCGCGACCTGTCGCTGGAGAACCCGATCCGGGCCATCCGCGAGGTGTCGCACGACATCACCGGCCGGCGCAAGGTTCGGCTGGCCTCGGGCAAGGAGGTCAGCGCGCTGGACATCCAGCAGGAATACCTGGCCAAGGCCACCGAGTTCGTCGAGCGTCGCGGCGGCGACCAGGCCGCCAAGCGGGTCGTCGAGCTGTGGGGCCGGGTGCTGCACGCGGTGGAGACCGGGGACCTGGAGCCGGTCTCCCGGGAGATCGACTGGGTCAGCAAGCTGCGGCTGATCGAGCGCTACCAGCGCAAGCACGACCTGCCGCTGTCCCACCCCCGGGTGGCGCAGATGGACCTGGCCTACCACGACGTGCGCCGCGGCCGAGGCCTCTACGGGCTGCTGGAGCGCCGCGGCGAGGTGGACCGGGTGGCCACCGACCCGGAGATCTTCGAGGCCAAGGAGACCCCACCGCAGACCACCCGGGCACGGCTGCGCGGCGAATTCATCCGGCACGCCCAGGAGAAGCGACGGGATTTCACCGTCGACTGGGTGCACCTGAAGCTCAACGACCAGGCGCAGCGCACAGTGCTCTGCAAGGACCCGTTCCGGGCGTACGACGAGCGGGTGGAGCGGCTGATCGCCAGCATGTGACGGGTGTGCCGGCTCCGGCGGTGGTGTCCGCCGGCGGGGCCGGCCGGCCCGGTAGGCTGGGCGCGCCATGACGACTTCTGGACCTTCCGACCGCTCCGAGAGCGGCGCCGAGCGGCAGAACTGGGTCGAACGCCGGCGGGAGAAGATCCGCGCCGAGATCGACCGTAACCGGCGCGGCGAGTACACCGTGCCGACCTGGGTGCTGGCCCTGGCGCTGGTGCTCATCGTCGGCGGCTGGCTCGCCCTCATCTTCCTCGCCTGATCCTCGGCCCTGCCCGCCGATGGCTGGCCCGGCCGGGCCACCGCTGGCCCGCCCGGGTCTGCGGGCCGGGTAACCGTCGCCGGTCGCCGGACGCCCGCACCACGCTGCGCCCCGGTGGCATCGGGCAGGCCGACGGAGGGAGCGACCGATGACGGGCGGGGGCAGGGCGACGCCACAACCCCAGAGGGGACAGGCCGGCTGGCAGGATCCCGGCCCGCGCGACGTGGTCCGGGACCGGCAGAACCCCGATCTGTTGACGCCACCGAGCACGGACGCGGGCACGCTGCCCAACCTGCGGTTCTCCTTCTCCGACGCGCACACCCGCATCCAACGGGGCGGCTGGACCCGCGAAATCACAGTGCGGGAGCTACCGGTGGCCACTGAGCTGTGCGGCGTGGACATGGCGCTGGAGCCGGGCGCGTACCGGGAGCTGCACTGGCACAAGCAGTCCGAGTGGGCGTACGTGTCGCGCGGCAGCGCCCGGATCAGCGCGGTCGACCAGGAGGGTCGGAACTTCCTCGACGATGTGCGCGCCGGAGACCTGTGGTTCTTCCCGCAAGGGGTGCCGCACCACATCCAGGCGCTCGACGAGGGCGTCGAGTTCCTGCTGGTCTTCGACGACGGGGCGTTCGCGGAGAACGGCACGTTCCTGATCAGCGACTTCTTCGCGCACACCCCGAAGGACGTGCTGGCGAAGAACTTCGGCTGGCGGCCGGAGCAGCTCGACTCGATCCCGGAGCGGGAGAAGTACATCTTCGCCGGAGAGGTGCCGCCGCCGCTGGATCGGGACCGGGTGGTGAGCCCGACCGGGGACGTGCCCCGCACGCTGAGCCATCGGCTGCTCGCCCAGCAGCCGCAGCGGTTCGCCGGCGGTCAGGTGCGCATCGCCGACGTGTCCCAGTTCGCCGCGTCCACCACCATCTGCGCCGCGCTGGTGGAGGTCGACCCGGGTGGGATGCGGGAGTTGCACTGGCATCCCACCGACGACGAGTGGCAGTACTACCTCTCCGGGCACGGCCGGATGGGTGTGTTCGCCAGCAGTGGCGTGGCCGGCACCTTCGACATGCGCTCCGGGGACGTCGGGTACGTGCCGTTCGCCTACGGCCACTACATCGAGAACCTCGGTGACGAGCCGCTGGTCTTCCTGGAGATGTTCCGCAAGCCCCGGTTCGAGGACATCTCCCTGACGCAGTGGATGGCCAACACCCCACCTCAGGTCATCGCGGACACCCTCAACCTGCCCCGGGAGCTGATCGAAGCCCTGCCTCGGGACAAACGCCCCGTGATCCGCTGACCCGGGTCAGGGGAGCAGGGTGGTGGCGTGCCGCCCGGCCGCCGCCGCCGCGAGGAAGTAGGCGTGGTCGGCGTCGAGGCCACGTCCCATCGTGGACAGTGCCACGACGCTGGCCCGCAGCGCGGCGTCGAGCCCGGCGGTCGGCACCCGGACGATCCGGTGCCGGACCGCGAGGGGCGCCAGCGCCGCGTCCACCTCGGCGGCCAACGCCGGGTCCAGGTCGTCGGGCACCACCAGCTCCGCCGGGGCGAGCGCCACCCGCCCGTACGCGGTGAGGCTGTGGTGTGACACGCCCCGGTGCCGGGGGCGGGGATCGGCGGCGGAGATCCGCAGCGACCCGACGGGTCGACCGCCCAGCGCGGCGATCGCGTTGACCGCCTCGCCGACGGCCACCCCGGAGAAGCCCCACCGGGTGCCGGTGCCGAGGTTGCCGGGGCCCTGCGCGACCACGGCCACGTCGGCCCGCAGCACGTACCGGGCGGCGAGCAGGCCGCCGTGCAGGGTGGTGGCCTCCAGGTCGCCGCCGAACGCCTGCCCGACGGTGATCGTGCCGGCCAGCTCGGCGCGCAGCGCGGCGAGGGTGCGGGAGAACCAGGCCGGCAACGCCCCGCCGTCGGTGAACAGGTACGCCACCCGGGCGTCCGGGGCCTCGGCCCGGATGCCGGCCAGGATCGCCGGCAGGGCCGAGTGCAGGTCGGCGGTGACGACCGGCAGGCCGCCCAGGTCGTCGGCCTCGGCCAGCACGTCCCGGTGCGGGGACGCCTCCTCGTCGACACCGAGCAGGATCGGTTGCAGGGGGGTGTAGCGGGCCTTGACGAGGTGCCCCGCGTCGCGGGTGTCGCCGGAGTCCGGCGGGTCCGGCGGCAGCCGGTCCGGCAGAGCCACCACCAGGGCGTACCCGCCGGTGCCCAGCCCCATCAGCAGCGCCCCGGCGTTGAGCAGCACCCGGTCGCCGGGCTCGGGCGTGCCGACCAGCTCGGGGTAGGCCAGCGCCCGCATCCGGGTGCCGTCGGACAGGTCGACGTCCAGTTCCACCGCCCCGGTCCACTGCCGTCGCAGCGCCGCCACCGTCCCCGCCCGCCATCGCACCATGACGGGCACGCTAGCCGCGTGGACCGGGCGCCCCGCGCCCGGGTGGTCCGGCGCGTGGGTCAGCTCGGGTCTGGTTCGCCGTCGGAATCCGGGCTCGGTCGAGCCTGGGTGTTGCGGGCCTCGCCGACGGCGCCGGGCAGCGATCGGGTGGGATCGAGGAAGACGTAGCGGATCTCCGGGAACCGCCCGGTGAGCCGCCGTTCGGCCTCGTCGGCGGTCGCCTCGATCTCCGCGCCGGTGGCCTCGTCCCGGAAGTCGACCTTCGCGGCGACCAGGATGTCGTCCGGACCGAGCTGCATGGTCAGCAGGGTGTCGATGCGTTCCACCTCGGGCAGCCCGGTCAGCTCCCGCTCGATCTCCTGACGCAGCCGGCCCGGGACCGCCCGGCCGACCAGCAACGACAGGTTGTTGCTGGCCAGGATCCCGGCGGCGGCCAGCAGCAGCAGACCGATCAGGATCGACGCGACGCCGTCCCACACCTCGTCGCCGGTGGCGTGCGACAGGCCGACTCCGAGACCGGCCAGCAGCAGACCGATCAGGGCCGCGCTGTCCTCGAGGAAGACGGCCTTGACGGTGGTGTCGGCGGTCAGTCGCAGGAACCGCTGTGGGGTCGTCTCCCAGCGTCGGGACTCGCGACGGACCTGGCGGATGGCTCGGGCCAGCGAGATCGACTCGATGAGGAACGACACCGCCAACACGATGTACGAGATCAGGTAGTCGCCGCTGTGCTCGTGCACCAGGATCGTCGTGACGCCGTGGGTGACGGCGAAACCGGCGCCGGCGACGAACGTGAACATGGCGGCGAAGAACGCCCAGACGTAACTCTCCTTGCCGTACCCGAAGGGGTGCCGGGCGTCCGCCGGCCGCGCGCCACGGCGCAACGCCTGGTAGAGCAGCACCTCGGTGGTCGTGTCGGCGACCGAGTGCGCCGCCTCGGAGAGCATCGCGGCCGAGCCGGAGATCAGCCCGGCGATCAGCTTCGCCACCGCGATGGCGAGGTTGGCCGCCCCGGCGACGACCACTGTGCCGACGCTTTCGGTCTTGACCCCCGCTTGCGACATGAAGGCACCCTATGACCGGTGGCCGCGCGGCGCTCGGCGAGTGACCCGGACCCGCCGATCCGAACAGATGTGCGGCACGCCAGCGCGGGTGCACGTCTCGGGCGCGTCGGCTGCTAGCGTCTACCCGTGTCGCGGACCCGCACCGAACGCCTGGTCAACCTGGTGATCTGCCTGCTGTCCACGCGACGGTTCCTGACCGCCGCGCAGATCGCCGCGACCGTGCCCGGTTACGAGCACGATCCGGACGACGCGCGTGACCACGAGGCGTTCCAGCGCAAGTTCGAGCGGGACAAGGCCGAGCTGCGCGAGCTGGGCGTGCCGCTGGAGACCGGGACTGCCAGCGTCTTCGACGCCGAGCCCGGCTACCGGATCGCCCACCGCGAGTACGCGTTGCCCGACATCCCTCTCGAACCGGACGAGGCCGCCGCGGTGGGCATCGCCGCACGGCTGTGGCAGCACGCCGGTCTCGCCGCCGCCGCCTCGTCGGGGCTGGCCAAACTGCGCGCCGCCGGGGTGGACGTGGATCCGCAGGCCACCCTGGGCCTGGAGCCGATGGTCACCGTCGACCCGGCGTTCGCGCCGCTGACCGCCGCCGCCCGCGACCGCCGCGAGGTCGGGTTCGACTACCGGGTGCCCGACCGGGACGCGCCCAGCCGTCGGCGGCTGCAACCGTGGGGCGTGGTCTGCTGGCGTGGCCGGTGGTACGTGGTCGGCCACGACCTGGACCGCGAGGCGACGCGCTGCTTCCGGCTGTCCCGGGTGGTCGGCGCGGTCCGGGTGACCGGTGCGCCCGGCGCCTATGAGCCACCGGCCGGCGTCGACCTGATCAGCCACGTGGCCCGCTGGTCCGGCCCGGTGGAGCGCACCGGCCGGGCCACCGTGCTGGCCGCGCCGGGCCGGGCCGCCGGCCTGCGCCGCTGGGCGGTCGAGGTGACCGCCGGCCCGGACGGCGACCGACTGGTCCTGCCGTACGCGGACCCGGACGGGCTCGCCGGTCAGCTCGTCCGATACGGCCCGGACGTGCGCGTGCTCGACCCGCCGGAGGTCCGCGAGGCGGTCATCCAGCGACTCAAGGAGATCGCCGCCCGACACGACGAACTGGTCGCCACCGGGGATGCCCGATGACCCGGCCAGCCGCGCGGAGCGGCTCCCGGGCCTCGGCCGACCGCCTGGCCCGGCTGCTCAACCTGGTGCCCTACCTGTTGGCCCGGCCGGGCATCGAGATCGCCGAGGCGGCCGGTGACCTGGGCGTCACCGAGCGGCAGTTGCGTGAGGACCTGGAGCTGCTCTGGGTGTGCGGGCTGCCCGGTTACGGCCCCGGTGACCTGATCGACATGGCCTTCGACGGCGACCGGGTGACCATCACCTACGACGCCGGCATCGACCGCCCGCTGCGGCTCACCCCCGACGAGGCGTTGGCCCTCGTGGTGGCGCTGCGGATGCTCGCCGAGACGCCTGGCGTGGCCAACCGGGAGGCCGTCGAGCGGGCCCTCGCAAAGATCGAGGACGCGGCCGGGGATCTGGTGGGCGCGCCGGTGGCGGTGCGACTGCCCGGGGACAACCGGCGGGTGGAGGCGCTGCGCGCCGCAGTGGAGGGCGGCCGGGCGCTGCGGATCACCTACTACACGGCCACCCGGGACGAGACCAGCGACCGCGTCATCGACCCGCTGCGGATGCTGATGGTGGGCGGCCAGGCGTACGTGGAGGCGTGGTGTCGCCGCGCCGAGGCGGTCCGCCTGTTCCGCGCCGACCGGATCGACGCGATCACGGAGCTGGACGAGCGGGCCGCCGTCCCGCCGCAGGCCGTCCCGCACGACCTGACCGAGGGCGTCTTCCGCCCGTCACCCGACCTGCCGCTGATCACCCTGCGCGTCGGCCGGGGCGAGCGGTGGATCACCGAGTACTACCCGTGCGAGCGGGTGGAGGCCGGCGACGGCGACCAGTGGCTGGTGTCGCTGCGGGTGACCGACCTGGGTTGGGCCCGCCGGTTCGTGCTCGGCCTCGGCCCGGACGTCACAGTGGTCGCCCCGGTCGAGCTGGCCGAGCAGGTCCGGGCGACGGCGGCCGCCGCGCTGGACGCGTACGCCGTGCCCGCGCCCACCGCCGCGCCCCGGCGGCCCGAGGCCGACCCGGCGACGCCCGGCGCGCCGTCAGGCGACCCGGCGGTGGCCGGCCGCACCCAGTAGGCTGACCGCCGTGCTGAAATGGATCGTGCTCGCGGTGGTGCTGCTCCCGCTGGTGGCGCTCGCGCTGGCCGTGCGTCCGGTGCTGGCCCGGCTGCCCCAACTGCGTCGCGCCGCGCTGGCGTTGCAGCGCCGGGCCGGCGAGGCGGAGGCGCTGCGGGACACCGCCGAGGCGTTGCAGCGGCGCGCCGAGGGTGTTCAGCGCCAGCTCGACACCACCCAGCAACGACTCGCCGTGATCAAGGCCAGGCGCGGCTGATCGATCCCCGTCGTCGCGCCGTCCCGCTGGCGGCGGGCCGCCGGCGGTGGCGACGGCTCGACGATGGTTGACTGATCATCGCGGTTGGTCAAGACTTCACCGGCCGGGCCGCGACGACTGCCCCCGGCAGGTGGCAACCGGCCGATCCGCACGTACGATGGGCTGCGTACCGCCCCCGGACACACAGAGCGACTGGAGCTTCTCATGGGTGCCCTCAAGCCGTGGCACATCGCGGTTCTCGTGGTTGTGCTGATCCTGCTCTTCGGTGCGAAGCGGCTCCCCGACGCGGCCCGCTCGCTGGGTCGTTCGCTGCGGATCATCAAGGCCGAGACCAAGAGCCTGCAGGACGACGACCGCGACCTCGCCGAGAAGGCCGACGCGCAGGCCGGCTACCAGCCGCTGCCGCCGCAGGTCGGGCAGCCGCAGCAGGCGCCGTACCAGCAGGCGCCGCCGCAGCAGCCGGTCGCCGACCCGGTGCACCGCGTCCGCGACAACTGACCGAGAGGCCCGAGCACCGTGGCCTTCGCACTGCGTAAACGCGGCCCGAGCACCTTCGAGCGTGCCTCCGACGGCTCGATGACGCTCATCGAGCACGTCCGCGAGTTGCGCGATCGGCTGTTTCGCGCCTCACTGGCGATCGTCGCCGGCCTGATCCTTGGGTTCTTTCTGGCTCAGCCGGCCTTCAACCTGCTGAAGGAGCCCTACTGCAGCCTGCCCGACGCCAGGGACGCGTTGGGCAACTGTCACCAGTTCCTCCAGTTGTCGCCCGCGGACGGTTTCATCCTGAAGCTGAAGCTGGCGCTCTGGATCGGCCTGATCGCTGGAGCACCGGTCTGGCTTTACCAGCTCTGGGCGTTCATCGCGCCGGGTCTGCACCGCCACGAACGCAAGTGGGCGTACGTCTTCGTCGCGATCGCGGCCCCACTGTTCGCCGGTGGCGCGGTCCTCGCGTACCTCGTCGTGGACAAGGGCCTCGCGTTCCTGCTGGAGGCGGGTGTGACCGGCCTCTCCACCCAGCTTGAGGTCACCCGCTACATCTCGTTCGTCACGAACATGATCCTGTTGTTCGGGGTGGCGTTCGAGTTCCCCCTCATCCTGTTGATGCTCAACTTCACCGGCGTGGCCAGTGCCCGACGGCTGCTGAGTTGGTGGCGCGCGGTCATCTTCATCTCGTTCGCCTTCGCCGCCATCGCCACCCCGGATCCGGGTCCGTTCGGCATGACGCTGCTGGCGCTCTCCCTCTCGCTGTTGTACTTCCTGGCGGTCGGGGTCGCGTTCATCAACGACAAGCGGCGTGGGCGCGGCAAGGAGGTCTACGCCGGCCTCGACGATGACGAGGTGTCGCCGCTGGAGCACGACCCCGAGCCGGTCGAGGCGGGGCAGCGCGTGGATGCGACAGCCCCGGTCGGCGTACCCGAGCCGATCGCCCCACCGGCACCGATCGAACGCCGCTACGACGACATGACCTGACGGCCCCGTGCCGTCCGGTCCGCCGACGCCGTCCCCGCTCGCCGGGGGCGGCGTCGCCGCATGCGCCGCAGCCGCCGTCGCGGCCTGATCGGGGCCCCGGGCCATCACGCTGGGGAGGCGGCCGCCGCCCGCTGTACGGCGGGCGTCGCACCGGTTACGGTGCTGCCCGTGACCGCAGACGATCACTCGCCCGGCCCGCTCGCCGGTGGCCCCGTCGCCGTGCTCGCCAACCCGACCGCCGGTCGGGGACGGCGCCGTTCGCTGCTGCCCCGGCTGCTGGACGGCCTGGCCACCGCCGGCCGGCCGGTCCGGCTGCTGTCGGCGTCGAGTCCCACCGAGGCGGAGGCGGCGTGCCGCGCTGCGGTCACCGACGGCGCCGGCGCGCTGGTCGCGATCGGCGGGGACGGTACCGTGCACCGGGCGCTGCAGGCCGCCGCCGGCACCGCCGTGCCGTTCGGGGCCGTGCCGGCGGGCACCGGCAACGACTTCGCCGTCGACACCGGCTTCCCGGCCGATCCGCTGGCGGCGGTGGCGGTGATCGCCGACGCGCTGCGTGCCGGCCGCTCCCGCCCGGTCGACCTGGCCCGGATGACCGACGCCGACGGCGCCGAGCGCTGGTACGGGGCGGTCCTCGCGGCCGGGTTCGACGCGATCGTCAACGAGCGGGCCAACCGGATGCGCTGGCCGCGCGGTCCCCGCCGGTACGACCTGGCGATCCTCGTCGAGCTGGCCCGGTTGCGGCCGCGGCGGTACACGCTGCGACTGGACGGGGTGCCGCACGAGCTGGACGCGGTGCTGGTGGCGGTGGGCAACTGCCCGAGCTACGGGGGCGGAATGCGTATCTGTCCCGGCGCCGACCCGACCGACGGGCTGCTGGACGTGGTGGTTGGTGGCCGCATCGACCGGCGCACCCTGATCCGGATCAAGCCGCGCATCTACCAGGGCAGCCACGTCGACCACCCGCTCGTGCGCAGCTACCGGGCGCGGACTGTGGAGCTGAGCGCCGAGGGGATCACCACGTACGCCGACGGTGAGCGTTCGCTGGCGCTGCCGGTGACGGTCAGCGTGGTTCCGGGCGCGCTGCGGCTGCTGCGCTGACCCGTACCGCTCCGATGCTGGCCGCGATGACCAGCACGATGGCGGCGCACTCCAGCAGCGTCAGGGCCTGCCGCAGCACCAGCCAACCGGCCAGCGTGGCGACCGCCGGACCGAGGCTCATCAGCACCGCGAAGGTGGCGGTGGGCATCCGGCGCAGCGCCAGCAGCTCCAGGGTGTAGGGCAGTCCGGAGGCGAGCACCGCGAGGGCCGTGCCGAGCGCCAGCACGGCCGGGTCGAGCAGCACGGAGCCGCCGTCGATGACGCCGAGGGGCAGAGTGAGCAGCGCGGCGAGGGTGAGTGCCAGGGCCAGCCCGTCCGCGCCCGGGAATCGGCCGCCGACCCTGGCGCTGAGCACGATGTACGCGGCCCACATGGCGCCGGCGCCGAACGCGAAGGCCACCCCCGCGGGGTTCAGCCGGTCGAAGCCGCCCTGCCCGAGCAGCGCCACCCCGGCCAGGGCCAGCCCGGCCCAGCACCAGCTGGCCAGCCGGCGGGCGGTGAACACCGACAGCGCCAACGGGCCGAGCACTTCCAGGGTCACCGCCGGGCCGAGCGGGATTCGCTCGATGGCCTGGTAGAACAGCGAGTTCATGCCGGCCAGCGCCAGCCCGAACGCGCCCGCCGCGACCCAGGCGCCCCGGTCGTACCCGCGCAGTCGGGGCCGGCACACGACGAGCAGCAGCACGGCCGAGATCGTCAGTCGCAGGGTTACCGCGCCGGCCACCCCGGTACGTGGAAAGAGCAGGGCGGCCACGGCGGAGCCGAACTGCACCGACAGCGCCCCGCCGAGCACCATGCCCACGGCGGCGACGCCACCGCGACGCTCCGGTGGCGCGTCGGCCGGGTTCGGCGCGGGCAGCAGGGTGTCGGTCACGGCCATGACGCTAGGCGGTCGGCTCCGGCCACCTCGCGGCGGTGTCCACCTGCCGAAATGCGAGCCCTGTCATTCGGTTCGTGGCGAAGGCCGCCTGGACAGCCGCCATCGTCCTGGTCGTGTTCAGCATCCACGCCATGGTGTGGGGCATCACCGTCACCTCGGCCCGGCAGCGGGTCGTGCCGCCACACCTACGCGGCCGCGTCGGCAGCGTGTACGCGTTGCTGGATCTCGGCGGTGCCGCGCTGGGGTCGCTCCTCGGCGGCCTGTTCGCCAACTCTGCCGCTCGGCCCCGAGCGGCGATGTCTCGTCGTTCGGGGCCGACACGCCGTTCATGGTCGCCAACGCGGTGCTACCGGCGTACGGTCCCTGGTATGACCAGCGCGATGCGGAAAATGTCGATCTCCGTGCCACCCGACGTGGCTGAACGCCTGGAGCGCGAGTCGAACGCGAGCGCCTACATCACCCAGGCCGTCCGTGACCGGATGCGTCTGGACGCCCTGGACGCGGAGCTGGCCCACCAGGGCATCCAGATCACCGAGCAGGGCGTGGCCGAGGCACGCGCCCGCCGGGCGGCCGTTGAGGCCGACTGGTCGCCGGAGCGCCGCAGCGCGCTTCGCGACCGGGCACGCCAACACGCGTTGGACGCCGCCGGCACCGTCGACCAGCCAGCCGCGTGACCCACGACGACGACCGGCCCGTCCGGCTCGTGCTGGACCGGTCGGCACTGCTGGCCTACCTGGCGGGGTCGGTGCATGTCGGGGAGCCGCTGCACGAGGTCATCCAGGACCGCAACAGGTTCGGCGTCACCGCCGTGACCGCAGCGGAGGCCATGGCGACCGTCAGCGACCCGAAGGAACGGGCGACCCTTCACCGACTCCTGAGCCTCGACGCCTGCGAAGTGCTCTCCACCGAGGGACACTCCTGGCACGAACTCAGCTTCTGGCGGACGGTGACGGGTCGTGCCGACCTGGCGACCACAGTTCTGGCCGTCCTCGAACACGACGCCTCGATCCTGACCGGGGAGGACCGGTACGGCGACGGCGAGCTACCGGTGATCCACTTTCCCGGCTGACGGCACCGAAACCGCAGGTCAGGCCGGCAGGGCCAGGTCCAGGACGGCGCCCAGCCCGTTCTCCCGGCCCGGCTCTGCGGCCGGCAGCACAAGCACCGAGCAGCCGGCCGCCACGGCGCCCGCGTCCGCCGGCGTGTCACCGACCATCAGGGTCTGCTCCGGATCGACGCCGAGCATCCCGCAGGCGCGCAGGAAGATAGCCGGGTCGGGCTTGCACCGCCCCACCTCGTAGGAGAGCACGAACGCGTCGACCAGCCCGGTCAGCCCCCAGGCGTCGAAGTGCGGCCGCAGGTCGAAGCCGATGTTGCTGACCACCGCCACCCGCACCCCGGCCTCGCGCAGCGCGGTCAGCGTGGGGGCGGTGTCCGGGTACGGAAGCCAGCCCTCGGCGATCAGCAGCCGCTCGTAGAGGGCGTCGGCGAAGCCCTCGATGCCCGTGTCGACCGTCTCGGCCAGCCCGGTGTACGCACCCCGGTGCGCGTGCGGGTAGAGGTCCCGGTCGGCCCACAGCTCGGCCAGCCGGGGTGGCACCCGGGCCGGCAGTGGCCCGCCGGCCCGGCCGGCGGTCAGCAGCCGGTCGGCCAGCGAGGTGGCCCGGACCCGGTCCAGGGTTACCCCGCACGTCGCCGCGGCCGCCAGCACCCACTGCCGTGGCTCCTCCACCTGGGCCAGGGTGCCGTGGAAGTCGAAGAGCACCGCCTTCACGGGCCGTCGGGACGCCCGGGGGGCGGCGTCGTCGTCGGCGCTGCCCGTCGGACGAGTCTGGGGCGGTTCGGCATGGTCCGGCACGCCGTGCACCCTACCGACCGCCGCCGACGGCCCCTCGGCACGGCCTTGTCGGGTGTCGTGTCCCGGCACGCACTAATCTTGGTGACATGTCGAGCCCCGCCGAGCGGTACGTCGCGGCGCGCCGCCGGGCCGCGCAGGCCTCACAGTTCCCGGCGCTGGACGAGTTCGCCCTTGACCTGGGGTTCGATCTCGACGACTTCCAGCGGGAGGCGTGCCAGTCGCTGGAGCGGGGCAGCGGTGTGCTGGTCTGCGCCCCCACCGGCGCCGGCAAGACCGTGGTCGGGGAGTTCGCCGTACACCTGGCGCTGCGCGGGCGGCCCGGTGACCCGGCGGCGGCCGACGATCCGGAGGCCCCTCCGGCCCGGCGCAAGTGCTTCTACACCACACCGATCAAGGCGCTGTCCAACCAGAAGTACCACGACCTGGTCGCCCGCTACGGCGCCGAGCAGGTCGGCCTGCTCACCGGCGACAACGCCATCAACGGCGACGCGCCGGTGGTGGTGATGACCACCGAGGTACTGCGCAACATGCTCTACGCGGGCTCCAGCACGCTGCAGGGGCTGGCGTACGTGGTGATGGACGAGGTGCACTACCTCGCCGACCGGTTCCGCGGCGGGGTGTGGGAAGAGGTGATCATTCACCTGCCCGCCTCGGTCACCCTGGTCTCGTTGTCGGCGACCGTCTCCAACGCCGAGGAGTTCGCCGACTGGCTGGTCACCGTGCGCGGCGAGACCGCGGTGGTGGTCAGCGAGCACCGGCCGGTGCCGCTGTGGCAGCACATGCTGGTCGGCAAGCGCATGTTCGACCTGTTCCACGACGCCGACGCCGCCCGCAAGCACGACGTGCACCCGGAACTGCTGCGCTACACCCGCGACACCATGCGCCGTCTGGAGCTGGGCGAGGGCCGCAGCGCCGGGCCCGGCTCCGGACGGCGCGGTCCGCGCTGGCGCGGCCCGATGCGCCCGGACATCGTCGACCGGCTGGACCGGGAGGGTCTGCTCCCGGCGATCCTGTTCATCTTCAGCCGGGCCGGTTGCGCCGCCGCTGTGCAGCAGTGCCTCGCCGCCGGGCTGCGGCTCACCTCGCCCGAGGAGCGGGCGGAGATCCGCCGGGTGGTCGAATCCCGGGTCACCGCCATCCCCGGCGAGGACCTGACGGTGCTGGGCTACTGGGAGTGGCTCGACGGTTTGGAGCGCGGCCTGGCCGCCCACCACGCCGGCATGCTCCCGGTGTTCAAGGAGATCGTCGAGGAGCTGTTCGTCCGAGGCCTGGTCAAGGCGGTCTTCGCCACCGAGACGCTCGCGCTGGGCATCAACATGCCGGCCCGCTGCGTGGTCCTGGAACGGCTGGTCAAGTACAACGGCGAAGCCCACGTCGACCTGACCCCGGGGGAGTACACGCAGCTCACCGGGCGGGCCGGCCGGCGCGGCATCGACGTGGAGGGGCACGCGGTGGTGGTGTGGTCCCCGGAGACCGACCCGCGGCACGTGGCCGGGCTCGCCTCCACCCGCACCTACCCGCTGCGTTCCAGCTTCCGGCCCTCGTACAACATGGCGGTGAACCTCGTCGGCACGGTCGGTGCGGAGCCGGCCCGGGCCCTGCTGGAGTCCTCGTTCGCCCAGTTCCAGGCGGACCGGTCGGTGGTCGGCCTGGCCCGGCAGGTGCAGCGCAACACCGAGACCATCGAGGCGTACGGCGCGGAGGCCGCCTGCCACCACGGCGACTTCGACGAGTACTTCGCGCTGCGCGTGGCGATCGCCGACCGGGAGAAGGCCATCGCCCGGCAGGGGCAGACGCAGCGCAAGGCCGCCGCGGTGGCCTCCCTGGAGCGGCTGCGCATCGGCGACGTGATCCGGGTGCCGGCGGGCCGGCGGGCCGGGCTGGCCGTGGTGCTGGATCCGGCGACGGGCGGCTTCGGCGAGCCCCGGCCGCTGGTGCTCACCCAGGACCGCTGGGCCGGGCGGGTCAGCCCGGGCGACTTCACCACCCCGGCCGAGGTGCTGGCCCGGATCCGGGTGCCCAAGCACTTCAACCACCGCTCGCCGGCCGCCCGGCGCGACCTCGCCGCCGAGGTCAGCGGCACCGGCCTGGACCGGCACGGCGGACGGCGGGGCGGCCGCTCCCGGCAGGTGGCCGGCGAGGACCACCGGCTCACCCAGCTCCGCACCGAGCTGCGTAACCACCCCTGCCACGCCTGCCCGGAGCGGGAGGAGCACGCCCGCTGGGCCGAGCGGCGGCGGCGGTTGGAGCGGGACACCGAGGAGTTGCGCGAGCGGGTCTCCGGCCGCACCGGGTCCCTCGCGCGGACGTTCGACCGGATCGTCGCGCTGCTGACCGACCGCGGCTACCTCACCGGCGACGGCGCGGTCACCGACGCCGGTCGGATGCTCGGCCGGATCTGGACTGAAGCGGACCTGCTGGTCGCCGAGTGCCTGCGCCGGGGGGTGTGGGACGGGTTGTCCCCGGCCGAGCTGGCCGCCGCCGTGTCCGTGGTGGTCTTCGAGGCGCGCCGCGACGTCGACGAGCGGGCGTCGCTGCCACGCGGGCCGGTGGCCGACGCGGTCGACGAGACGCTGAAGCTGTGGGGCGAGATCGAGGCCGACGAGGCCGCGCGCGGGCTGACCGCGACCCGGGAGCCCGACCTCGGCTTCGCCTGGCCCGTCTACCGGTGGGCACGTGGCGACGCGCTGGCCAAGGTGCTCGGCAGTGGTCACGAGATCGACGGTGAGATGCCGGCCGGCGACTTCGTCCGCTGGGCGCGCCAAGTGGTCGACCTGCTGGGCCAGCTGGCCGACTCCGGCGGCGCGTCACCCGATCTGCGCTCCACCGCCCGGCAGGCGATCGCGGCCATCAACCGGGGTGTGCTGGCGTACCACACCTCCGGCTGATCATCACTTTCAGTCACCGCCGTCAGTGAACCGACGCATCGGACGGTCACCGTGACAGCACCCCCCGGATACCCCGGGGGGTGCTGTCACTCCTGTTCGGGCCGCCCCTGATCATTGCCCAGGCGCTTCCTTTACGCGCCGGTAACGAATGGGGAGAAGACCGCTGTGGCGCAGATCAATCACTTTGAGTACGGCTGGATCACGCCTGCGCTGAGCTACGCGCTGTCCGTGCTCGGTTCGGTCCTCGGTCTGATCTGCGCCGGGCGTATCCGTACCGCCGGCACAGCGGGCCAGCGCGCGTGGTGGGGGCTGCTGGCCGCCTGGGCCCTCGGCGGCACCGCCATCTGGGCGATGCACTTCATGGCCATGCTCGGCTTCGCCGTCGAGGGCACCCGGATCCGGTACGACGTGCCGCTCACCGCCGCCAGCACGGCCATCGCCGTCGTGGCGGTCGGCATCGGACTGGCCATCGTGGGCACCGGCCGACTGAACCCGGTACGGCTGGTCGGCGGCGGGATCTTCACCGGTGTCGGGGTGGCCGCCATGCACTACTCCGGGATGGCGGCGATGCGCCTGAACGGCAGCCTCGGCTATGACACCACCCGGGTCGCGCTCTCGGTGGTGATCGCGATCGTGGCGGCCACCGTCGCCCTGTGGCTCGCGATGACCGTTCGCCGGCCGCTGGCGATCTTCGCTTCGGCACTGGTCATGGGCGTCGCCGTGAACGGCATGCACTTCACCGGCATGAGCGCCCTCTCGGTGCACCAGCACGAGGGTCGGGGCGAGGTGACCGGCACCGGTATGGGCACGCTCCTGGTGCCGATCGTGCTGGCGGTGATCTTCGGGGTGGTCGGTCTGCTCTACGCCCTGCTCGCCGCGCCGACCGACGACGACCGGGCCGCCGCGGCGTACCTGGACGCCCGGCGGGCCCCGGAGACGGCCGCCGCGGCACCTGTCGTCGCCCCGGACCCGGTCGGCCTGCGCGCCCGTTCCACGCTCGGCCAGCCCGGCACCCCGTTCCCGTCCCGGCGGGAGATGCCGCCCCGCTGACGGCCGCCCGGGCCGCACAGTCGGCCTGGTCCGGCGGTGGCGACGTAGGTCCACGTGTCGGCCCGGCACCGACGGACGGCTGAGGGCCGGCGGTGAACCGTGGAACGGTGTGGGCGGTATGCTCATCCGTCTGTAGTCGATGCCCCCCTGTGGGTGCCGGCGATCCGGCGTCATGAAGCGGCGCGGTTCCTGGGTCTCTCTCTGTGGGTGCCCTGCAGTGTTCCGCATGCCCGGACGCCGTCTCTAGCGTTCGTGACGTGCCCTTTCAAGGGACGCCAGTCATGACCGAGATTGACCCGATGGCTCCGGCCGCCGCGTTCGCGGAGTTGGGCCGGATCAAGTTCAGCGAGACGGATTTCAGTGGCGTGCTGACCCGGGTGGCCGGCCTGGCCACGCGGGCCGTTCCTGGCGCTGACCAGGTCTCCGTCACGCTGGTCGGGGCTGGCGGCGCGCACACCGCGGCATTCACCGGTGGACTCGCGCTCGCGCTGGACGAGGCGCAGTACGAGCAGGGCGATGGGCCCTGCCTGACGGCGGCAGCGGCCAACAGCACAGTGCACGTGGCCGACATGGCGGCGGAGAGCCGCTGGCCGAACTGGGCCGGTATAGCCGTCACCGCCGGCGCGCACAGTTCCCTGTCGATCGGCCTGCCGATGCACGAGTTCGTCACCGGGGCGCTCAACATCTATGCCACCCGGCCCGGCGCCTTCAGCGACGAGGCGGTGAGTCTCGCGGAGAGCTTCGCCGACTACGCCGCCGTCGCGATGGCCAACGCCCACCTGTACGACACCCAGGCGACCCTCGCGCAGCACATGCAGGCCGCGATGCAGAGCCGCGCGGTGATCGAACAGGCCAAGGGCATCATCATGGGCGAGCGGCGTTGCACGGCAGACGAGGCGTTCGCGATGCTCGCGAAAATATCCCAGGACTCCAACCGCAGGCTGCGCGACGTCGCCGCGGCGCTGGTCGCCCGCGTCGAAGCGAACCCGAAGCGCTGAGCCGCCACCTCATTCGGCTCACCACGGCCAGGTCGAGCGCGGACGGATCCGGCAGTGGCAGGACTCACCGGGGCGGGCGGTCGGTCAGTTCGCCGGTCGCCGTCAGGTGTCTCGCGAGATCGATGAGTCTCGTGTTGGTGTTCTGACTGGCCCGCGCCAGGACGGTGAAGGCTTGATCGGCGGTCAGCTTGTGGCGCTCCATCAGAATGCCCTTCGCCTGCCCGATGACATCCCGCACCGAGTTCGCACGGTTGAGCTGCTCCAGTTGCTGCGCGCCGGACATCGCCACGGCGGCGTGGGCCGCGAACAGCAGGCCCACGTGCGCGGAGTCGTCGTCGAAGGCATGCCGCTGGGACGAGTACAGGTTCAGCGCGCCGAGGTTGTCCTGCTGGACGTACAACTGAAATGACAACATGCTCAACACGCCCATCTCCGCGGCGCGGTGGGTGAAGTTGGGCCACCGCTGCTCGCTGGTCATGTCCGGCAGGTGCACGGTCTGGTGCTCGTACACGGCGCTCAAGCACGGGCCTTCACCGGTGTCGTACTGCACCCGATCCACAGCGAATACCAGGTCGGCGGTGCCCGCCCGGGGGTGGATCTCCCGGCGGTGTTCCACCACGGACAAGCCGGCGTACTGCGCACCCGGCACCGTGTCGACCGCTGCCTCGGCGATCGCCTGCAAGGTCGCGTCGACGCTGTCCTCGTGCTGCAACGTCCGGGCCAGGTCACTCAGCCTCGCCGCGAGATCGTCGAAGTCAGCGGCTCCCGCGTCAGTCACGGACCGGCCGGGGCCTGCGTCGTTGTCACTGCCAGCCATGCCGCTGCTCCCTCTGCTGGGCCGGGGCGGCCCCGGACGGGATTTTTTTACCGCCGGGGCCTGACCAGGACACTGTCGCGAACCGCGCCCCGGCTTTCCCCAGGCTATTCGGCGAGACCGGCAATGTGCAGCCAGGAACGTGTGGCGGGTGGCCTCCACGCCGCTCGTCGATCGCCCACGCTGCGCTGCCTCGCCGTGCGTTCGCGCGAATCCGGGGAGCGTTGATGGCAGGTCCTGATTGCGCGGACGTCATACCTAGAACTACTATGCATTCCAGAGCTAGGTATAGGGGGTTCCATGCATATCAGCAAGGACCTCGTCGCGGCCTCGGCGACGCCACTCGTGCTGGGGATCCTCGCCGAGGGTGAGAGCTATGGCTACGCGATCCTCAAGCAGGTGAACGATCTCTCCGGCGGGCAACTGGAGTGGACCGACGGCCTGCTCTATCCGCTGCTGCACCGCCTGGAACGGCTCGGCCACCTGGAGTCCGCCTGGGAAACCCCGGCGGGGGGACGACGCCGGAAGTACTACCGCATCACCGACCAGGGCCGGGCCGAGCTCGCCGAGCAGCGCCGCCAGTGGGCCGCCGTCGTCGACGCCCTGCGGGGCGTCTGGAGCACGACACAGTCCGCCAAGCCCAGCACGACTCCGGCATGGGGGGCGGGACTATGACCGTCGACAACGATCTGGAGGGCCAGATCGCCGAGTGGCGGGCCTACATCGACCGCCGCCGGGAGCTGCACCACACCGATGCCGAGGAGCTGGAGGACCACCTCCGCAGCCGGATCACCGAGCTGACCGAGGCGGGCCTGCGCGCCGACGAATCGTTCCTCATCGCCGTCAAACGCATGGGCAGCCTCGACGACCTGTCGCGGGAGTTCGCCCGCGAGCACTCCGAGCGCCTATGGAAACAACTGGTGCTGCCCCGGGAGCCGGACGCGCCGACCGCCGCCCGTACCCGTCGGGAACTGCCCGTCATGGTGCTCTGCGCGGCCGTCGCGGCGCTCGCGATCAAGGTGCCGTCCTGGTTCGGGCTCGACCTGTCCGGGGACGACGACGCCGGCTTCTACGCGCGAAACGTCAGCCTCTTCGCGCTGCCGGCGCTTGCGGCGTACTTCGCCTGGCACCGCCGCGTCGGTCTTCGCGTCATCGGAGCGCTCGCGTTGCTGTTCGTTCTCGGGGCTGTCGCCGCGAACGCGTATCCGCTGGCCGACGACTCGCAGACCACGGTGCTCACCGCGATCCACCTGCCGATAGCGCTGTGGCTGGTTGTCGGCGTCGCCTACGCGGGCGGCGACTGGCGTTCGGACCGGCGGCGGATGGACTTCATCCGGTTCACCGGGGAGTGGCTGATCTACTTCGTCCTCATCGGGCTGGGTGGCGGCGTCCTCACCGGCATCACGGTGAACGCTTTCGCAGCCATCGGGCTGGACATCCAGGGATTCATCCAGTCGTGGTTGCTGCCGTGCGGCGCCATGGCCGCGGTCATCGTGTCGGCGTGGCTGGTCGAGGCAAAGCAGAGCGTCATCGAGAACATGGCGCCGGTGCTGACCCGGGTCTTCACGCCGCTGTTCACCGCCACCCTGCTGGCCTTCCTGGTCGCCGTCGTCTGGACCACCAACGGCATCGACGTCGAGCGCGACGCGCTCATCCTCTTCGACCTGCTGCTCGTCATCGTGCTGGGCATGCTGCTGTACGCCATCTCGGCGCGTGACCTCACGGCCCGACCCGGTCTGTTCGACCGCTTGCAACTCGCGCTCATCGTCAGCGCACTGATCATCGACGTGCTGGTGCTGGCGGCGATCACGGGCCGGATCACCGGATGGGGCTTCAGTCCCAACAAGACCGCGGCGCTGGGCGAGAACCTCGTCCTGCTCACCAACCTGGCGTGGTCGGCATGGCTGTACCTCGGCTTCGTACGTGGCCGCATGCCCTTCGCCCGCCTGGAACGATGGCAGACCCGTTACGTGATCGTGTACGCCGGGTGGGCCTGGGCGGTCGTCCTCGCCTTCCCGCCGCTGTTTGACTTCGCCTGAGCCGCCACGACAGGCGACGACCTGCGGTCACCGGTGGCCACGCCGCTGACCGCTGAGCCGCAGCGTGTTGCAGACGTCGAAGACACCGGGCACGTCCCAGGCGAGTTCCGCGGCGGCCTGTCGGGTTTCGGTGTCACTCACCACGCCGGCGAGAATGACGACCCGGTTCTGCACGGAGACAATGATCTGCTGGCGCCGCGTCGTCCAGTCGATGCTCAATCGCTGCGCGACCAGAGCCTCGATCCGCACGTCCTCGCGGTGCTGCTCGGGCTGGTTCGAGGCGTCGGCGAACCAGTTCTCGTCGGGTAGTGGCCATGGCGTGTACACGGGGAGCTCCTCGATCGTGGGCGGTCCGGGTCCGGAGTCCCTGAACCGTGCTGCCGGATGGCCTTCTCGCGCCGGTGCTGGATTCACGTGGAGTCGGACCGTTCGGACCTGGCGGTGGCGACGACCAGCACCACCCCGATGCCGGCGAGGCTGACCTGGACGAGCACGGCCAGGAGGCTGAGTGCACCGGTGTCGACGCCCGCGAGACGGGCGACGATGCTGCCCGCCAGGGCCGCGACGACCCCGACGGCGACGGTCAGCCAGATCGGGGCCTCCCGGCGTCCTGGGGTGACGAGCCTGCCGAGCAGGCCGATGGTGACGCCGACGAGGAGCGCGGTGACGAGACCGGTGATGGTCATGGGCTCTCCTCAGGTGTCGCTGCCGGTGACGGGGGGATCAGGGGGCCACGTCGGTCGATCAGGGACGGGCGGCCGTCGTGGCGGCGGACTCCAGACCCTGGGACAGCTGGGTGAGGGCCTCGTCGCGGCTCGCGAAGACGGGGAAGGCCCGGTCCAGGCGCATGGTGTGCAGGACGGTGCGGACGAACCGCGACGGCGCGGCCAGGCACAGCGTGACGCCACGGTCGCGGGCTTCGCGGTGGGCGCGGACGAGCAGGCCGAGACCGACGGAGTCGATGTGGTGTACGCGGCTCAGGTCGACCACGACGTGTCCCTGCATCTCGGTCGCGTGGCGCAGGGCGGCGCGCATGGTGTCGCCGCCGTCGACGTCACCTGTGGCGGTGCCGACCGTCACGTCGTCGAGCTGGTCGATGCCGAGGATGCCCCCGGGACCGTGGTTGTCGTACGACGCCTGACCTCCACCGGAGACTGGCAGCAGGCTGCAGTGCGGGCAGCGATGCGGGCCGGTGGCGAAGGGGGAACCACTCCAGCCGTGTTCGTGCACCAGGGTCCAGACAACCTCGGCGTCGGGGAGCACGCACGCGGTGGACGTGATGGAGTCGCCGCACGTGTCGCAGATCAGTGTCATCAGGTGATCGTCCGGGACGACGGTCATACCGCTGGTCCTTCCTGGGCCGGGATCCCGCCGGTTCGGGCGGGTCACGGCGTTCGGGGCGGGACCGAACCGGTGGGCCGGGTCCCGCACTTGACGTTTCAGGCACTGCGGGGGCGGTAAGCCTGTCGACTCCTCACTCCGAGGTGGTCACGGATGCTCGGCCGTGGGCGACCAGAGCCGGCTGCGCCGAGGTGGGTTCCTGTCCCGTCGCCGGGGCGTCCGGTGGGGGATCGGTGACGATCGGCAGGACCTGATCCAGGCGAGCGGTGTGCAGGATGCGCCGGATGCGGGGGTTCGGGTTGCGAATGGTGAGAGCCCCGGCGCCACGGGCCAGCCGCCGGTGCACGTCGAGCAACAGACCGATGGCGGCGGCATCGATGTGCCGGCACCCGGACAGGTCCACCACGACCTGCGCGGGGGACAGGGCCAGCAACCGGTCGAACACGGCTCCGGCCGCCGGCAGGCAGGCCAGGTCCAGTTCGGTGACGCCGACCTCGACCAGATGCAGCGCGCATGGCGGCGGTGCGAGTGGTCCCGTCACGGGCGTACCCCTTTCCCTCGCGGACCCGGTCGCCTACGACAGTGCCGTGCCGGCTTGGCGGTCACCGCGCGGATCTATGACAGTTGCGTGACAAATCCGCCAGCCGGCCGGCGCGGTTGGCCGCGTGGCCGGTGGGCTGGGGATGATGCCGGGTATGACGGCCGTACTGGTGATCGAGGACGACGACCGCATCCGCCTGGCACTGCTGCTCGCACTTGAGGACGAGGGCTACGACGCTGTGGGCGCCGCCACGGCCGAGGAGGGCCTGCGCGTGCAGCGTCGCGATCCGGCGGACTACGTGTTGGTCGACCTGATGCTGCCCGGCCTCGACGGCTTCGAGTGCATCCGGCACCTGCGCCGCGACGATGACGTGCCGGTCGTGGTGGTCAGCGCCCGCGACGACACGCACGACATCGTCGCCGCCCTCGAGGCCGGCGCCGACGACTACGTCGTCAAGCCGGTGGCGATCAAGGAACTGACCGCGCGGCTGCGCGCCCTGCGCCGCCGCGCCCGTACCGGCGTCGGGGGACCGGCGCCGGAGCCCGTGCCCGTGCTCGCATTCGGCGAGCTCGAGATCAGCCCCGACGGGGGAGAGGTACGCCGCGCCGGCCAACCCGTACCGGTCACGCGCACCGAGTTCCGGCTTCTGTGCGAGCTTGCCGAACACGCCGGCCGGGTGCTGTCCCGCCAGCAGTTGCTGCAACGGGTCTGGGGCTACGACAGCGGCGACGAGAGGCTGGTCGACGTGCATGTCGGCCGGCTGCGGCAGAAGATCGAGTCGGACCCGGCGACCCCCCGGCACCTGGTCACGCTGCGGGGCCTGGGCTACAAGCTGCAGCGATGAGACGCCTCGGACTGCGCACAAGGGTCACCGCCGCGTTCGCCGTCGGAGCGCTCCTGCTCGCCGCGTCGATGGCCCTGGTCTCGTACGAGCTGACCCGTCGCTCCCTGATCGACGAGCGGGAACGCACCGCGCTGCGCGCCGCGTACTTCGACGCCGCAGTGGTCCGTGCCGGGCTGGACACCGACACCCCCGACGTGGTGGAGGTGCTTCGGTCACTGGACACGGGCGGCGGCCGGCGGCCCGTGCTGCACCTGGACGGCGAGTGGTACGCCCGGACCGCCGACCCCGGCACCACCACCGCCATACCTGTCGACCTGCGACGGGCGGTCGCCTCGGGGGAGCCAGCGGTGCAGCGCGTACGCGTCGACGGTCAACCCGCCCTGGTGGTCGGGGTGCCCCTGTCCGCGACGGCGACGTACTTCGAGGTCAACTCTCTGCGCGAGCTGGAGCAGACGTTCCAGGTCCTGGCACTCGCGCTGACCACCGTCGCGATCATGGTCGCCGGGTCCGGCGCGGCCCTCGGCTGGTACGCGACCCGGCACGGGCTGCGCCCGCTGACGGCCGTCGCCGACGCCGCCGAGAAGATCGCCGCCGGCGACTTCACCGCCCGCCTCGACCCGGCCACCGACCCCGACCTGACGCGGCTGTCCTCCTCGTTCAACCAGATGGTCGACCAACTCGCCAATCGCATCGAGCGGGACCGCCGCTTCGCCGCCGACGTCAGCCACGAACTGCGCTCACCCCTGCAGACCCTCGCCGCGGCGGCCAGCGTCCTGGCGCGTCGCCGGGAGCACCAGGACGAGCGAACCGCCACCGCCGCCGGGCTCGTCGCCGAGGAGATCGACCGGTTCCAACGGCTCGTCAACGACCTGATCGACCTGGCTCGTAGCGACCAGCCCGCCCACCGGGGAGCAGTGGACGTGGTGGCGCTGGCCCGCGATGCCTGCCATGCGCTCGACCTGCCGGCCTCGCTCGTCCACCTCGCGTCGGACGCACCCGCGACGTGGCGGGTCGAACGGCGGCGTATCGCCCAGATCCTGACCAATCTGCTCGACAACGCCGTGACCTACGGGGGCGGTCCCGCGAGCGTCCGGTTGAGCCGCGACGGCGACGCCGGCGTCATCGAGGTCGAGGACGATGGCCCGGGCGTGCCCGTCGAGGACCGGCGGGCGATTTTTGACCGCTTCGTCCGCGGGCGTGCCGCCCACACCCGCGGCGCCGGCGACGGTACCGGTCTCGGACTCGCGCTGGTCGCCCAGCACGCCGCCGCGCACCGTGGGCACGCCACAGTCACCGACCGCCCTGGCGGAGGCGCCCGCTTCCGCGTCACCCTGCCGGAAAGCCTGCAATGAACCACCGCCACCTGGCCCCGTTGGCGCTTGCCGCATTGCTGACCGGCTGCGGCGTCCCCACCGACGACGCCCCTCGAACGGTGCGGCCCCCGCGGGGTCCGTTCCACAGCGCCGCCCCCGTCGAGACGACGGCACCGGCCGGCCGTGCGAACGAGACACTCTGCCTCGTCCGCGACAACCGCATCGTTCCGGTGGCCCGGCGCGTCGACCACGCGCCCACGGTCGAGGACCACCTGCGGCATCTGCTCGCCGGGCCAGGTACGGCCGAACGCGGTAGCGACCTGACCAGCGCCCTGCCGGGAGCGGTCAACGCCGCCGGTGCGACAGTGACCGGTACGCAGGCCCGCGTCGCCGTCGACACACCGGAAGACGACGCCGGCCGCAGCGACGAAGTCCTCGCCCTCGGGCAGATCGTCTGCACTCTGACCAGTCGCGACGACATCACCACAGTGGTGTTCCTGCGCGACGGCAAGCCACTCGGCGTGCCGCGCGCCGACGGCTCGCTGTCCGAACAACCGCTCACCCGCGCCGACTACGCCCCGCTCATCACCCCACGTTGACCGGACCCGGGCGGTGGCCGCTGTGGTGGTCGAGCTTGTCGCGGAGCGTTCCGGCGAAGACTTCCGCCCTGGCGAGCTGGTCGCGTAGTGCGGTGACCCGGGCGGTCGCCGCGGTCTGGAACATCGCGAGGCGGTCGAGCAGGGCGGCGCGGTCGGCGCCGGTGGCGCTGTCGAGGGCGTCGAGGACGGTGAGCAGGTCGCGCATCTCGTCGAGGGTGAATCCGACGGGCTTCATCCGCTTCACCACGGCCAGTCGGCTGAGATCGGACCGGGTGTAGAGGCGGAAGCCACCCTCGCTGCGTGCGGCGGGGACGATCAGGCCGGCTTCCTCGTAGTGGCGGATGGTGCGGATGCTCAACCCGACCCGCTCGGCCGCCTCCCCGATCTGCATCAGAGGACCGACAGCCGGGTCGGAGGCGGGCTCCGGCCCGTCCTCCCGGCCGGTGGCGGGCATCAGTGGCCAACGCCGAACTGGCCGGCGAGGGTGTCGTGGATGCGGGCGCTGGGCTTGTTCAGCTCGACGAGTTCGACGGTCTTGCCGCGGGTGGCGTACCTGGTGGTGATCGCGTCGAGGGCAGCGACGGAGGAGGCATCCCAGACGTGGGCCTGGCTCATGTCGATGACCACGTGCTCGGGGTCGTTCGCGTAGTCGAACTGGCCGACCAGGTCATTGCTGGAGGCGAAGAACAGCTCACCGCGCACGGAGTAGATCCGGGTGGTGCCGTCCGGGTCCAGGACGCTGGTGACCTCGACCAGGTGGGCGACCCGGCGAGCGAAGATGACCGTGGCGGTGAGCACACCCACGACGACGCCGACGGCGAGGTTGCGGGTGGCCAGGGTGGTGGCCACGGTGGCCACCATGACGATGGTCTCGCCGTACGGCATCCGCTTCAGCGTCTTCGGCGCGACCGAGTGCCAGTCGAACGTCGACACCGCCACAATGATCATTACGGCGACCAGGGCGACCATCGGGATGACCGCGACCACGTCGCCGAGCGCCACGACCAGGACCAGCAGGAACACGCCGGCCAGGAACGTCGAGAGCCGGGTACGGGCACCGGACGCCTTCACGTTGATCATTGTCTGGCCGATCATGGCGCAGCCACCCATCCCACCGAAGAATCCGGTGACCATGTTGGCCACGCCCTGGCCCCAGGACTCCCGCGTCTTGTTGGACCGGGTGTCGGTGATGTCGTCGACCAGCTTGGCGGTCATCAGCGACTCCATCAGCCCGACCAGCGCGATTCCCAGGGCGTACGGGGCGATCACGGTGAGGGTGTGCGGGGTCCACGGAATCTGCGGCAGGCCGAGGGTGGGCAGGCTGTCCGGCAGGGCACCCTCGTCACCGACCGTCGGGACGGTCACCCCGGCGAACACCGTGACCACCGTCAGCACCACGATCGCGACCAGCGGCGCCGGCACGGCCCTGGTGAGCCGCGGTAGGCCGACCATGATCGCCAAGGCCACCGCGACGAGCGGATAGACCAGCCACGGCACGCCGAGCAGGTGCGGCACCTGGGCAGCGAAGATCAGAATCGCCAGGGCGTTGACGAACCCGACCATGACGCTGCGGGGGATGAAGCGCATCAGCTTCGCCACGCCGAGCACCGCGAGCAGGACCTGGATCGCACCGCCGAGGATCACCGCCGCGATCAGGTAGTCCAGGCCGTGCGCCTTGACCAGGGGTGCGACCACGAGCGCGATGGCGCCGGTGGCTGCCGAGATCATCGCTGGCCGGCCGCCACAGATCGCGATGGTGACCGCCATCGTGAACGAGGCGAACAGCCCCACCCGGGGGTCGACCCCGGCCAGGATCGAGAAGGAGATCGCCTCGGGGATCAGGGCCAGGGCGACGACCAGGCCGGCGAGGACCTCGGTGCGGAACACCTTCGGCGACAGCCAGGACGGGCGGGACAGGCGCGTACGGGAAACTGCGGACAGCACGGAGGACATACGGCCATTTCCACTCAGGGCACGCCGGACGGGCGCGCACAGCCGGTGTCCTGGGTCGGACACCGGCAGCTACTCACGGATCAGCGACGGCCGGCTCGCATCCGGCCCCTGGGCCTCATCGCCCAGGACGCAACAGGTCGCCGAAGGGGTTGCCCACCCTCGACGACCGGCGACGACGCTACTCTTCCGTGACGGGAGAGTTCGCCGGAGGTGGTGATCATCACCTCCGCCCCGGGCTGCCTTGTTCAGTTGCCTGCGGTGCGTCCCGAGTCCGCGGCGCCGCGTCTGATGCGGGTCTGGGCGACGAGGCTGACGAGCGCGAGGAGCACGGTCAGCGCGGTGTAGCAGACGACTGCCGGCACCTCGCCGATCGGGCCGGCGAGCTGCCCCTCGATGACGATGGGTAGCCCGAAGGCGACGTACGACACGACGTAGATTCCGCCGACGGCTCCGGCGCGCTGGTGTGCCGCGAGCGGAATGATGAGGCGCAGGGCGGCGGTGAAGGACGCGCCGAAGCCGACACCGGCGAGTGCCTGCCCGATGATCATGACGGCCAGGCTTTCGACGAACACGCCGCCGATGATGCCGATGGCCCCGACGAGGGACGCGTAGATGCCGATGGTCATCGCACGCCGAGGATCGACGCGGGCGAAGGTCAGTCCGACGACGGTCGATACGGCCGGCGCGATGAATCCGGCCACGCCGTTGAGCAGGCCGCTGTCCAGATGGAAGACGCTGCGAACCATGCTCGGGGCCAGCCCGCCGGAGAGACCTGCGAGCATCCAGACGGCGGCGACCACGGGTGCCGCGGCGGCGAATTCCGCTCGAGCGGCGGGCGGGATGGCGACGCGCGGAACCATCGAGCGCAGCGCACCCGAGGTCCGCGGCGTGGTTTCCGGAGACAGGGCGATGACGACGGCGCCGAGAATCGTGAGGACGACGAGGACGGCGAAGACGATGGTGTTCGCCGCGGGCGTGAGCTGGATGGTGAGGCCCGCCAGCAGGGAGCCGACACTCAGCCCGCCGGTCAGGCCGACACTGCCGAGGATCGTGCCCAGTCTCTTCCTGTTCGGCGGGGCGAGCTCGACGAGCGCCGCGGTGAAGGCGGCCGTCGCCGCGCCGCTGGCCACCCCTTGCACGATGCGGCCGGCGATCACCCACTCGATGTTGGGGGCGACGAGAAACAGCACGTTCGACGCGAGCTGGACGACCAGAGCGCCGATGAGCACCGGGCGCCGGCCGATATGGTCAGACAGCGACCCCAACGTGAGGACGGCGGCGAGGAAGCCGATCGCGTAGACCGCGAACGCCAGCGTGAGCAGCGACGGGGCGAACTCCCACTGCTGCCGGTAGACCACCAGCAGGGGCGTCAGCACGCCTGCCGCGAGATACACGCTCGTGAACGCGAGCGCCGTACCCGTGAGCGCCAGTCCGGCCGGGAGAGTGCGCCGCCGGCGGGCCGTTGGCGCGTCGATGGTTGCCTGGGATGAGGACACAGCTGCTCCAGGTAGCGGCCACGCGCGCGAATGCGGCGGCCAAGGAATGGGTGGTGGTGGTGAGGCGGATCCGCCCCCCGAGCCGGGTTGTCGTCAGCCGGAATCTCGTTGTCCCGAACGGGACTCAGCGCGGCTCAACAGCCGGATCGCGGTCGTTAGTCGGTGATGACGACGACGCCCGACGGCGCATCCAGCAGTTCCACCGTGCGCTCGGCGGCACGGTCGATCTGGACGCGAGGCTCGGCGGGGATCTGCTGCTCGTTGTAGGTGCCGGGCCCGTAGAACTGTCCGTAGCTGAGCACGACGCCGCCTGCGGCGAGAACGGAACGCTCCAGCTCGGCGACAGCCAGGGCGTCGGGTCCGTCCGGCAACTGCCAGGCGACGGTCTGGGCCAGGATCTTCGGCGATCCGCTCTGCCGTGCCGCCTCGATCAGGTTCTGGTTACCCTCGGTCCGGATCCGGGCGTTCAGCTCCGCATGATCGCCGATCTTCTCCACCTCGTCCGGCAGATCGGTCAGCTCGTTCAGGATGACGTCCGGTCCAAAGTCACGAACCGCCTGGATCAGGGCGGCCCGGTCGAAGACGTCACACAGGATCGGCTCGGCACCGACCTGCGCCAGCAACTCCATCTTACTGGACGAGCGCGTCATGCCACCCACCACGTGCCCCGCCTGAACCAGCCGGGGAATGAGCCGCTGCCCGATGACGCCGGACGCGCCGGCAAGAAATACCCTCATGATCTTTTCCCAACTATGTGATTGCGCGGTTTCAGGAATGCGACGCCGGTCCCCGCCACCTCAGCGGCCGGAGGCCCACCGGTCAGATCGAGGACGACCGGGAGACCAGGTGGGTGTCCTCGTACAGGTGCAAGCGCACGATCTTCGCTTCCTCGACGGTCAGATGCATGATCATCGGGGTGGTGAAGCGCTTGCCGCTGCGGGCGAAGGTGTGTGTGGCAGTGGCGACGATGACCGCGTCAGTGCCCTCCACCACGATCCGGTCCACCGCGTACTCACTCTGGCCAGGACGGAACGCCGAGCCCATCGTCGTGAAGAACGCCGGCACCTCGGAGGCGCGGGTGCGCGGTCCGGTCCAGGGCAGCTCAGCGTCGCCCGGCACGTACCAGTCGATGGTGTCGGCGAAGACGTCCGCGATGCGATCCGGGTCGCCCCCGCCGAGAAGCTGGAGAAAGGCCTCGGCCGTACGGCGGGTGTCGCCCGGTTCGGTGGTCTCTTTGATCATGTTTGACATGGCGCACCTTCCAGGTGACCCGAGTTATTGACCGACCGGTCCACCATACGTCAGTGATGGACCGATCGGTCAAGAATTGCTATGCTGGTCACATGGCACGACCGCGGAAGTTCGACGAGGAGCAGGTGCTCCGCGCCGTCCGGGACCAGTTCTGGGACGCCGGCTACGCGGCGACCTCGCTCGAGGACCTCATGCGCGTCAGCGGGCTGGGCAAGGGCAGCCTCTACGGCGCCTTCGGCGACAAGCGCCAGCTCTTCCTTCGGGCGCTGCGCAGCTACAACGAGACCAGCTGCGGCTATCTACGGGACATGCTCTCGTCCACGCCCCGCGCTCTGGACGCCCTGCGGGCGTTCCTGGCCGCACCGGTGAACGACCCGGGCGGAGCCGCCGCCCGGCGCGGCTGCCTCATGGCGAACAGCACCTACGAGCTCGCCACCACCGACCCCGACGTTCTGGCCGAGGCGAGGCGCACCTACGAGACGACCACCAGCCTGGTCGCCGAGTGCGTCGCGCGGGCCCAGGACGAAGGTGACATGCCGGGCGATGCCGACCCGATCGAGACGGCACGCGCACTGCTCGTCGCGCAGCAGGGGCTCGTGTTCATGGGCCGCACCGGCCTGGACATCGACAAACTCACGGTGACGGCGCACACCCTCACCGCCCAGCTCCTGCCGGGCGCCTGAGATTCCGGCGCGCCGGCCGCGATTTACCGGTCAGGCGTTGTAGCCGCCGTGGGCGTCCAGCACCGCGCCCGTGACGTCCGACGCGGCGGGCTCGCCAGGAAGGCATCGCGCCCGAGGTCCCGCGTCACGCCCAAGGCGTACCGCTCGAACCCATGTCAGCGGCGACGCGGCGTGACCAGTCCCGACTCGTACGCCCACACGACCAGTTGGGCGCGGTCGCGGCAGTGCAGCTTGGTCATGGCCCGGTTGACGTGTGTCTTCGCGGTCAAGGGACTGATCACCATGCGCGAGGCGATGTCGTCGTTGCTCAGCCCTCGCGCGACGAGTTCGACGATCTCCTGTTCGCGGGCGGTCAGCACCTCGCGTCCGGCCGCCGGCTCGGCTGGTGGTGGGCCGGCCACGAACTCGCTGATGAGCGTACGGGTGACGGCCGGGGCGAGCAGCGCGTCGCCACGAGCCACGACGGCGATGGCCTGCAGCAGGTCGGCGGGGTCGGCGTCCTTGAGGAGGAAACCGCTGGCGCCCGCGCGGAGTGCGGCGAAGACGTAGCTGTCGAGCCCGTAGTTGGTGAGGATGAGAACGCGGATCGCGGCGAGGTCGGGATCGGCGGCGATGCGCCGGGTGGCTTCGATGCCGTCGAGTCCCGGCATCTGCACGTCCATCAGCACGACGTCGGGCCGCAGGCTCCGCGACAGATGCACGGCCGAGCTGCCGTCGACGGCCTCGCCGACGACCTCCAGGTCGTCCTCGGCGTCGAGCAACGCCCGGAACCCGGCCCGCATCAGAGCCTGATCGTCGGCGAGCAGGACCCGCGTCACCGTGGACCGTCCAACGGGAACGTGGCCCGTACCGCGAAGCCGCCGTCGTCGCGCGCGGCGGCCCGCAGGGTGCCGCCCAGTCCGGTCACCCGTTCCCGCATGCCGCGTAGGCCCACGCCCGGTGTCACCGGCCGGATCGGCGACGCCTGACCATCATCGGCCACCGAGACGGTCAGCTGTGTCGGGGCGTACTCAAGGTGGATCTGCGCGGTGGCCGGGCCGGCGTGGCGGGCCACGTTGGTCAGGGCCTCCTGGACGACCCGATACCCGGCCTGGTCGACCTCGCCGGGCAGGTCCCGGGGCTGACCGGTGACGGTCACCTGCACCGGTACGCCGGCCGCACGGGTCCGCTCGGCGAGCTCCTCCACGCGGGTCAGCCCGACGCAGTCCCCGTCGGTGGGTGAGCGCAGGACGTCCAGAGTCGTGCGCAGTTCACGCATCGCGGCGCCGCTGGCCTCCTGGATCGCCAGCAGCGTGGCCGACGGTTCCTCGCCGTGCTTGCGGGCCAGGTGCACGGCGATGCCGGCCTGCACCTTGATCACGGAGATGCTGTGGGTCAGCGAGTCGTGCAGGTCCCGGGCGATGCGCAGCCGCTCCTCGCCGGCGCGACGCAACGCCATCTCCTCGCGGGTGCGTTCGGCCTCGATCGCCCGCTGCTCCACCTGTTCCAGGTACGCCCGGCGCTGCCGCGCGACGAGCCCGGCGACGTTGGCCGCCACGAACCAGCCCAGCAGCAGGGCGGTCCGCTCGGCGATCAGCTGGCCGGGCCGGCCGGCGGGCGCGACCGAGATGTCGCGGGCCAGGAAGCCGCCGAGAAAGACCAGGCTGCCCAGGGCGGCGGCCGCCCGGTGGCCCCGCCAGGCGGTGACGTAGACGGCGCCGAGGACGGGGAACGCGGCGGACACCCCGGGGTGCACCCGGACGTGCAGGGCCAGCATGGCGGCCGTCACCACGCCCAACGCCACGACCGGGTACCGCCGGCACACCGCCAGGGCCGCCGCCATGGCCAGGACCAGGGCGACGTCGACCGCCCGAATCGTCGCGGCGTCCGGTGCGAGCGCGGCGTTACCGAGCAGGAGGCCGCCGAGGGCGAGGCCGCTGAGGGCGTACGGCAGGTCTCGGCGCATTGTCGAACTGTAGAACGGACCGCCATCGGGGAACATCTGCCGCCCGTGGTAGAAGGGCGTACCACGGACGCGGTATCGACGACCGGGCAAGTGCCTGCGGCGGCACGACGCTTTCCCGGCCCGTCGAGGCAAGCATCGAGCCCATGACATACCGCTTCTTCACCCCCGAACCGGCGAAGGCCGCGACCGGCCTGACCGCGGAGGTCTACCGGCAGCTGCGGGACGACTTCCTCGGGCCGATGCCCACCTTCCAGGCGCTCTCGGCCGTGCCGGAGCTGCAGGCCGCGACCTGGGCGCTGATGCGCGAGGCCCTGCTCGCCGGGGACGCGCCCAGGGTGGACCGCGAACTCGTCGCGTCGACGGTGTCCCGGGCGAACCGCTGCCGGTTCTGCGTCGACGCCCACCTGATGCTGCTGCACGCCCTGGGCGAGCACGAGCTGGCCGAGGTCCTCGCCCGGGGCGGGACGCCAGCCGAGCCGAGGCACGCCGAGCTGGTCCGCTGGGCGGAGTCCAGCCGCAGCCCGAAAGCCACCGGCTGGACCAGCCCGTACCGCCCCGAGGTCACCGGCACCCTGCTCGCCTTCCACTTCATCAACCGGGTCGTCTCGGCGCTGCTCGACCCCGATCTGCTCCCCGGCGGCCTGCAACGCTCCCCGCTGGTGCGGTCGGTCGGGGGCCGGCTCTACGCCAAGGCGGCCCGGGGGCCGAACGAGCCCGGGCGCAGCCTCCCGCTCCTCGACACCGGCATGACGACGACGCCACCGGACTGGGCGGGCGACAGCCCGGTCGGCGTCGCGTACGCGGCGCTGAGGCACGCCGCCACCCAGGGCGGAGACCTCCTGGGCGACGTGGCGCGCCAGACCGTCACGGCCACCGTGCGCTGGGAGGACGGGCGGTTCCCGGCCCGGCCCGCGGACTGGGCCGTCGATCTGGTCCGGGACGTGCCCGGCGCGGACCGGGTCGGGACACGCATCGCGCTGCTGGCGGCGTTCGCGCCCAGCGCGATCAGCCTGGGCGACGTCGCCCTCTGGCGGCTCTCCCATCCGGCCGACGCCGACCTCGTGCAGCTGGTCGCGTACGGGGCGATCACGGCCACCGATCACGTCACCCGGGCACTGTCCTCAGCTCACCTCTAGGAGGTCACCATGCGCAAGGCATTCGTCATCGCCAGCGCCCTGCTGCTCATCTCGTTCGCCCTGCAGTTCGTCTTCGCCGCCGTGGGCGCGTTCACGAAACCCGCGGGCGACGGCGCGTACGCGCTGCACAGCGTCAACGGGATGGCGGTCATCCCGGTGCTCACCCTGCTCACCATCCTGCTCGCCGTGCTGGCGAAGGCGCCGGGTCGACTCATCGGACTGACGATCCTGCCGCTCGGCCTCGTCGTCGTACAGGCGCTCATGGCCGGGCTCGCGAACGGTTCCACCGACGCCGCGGGCGCCAGCACCCCGTTGGGCCTGACCATCGCCGGACTGCACGCGGTCAACGGAATCGTCGCGGTGCACGTCGTGGTCGGCGTCCTTCGGGGAGCGCGAAAGCTGGCCGACCCGACGCCGGCGGACGGCACCCAGGTGGCCGCCCGGGAAGGGGCGCCGGCGTGACCACCGGCTCGCTGCTCGCCGCCGACCTCGTGATCGCGGTCCTCGCGGCCGCCGGGTGGCTGGGCGGCGGCGCCGCGTCGGCCGCCCGGCGCCGCCCGCTCGCGCTGGGACTGGCCGCCTTCGCGCTGCTCGCCACGCTCGCCCGCGCGATCACGATCACCGCGCTCGCCCGCGCCGGCTGGTGGTTCGCGGGGGAGAAGGTCCTCATCGCCGCCCCACTGGCGCTCGCGGCGGTGGTCGTCGCCGGGCCGCGGCTGCTGCGAGCCCCGGGCGACATCCGGTCCGTCGCGGTCCCGCTTCTCTTCGCCGGGTACGCCCAGAGCGGCGCCCTGCTCGTGACGCTCCTGCACGGCTATCCGGCGTCGCCGGGCGTGGGACTGCTCGCCGTCGCCGGGGTGGTCGCGGCGACCGCGGTCTCGTGGCGCGCGCTCGGCGCTGCTCCGACCCGGACGGTGTCCCGGGCGGCCATCGCGGTGGCGGTCACGGCGCTGGTGACCGGAACCGGGCTGACCGTCGCCCCGGACGCGGCACCCGGTGTACCCCATGATCAGCGATATCGGGATGCGCGGACCGCCGACGAACCGACCCGGCGGTTCGCCCTGACGGCCGGGACCGCCACGGTGAGCGTGAGCGGCCGGGACGTCGAGGCGTGGGCGTTCAACGCGCAGGTCCCCGGGCCGGAGCTGACCGCCACCGTCGGCGACGTCCTCGAGGTGACGCTGCGCAACCGGGACATCGAACGCGGCGTCACGCTGCACTGGCACGGGTACGACGTGCCGAACAGTCAGGACGGGGTGCCCGGCGTGACGCAGGCGGCGGTGCTGCCCGGGCAGGAGTTCGTCTACCGGTTCCGCGCCGACCAGGTCGGGACGTACTGGTACCACACGCATTCGGTCTCCGACGTCGGCGTGCGGATGGGCCTCTACGGCGTCCTGGTGGTCCACCCGGCCCCGGTGACCGGCGTCGACGTCACCGTGCCGGTGCACACCCTCTCCGGCCTTCCGCTGCCCGCACCGAGAACGGAGCCGGCCGAGGCGGGCACGCCCGTACGGCTGCGGCTGGTCAACACCGACAGCACGACGCACCGCTACGCCCTGGCCGGGACCCCGTTCCGGGTCGCCGCGATCGACGGATCCGACCTGCGGGGCCCGACGCCGCTCGTGGACACCGCCGTGCTGATCCCGGCCGGGGGCCGCTACGACCTGACGTTCGCCGCGCCACCCACACCGGTGGCGCTGTTCGTCGACGGACGGCAGGTCTACTCGACCGGACCGGTCTCGGCGGCGACCGGCGCGTGGCCGGTGCTGGACCCGCTCACCTACGGCGTCAGTTCCCCGGTGCCGTGGTCCCGGGTCGACAAGGAGTTCACCCTCGTTCTCGACCGTGGCCTCGACCTGCGCGGACTGCTACCGCGATACGCCCACACCGTCAACGGCGCGGCCGACCCCGACATCCCGTCGCAGGTCGTACGCCTCGGCGACATCGTCACCTTCACTATCGTCAACAGGTCTCAGATCGTTCACCCGTGGCATCTGCACGGCCATCACGTCCTGGTGCTGTCCCGCAACGGCAGGCCGGCGACCGGGAGCCCACTGTGGCTGGACTCCTTCGACGTACGCCCCGGCGACGTGTGGAAGGTGGCGTTCCGGGCCGACAACCCCGGGATGTGGGCCAACCACTGCCACAACCTGGCGCACGCCGACGCCGGCATGACGCTGCACCTGATGTACTCGTGATCCACCCCCTTGCCCATCCCCGCCCTGATGTCACTCACGGCAGGATCTCGACGTACCCGTCGGTTCCGTGCACCCGAATCCGTTGCCCATCCCGGATCAGCCTGGTCGCATCGGCCACACCGACGACCGCGGGCAAGCCGTACTCCCGGGCGATCACCGCCCCGTGGGTCATGAGGCCGCCCACCTCCGTCACCAATCCCTCGATCGCGACGAACAGGGGTGACCAGCTCGGGTCGGTGTAGGCGGTGACCAGGATGTCGCCTGGTTCGAGATCGGCCTCGGCCAGGTCCAGGATGACGCGAGCTCGCCCCTCGACGACCCCGCCGGAGACCGGGAGGCCCACCAGCGCGCCGGTCGGCACGTCGTCGCGTCGGTACGCACCGCTGATGCCCTCACCGTCGGACGTCAGCACCCGCGGCGTGGTGAGCGCCTGGTACGACCTGAACGCGTCCTTCCGCCGGTGGATGAGCTGGTCATCCACCTGGTTCGTGCGTACGACGTCGTGAAGTTCCTGGAACGTGAGGTAGAAGATGTCCTCCTTCTCGCGAAGCACGTTGGCCCGCACGAGACGGTCGGCTTCTTCCAGCAGAGCCTGCTTGTAGACGAAGTAGCGGCCGATGATGGCGTACTTCGGGTACTCCCGGTAGCCGATGAAGGTTCGGACCCGGTCGATCATCCGCTTGGCCTCGTCGGCCTTCTGCTCCCCGTCCGGCAGTTCCCGGAGGCGTGCGAGCACCTCCCGCGCCTTCTTCTCCGCCCTCTGGCGTCCCTGCTCGAAGCGCCGTTTGGCGGCGCCCGGCTCGAAGTTCCTGACGTTGTCCAGGAGGACGGGCACGAGCGTGGTGGGGCGTTCGCGCCAGCGCGGCCTCGTGATGTCGATCTCGCCGACGCAGCGCATGCCGTACCGGTCGAGGTAGGCCTCGATGGCGTCGCGCGCCTCGGTCCCGCCGGCGATCTTCGGCAGTTCCTCCAGGAAGCCTTCGTCCTCGACACCCCGCAGGAACGCCACCACCTCCGGGTGCGGGCGGATCACGTCCGCGACGTCGAGCAGCGCCAGCCCCATCTCCGACGTGACGTTGCCGGGGGCGGACAGCGTCAGGGTGTCGGCCGCGTTCCTCTCGCCCAGCCATTCCCACAGCCGGTCGTTGAGCCACCAGGTGGCCTCCATCCCCGCCATGATCGCCTGCATGCTCAACGGATCACTGAGGACCCGCTTGTGCTCGTCGAAGGCCTCCAGCAGGAAGTCGAACAGGGCCGGTCCGGTCTTCGTCCGGATGTCGCGCCGCAGGGCGGCGATGGAGGCCCGGCTGCGTTCGATCAGCTCGGTGACGATGGCCGGATCGGTCTTGATCGGGGCGGGCGCGCCGCCGATCGGCGGCCCGCCGGGACCGCCGTCCGGGAGCGCCGGGACGAAGTCGCCTCGGTCGAGGACGGTCTCCAACGCGTCCCTGGTCAGCGGATCGCCCCTCCCCGCCATCTCCAGGAAGCCGGCGCGGCTCGCGGGCGAGGCCAGGCGCCGGGTGACGTCGACGAACAGCCTCCCGCCAGCCTCCTGCATCGGCGCAATGGCCGTCAGCGGCCACATCGAGACGCCCAGTGGCTTCATGGCGTCGGTCATCATCTGCTGATGACCGACGGAGAGGTAGACGTGGTTCGCTCCGTCGCCGGTTGCCGGGACGGGGAACAGCGTGGTGATCGGCCGACTCTGGACGATCTGGAAGTCATCGTCGACCAGGCACCACTCGATGTCCTGGGGATGGCCGAAGTGGTTTTCGATCCGCCGCCCGAGCTGCACCAGCCGCACGACCTGTGCGTCCGTCAGCGCCGGCTGCTCCTGCCGCTGCGGGTCGACCGCCTGCTCCTTCGTCCCGCCGGTCGGCACGGCGTGGATGGCCAGCCGCTTGGTGGCGATCGTCCTGTCGATGATCTCGCCGTGGCGCACCTTGTAGGCGTCCGCGTTCACCAGTCCGGAGACCAGAGCCTCGCCGAGGCCGAAGCTGGCCTCCACGAAGGCGACAGTCCGGTTGGACGTGACGGGGTCGGCCGTGAACAGGACGCCGGCCGCCTGCGGGAAGGCCATCTTCTGCACGACAACCGCCATGTGGACAGTGCGGTGGTCGATGCCGTTCCGCTGACGGTAGGTCACGGCCCGCTCGGTGTAGAGCGAGGCCCAGCAGCGGCTGACGTGCGCAAGGATCGCCGCCAGCCCCATGACGTTCAGGTACGTGTCCTGCTGGCCGGCGAAGGAGGCCGTCGGCAGGTCCTCGGCCGTCGCGCTGGATCGGACGGCGTAGGCAGCGTGCTCACCGTGCTGAGTGAGAGCCCGGGTGATCGCCCCCGCCACGTCGTCGGGGAGGACGACCCCTTCGATGGCCCGGCGGATCTCCGCGCTGAGCGCGCGGATCTTCTCCCGGTCGTCCGCGTCCAGGCGCGACAACCGATCGAGCCGATCGTCGAGCGTGGGCGCCTCGGCCAGGATCCGCCGGAAGGCGTCAGTGGTCACGCAGAAGCCTGCCGGCACGTCGATGCCGTCGATCCGCGACAACGCACCCAGGTGCGCGCCCTTGCCGCCAGCGATCGCGACCTGCGTCTGGTCGACCTCTCGGAGGTCCAACACGTACTGCTCGATCATCGCGACACCTCCGAGGTGGCCGTTCCGTGCATTGACAACGACACACCCACGTCGTGCCCCATTTCCTCGTCCGTTCTCGGCTCCGGCCGACGATTCTGCGGCAGGACCCCGGTCTTGCGGCAAGCCCCGCGGTGCGATATACGTTCAAGTGGGAACGCTTGCCGCCGCGCCCGGGATTAGCGACGGGGCCGCCGCAGCCCTCCTGGGCACCTGCGAATTCCCCCTGGCACGCGCCGCCCCGCGCTCATCTGGGAGGGTTCGTGCACCGGCCGAGTCTGACCAGGAGCGCGTCCAGGGACAGGTCCGCGGCGCTGTTCAGCAGGAGGTCCGCGGCCGCGAAGCGGGCGTGGTCCGCGTGTGGGTTCGGCACTGCGACACACCGAAGCCCAGCGGCATGTGCCGCCGCCACGCCGTGCGCGGTGTCCTCGAAGGCGACCGCCTGATCCGCGGCCAGCCCGAGCCGATCCAGCGCCAGCAGATAGACGGCGGGATCCGGCTTGTGCGCAGGCACTTCCTCGCCGGTTGCCAGCACCTCGAACCGGGCCAGCAGCCCTGCCCTGTCCAGCATGGCGCCCACGTGGGTGATCGGGGAACTGCTTGCCACGGCGAGCCGCAGCCCCAGCTCCGCGGCCCGGTCCAGCCATCCGACGATGCCGGGCGCCGGCTCCAGCGCCGAGTTCAGGTCTGCTCGGTGTGCCATCCGCAGGGCGTGGCTGGACGCGCGGTCGTAGGCCGGTCCGACGGCCGCTTCGAGCGCGCTGTAACGCGCCTCGTTCGCGTCGCCGCCATGGTCGGCGAAGAAACCTGTCGGGTCGAGCCGCAAACCGTGCCGACGCCACTCCCAACGCCAGCTGTCCAGCAGTGTGGTCTCCGTATCCATCAGCAGGCCGTCGAAGTCGAGGATCAGCGCCTTGATCGTCACAGCGGCCAGTATCCCGGCCGCGACGCAGGCCAGCGCGGTCGAGCGTCCCAGGGCCCGCCTGATGTGACGTCACCGGAGGCGGGCGACCAGGTCGGCGACGTCGGCGAAAACCCGGTCTCCGGCCGCCGCCGCGGCGGGCGAGATCGTATCGAGGGTGAGGAATCCGTGCACCATGCCAGCCTCGCGACGATGCGTGACCGGAACGTCGGCGGCCGCCAGCCGGGCGGCGTACGCGTCGCCCTCATCTCGAAGCGGATCGTGCTCCGCGGTGACGACAACCGCGGGCGGCAGCCCACCAAGGTTGGCGGCGAACACCGGACTGACGTCGGGGTCGGCACGCCGGGCGGGATCCGGGACCCATTGCTCGGCCCCCCACGCGACGTCGTCGGCGTTCAGGCCCCACCCCGTGGCGTTGGTCCGCACACTGGGATAGGAGAGCGTCAGGTCGGTGTTCGGATACAGCAGGATCTGGGCGGCGGGCAGTGGTCCGCCTTCATCGCGCAGGCGCAGGCAGGCGAGCGCGGCGAGGTTCCCGCCAGAGCTGTCGCCCATGACGACTGTCGGGCCACCGATGCCAGCGTTCGAACCCCCGCTGGTCACCGCCCATCGGATCACGTCAACGCAGTCATCGACGGCCGCCGGCCACGGGTGCTCCGGAGCTCGCCGGAAGTCCACGCTCAGTACTGCCGTGTCGGTCTTGAGCGCCAGGCGGCGACACGCCCGGTCGTGCGACTCGAGATCGCCGATCGTCCACATCCCGCCGTGGAGGAACACCACGAGCGGCTGAGTCGCCGCCGATGGCCGGTAGAGGCGGGTCCGTACGTCGGTCGAACCGACAGTCAGATCCCCGACCCAGGCGATCTCCGGGCCCGGGGGGCGGGCTTCGACACGTAGCTGTTGCGCGCGCCGTAGCTCCGCCGCCCCCACAGCACGGGCAGGAGGGCCAGGGTTCCGCCGACCGGCCTCGATGAAGGCGGCCAGTTCGGCATCGGCAAGCGGCAGATCGCTCGTTTCGGCCATGCGGGAAAGAATGCCACTGATCGGAAGACCGCGGCCCGGAGATGGCCTTCAGGCGGAACTTCTTGGGATGCGCGTCAGCTCCCGGCTCTCAGCAGAGCCGGGAGCTGACCCGGTGGCGGCATCCGCGATGCCGGGCTGTCTCGTGCCGATGGCGTACGCCGGGACGGCACGTACTCAATGCCTGGTCACCGGACGCGTCACGCGGCGGTCATGCCGCCGTCGATCGCGAGAGCGGCTCCGGTGATGAACGTGGTCTCGTCACTGAGCAGGAAGGCCGCGAAGGCGGCGATCTCTTCGGGCCGCCCAATTCGTCCCACCGGGTGCATCGCGCCGGCGACACGCAGGGCCTCCTCCGGGTTCTCGCCCATCGCGCCGCGCAGAAGCGGGGTGTCGACGCCGCCGGTGACCAGCGCGTTGATCCGCACACCCGTCCCGGCCACGTCGAGTGCCGCCGACCGGGTGAGCCCGATGACGCCGTGCTTGGCGGCGCTGTAGGGGGCCATTCCGGCCGCGCCCGTGACCGCGAGGTTGGAGGCGTTGTTCAGGATCGACCCGCCGCCGGACGCCTGCAGCGCGGGAATCTGGTACTTCAGGCCGAAGAAGACGCTGTTGAGGTTGAGTGCCATCTCGGCGCCCCACGCGTCGTTGTCGATCTCGGTGACCGGACCGTGCGCGGTGGCCGCGCCGACGTTGTTGAACGCGCCGTCGAGCCGGCCGTAGTGGTCGACCGCCCGGCCGACCAGGTCCTCCACCTCGGCTCCGACCGTCACGTCGGTCGGCACGAAGAGCACGTCTCGCCCGGCGGAACGCAGCTCGGCGACGAATGCCTCACCCGCATCCTTGCCGCGCGCCGCCAGGACGACCTTCGCGCCCTCGGCGGCGATCCGCTCGACGACGGCCCGCCCCATGCCGGAGGTGGCACCGGTGACCAAAATGACCTTGTCGGTGAAACGCATGGACATGATCGGCTCATCTCTGTTCTAGGTGTGGGCGATTCGAGAGGTGGGCCCACGAGCCGGTGGTGGCGGCTCGGTCCAGTTCTCCGTCGGGCCCAGTCGGAATGGGACGGCAGCCGTCCGCTTCCATCACGCTATCCCAGGCGGACGACAGTCGTCCGCTTCTGCGGACGGTCGACGAGGTGACCCTGGCCACCTCGACATCAAGGGCGGGCGACGTGAGTGTGTTCAGCGCCGTGCGGCCTCGCGCGTGCAGCGCCCCGGCCCCTGCGATCAGGCGTCGAAGCGGGCTCGGTACTGGTCGCGGGTGATCGCATGAACGGCGACGGGTTGATGGTGCCCGGGTACGACAGTGTCGAACTCGCGGGTGAGTCCCAGCTTCTCCATCACCCGCGCCGACCTGACGTTTTCGACGTGGCGAACGCTGATGACGCGGCTCAGGCCGCGGTCGAGGAAGCCGAACCGCAGAGCCGCCGAGGCCGCCTCCGTCGCGTACCCATGTCCCCAGTACCTTCGGTCGAGCCGCCACCCGATCTCCACGGCCGGCATCACCTCCGGCAGGAAGTAGGGCACCGCGAGCCCGGCCCAACCGATGAAGAGGCCCGTCTCGCGAACCTCTACGGCGAACAGGCCGTATCCGCGCTCCCTCCAACTCGCGATCATCTTTCGCAGGCCTTCGGCGCTCTGCCGGCGATCGCGCACGGAGCCGTCCATGATGTAGCGCATCACCTCCGGGTCGGCGTTGATGGCCGCCAGGGCGTCGAGGTCGTCGTCTCGCCAACCGCGCAGGGTCAACCGCTCGGTCTCCAGGGTGATCACGGTTTCATTCTGGGTACTGCACCCGCCCCGCTCAAGGCTGATCCCCGTGCGCGCACTGCTGGTCGGGCGATCTCAAAACGTCGCGCACCCCGCAAGCCCCTGGCGCCGGCGGGGGTGAAACACGCCCTAGTCGCCGGTGGTCGACCGGTGACCCCTGGCGGTCGCCGGGGGAGTGACTTCGGCGAGCGCGGTCCGGATGGTCTGCGGCAGTTGGCCGCCCGGGTGATCGATCCAGTGCTGGACGGCGACGCGCAGGATGGCCAGGAAGGTCGCGGCCAGGAGGCGGGAGCGCAGCGCCACGTCGGCGCCGGTGAGCCGCTGTGCGAGATCGCCAGCCAGTTCGCGCTCGATCGCGGTGTACGCCGCGACCTGCTGTGCGGCCAGGCCGGGGTGCCCGCGCAGCTGCCGGCGTCGGGTCAGCCAGGAGTGGTCGCGATCGCCGAACGCCTCCTCGGTGAAGCGTTCGGCTGCCCGGGTCAGTGCTGTCCACGGCGGCTCGTTGGCGGGCCGCTCGCGGATCAGCTGCAACAGCCTGCGCAGGCGCGTGGTGTCGCCGTGGAAGAGCGCCTCCTCCTTGTTCGAGAAGTAGTTCGAGAACGTCCGCCGGGAGACGTTCGCCGCGTCGGCGATCGCCTCGACGGTCACCGCGTCGGGCCCCTGTTCGGCGGCGAGGCGCAAGGCCGCCTCGTGCAGGGCGAGGCGGGTGGCCGCCTTCTTGCGCTCCCGTAGCCCGGTGGTCTCGTCCATCGCCCTCAGCGTACGTGGGGTGACGCGCTTCTCAATGGGCAAACTTGCGTGCTGCGCAAGATCGGTAGATGCTTGCTTGGAGCAACCAACCAACTCGAGGGTGGGAGCAGACGTGGACAACGCCGTTCGTGCGCTCGGCCTTCGGCTGTACGACATGGTGCGCAGTGTCCGGTTGCTGAGGCAGCGCCGGGCTGACGAGCGGCCGGCCGTTCCACTGGGCCTGGTCGGCATGCTCCTGCAGATCGACCAGCTGTCCAGCGGTTGCCACGCCCATGAACTGGCTCAGCGCACCCGGCTCGACCCGTCGACGGTCAGCCGCTCCGTCGCCGCGCTCGTCGCGCACGACCTGGTCGAACGGCGGCCCGATCCGACCGACAAGCGGGCGAGCCTCCTGGCGATCACCCCCGCCGGCCGGATCGCCCTGGCCGACACCCACAGCTGGTACGGCGAGCTGCTCGAGCGGGCGCTGGCCGGCTGGACTTCCGGCGAGATCGAGGCGCTGAGCGCCGCGCTCGACCGGTTCACCCGCGACATCGACGTCGCCCTCGGAAACCACGACAAGCTGGAGGCCGCGCGATGAGCGCACCCACCATCACGACCGGCGCTGAGCCGATGACCCATCGGCGGACGCTCGAGGCGCTCAGCGGCCTGCTGTTGGTGCTGTTCGTCGCGATGTTGAGCAGCACCGTCGTCTCGACCGCGCTACCGAAGATCATCGGGGCGCTGAACGGCTCGCAGAACCAGTACACCTGGGTGGTCACCGCCACCCTGCTCACCGCGACCGCGACCACCCCCATCTGGGGCAAGCTCGCCGACCTGTTCAGCAAGAAGGTCCTCATCCAGGTCGCCATCGTGGTCTTCCTGCTGGGCTCCGTCGTCGCGGGCTTCTCGCAGAGCGCCGGCCAGCTCATCGCCGCCCGCGCGTTCCAGGGCATCGGGGTCGGCGGACTGCAGGCCCTCGTCCAGGTGGCGATCGCCGCCATGATCCCGCCGCGTGAGCGGGGGCGCTACAACGGCTACCTCGGCGGCGTCATGGCGGTCGCGACGGTCGGCGGTCCACTGCTCGGCGGCCTCATCGTCGACACGTCCTGGCTCGGCTGGCGCTGGTGCTTCTTCGTCGGCGTGCCCGTCGCCATCGTCGCGCTGATCCTGCTCCAGGCCACCCTGCACCTGCCGACCCTGCGACGGGAGAACGTCAAGATTGACTACCTGGGCGCCAGCCTGATCGCCGCCGGCGTCAGCGTACTGCTGATCTGGATCTCCTTCGTCGATGGTTCGTTCGCCTGGTTCTCCTGGCAGACCGCGGCCATGGTGGGCGGCGCGCTCATCCTCCTCGCCCTGGCGGTCTGGGTCGAGTCGCGGGCGGCCGAGCCGGTCGTCCCGCTCGGTATCGTGCGCCAGCACACCACCGCGCTGGCCATCCTCGGCAGCCTCGCGGTCGGCATGGCCATGTTCGGCGGCGCCGTCTTCCTGGGCCAGTACTTCCAGATCGGCCGCGGGTACACCCCGACCGAGGCAGGCCTGCTCACCATCCCGATGATGGCCGGGGTCCTCGGCTCATCGATCATCGCCGGCCGGTTGATCACCAGGACCGGGAGGATCAAGCCGTACATCGTCGCCGGTTCGATCATCCTGGTCGCCGGGTTCGCGCTGCTCGGCACCATCGACCACGAGACGTCTCTCGTCCTGGTGGGCGCCGCCATGTTCATCGTCGGCACCGGCGTCGGCATGACCATGCAGAATCTGGTTCTCGCCGTCCAGAACACGGTCTCCCTCAAGGACATCGGCGCGGCGAGCTCCAGCGTCGCGTTCTTCCGGTCGCTCGGCGGCACCATCGGCGTCTCGGTGCTCGGCGCCGTCCTCGCCCACCGGGTCACCGACCAGATCACCCGCGACCTCACCGCCGCCGGGATCCCCGCCTCCGGCAACGCCGGTGGCAGCAGCAACCTCAACATCACCGCTCTGCCCGAGGGGATCCAGCACATCGTCCGGGCCGCGTACGGCGACGCCACCGGACACATCTTCCTGATCTCCGCCGCCATCGCGGTCGTCGGCGTCATCGCCGCGCTGCTGCTCAAGCCGGTCACCCTGCGGACCAGCCTGGACCTGCCGGACAGCGCCACGTCGACGGCCGTCGCCGCCGACGCGGTCGACGGCGCTCCGGCCTTCGACCAGGTGTCCGTCGACACCGCACGGAACGAGGCGACCGACCGGCGCTGACGCCGGCGCCGTACGACCCGGGGCCGCTGCCGTCCGAGGACTGTGGCGGCCCCGCCGTCAGCGGGTCTTCTTCGTCGCCCGCTTGCGAGGGGGCGTCAACAGTTCGGCGATCGCCGCGATCGCGGACGGCACCAGCCGGTAGTACGCCCAGACGCCGCGCTTGTCGCGCTCGAGCAGGCCGGCCTCGGTGAGGATCCTGAGGTGATGGCTCACGGTCGGCTGAGAGAGCCCGAGCGGCGCGGTGAGGTCACTCACGGACGCCTCACCCTCCGGCGCGGACTGGATCAGGCTGAGCAGTCGCAGCCGGGCCGGATCGGCGAATGCCTTCAGCACTCCCGCGAGCCGCTCGGCATCGGCACGCTTGATCGGCTCGCCAGCCAGTGGCGAGATAGCAGGCATCGCAGTTTTCGCAGCTCCCACGTCTCCTATCGTTTCATCAACACCATCGACAGGTCGATGAATCGGGACGAAAACCCCGATGGACTCGCGGACGGGCCTCGGCGCGCAACTCGGAACGGGTCGATGGCCGGTCACGCTCCTGCGGTGCGGTGCCGATGATCAGCACGCTTCGTGCCACGAAGCGTGACTGTCTGACCTACCGCTGCGTCAGTGACCGGCTGGTCATCCGGATGGAGGCTGACGACGGGTCATGGGGCGAGGAGACCTTCGTGCGAAGCGGCGCCTGACCGACCGTTCCGCGCGGCGCGGTCCGACTACGGCTTGTTCAGGAAGGTGAGGACGGCGCGGACCCGGCGGTTGGTGTCGTCGTCGTCGGTGATGCCGAGCTTGTCGAACATGGAGGTGGTGTACTTGCTGATGGCGCTCTCGCTGAGGAAGAGCCGCTGACCGATCGCCTGGTTCGACAGGCCCTCGGCCATGAGGCTGAGCACCGAGTGCTCGCGGTCGGTGAGCTTTTCGAGGCGTCGGTTCGAGGACCCACTCGAGAGCAGCTTCGTGATGACGGCCGGGTCCATGGCGGTCCCGCCGTCGGCAACGCGTTGCAGGGCATCGATGAACTGGTCGGCGTCGAACACGCTCTCCTTGAGGAAGTAGCCGATGCCACCTGCGCCGGCGGCCAGGAGTTCGCGGGCGTACAGCTGCTCGACGTGCTGGGACAGGATGAAGATCGGTAGTCCGGGTACTTCGCGGCGTGCGGCGAGAGCTGCCCGTAGGCCCTCGTCCGACTGGGTCGGCGGCATGCGGACGTCGACGACGGAAACATCCGGCCGCCACCTCAGCAGCGCCTCGAGCGTCTCGGGCCCGGTGGCCGCCGTGCCCACCACCTGGTGCCCGTACGCCTCGATGAGGTGGACCATCCCGTCGCGCAGCAGGTAGAGGTCTTCGGCTACGACGATTCGCATGGCAGCGCCATCCTCGCACGGGTCGGGCCGCCGGCCGGGCTGCTGATGTCGACGGTGCCGTCGAAGACCGCGAGGCGGCGGCGCAGCCCCGCGAGTCCTCCGCCGGGGCGCGCGGTGGCTCCGCCCTGGCCGTCGTCCTCGACGTCGACGATCAGGTGGGTGTCGTCCCGGGTGATGGAGATCCGCGCCTGGGACCCGTGGGCGTGCTTGACCGCGTTGGTCAGCAGTTCGGCGATCCCGAAGTACAGGGCGGACTCGATCGGCGGGTCCAGGCGGAGCTGAAGATCAGCATTGACGCTGGTTTCGAGCGGGCTGTCCAGGGCGAGAGCGCGGACGGCATCGATCAGCCCCCGCTCGTTCAGCACCGGCGGGCTGATCCCCCGGACCAGTTCGCGGAGTTCGGCCAGCGACGCGGTGGCGCCGGCCCGAGCTTCCCGCAGCAGCGCCTTGGCCCGGTCGGGTTCCGTCTCCATCAGCTTCTCCGTGGTGGCCAGCGACAGTCCGAGCGCGACCAGGCGTGCCTGCGCTCCGTCGTGCAGGTCTCGCTCGATCCGGCGGATCTCGGCGGCCTGCGCCACCGTCGTGTCCGCGCGCTGGGCGGTCAGCTCATCCACCCGGTCCGCCAGCGCCATCGCGGGCGACGGGCGCAGGAAGCGGACGGCTACCGGCTCGATGGGCCGCCAGGCGTACGGGGCGGAGGCGACGGCCACGACCACGCCGAGTGCCCCGACGAGGCGCGCGGCGGGCTCCGGCTGGCCGAGCCCGAGGACCGCCGCGGCCACCCCGACCGGCGGGAGGGACGCGACCACGCCCGCGGTGAACGGCGCGATCCCCGTGAACCGCAGGTCGCGCCAATTGGCGGGGTCGCTCCAGCGGACCCGCCACTTCTGGTCCATGAGGGCATCCCGCTGGCTGCGCTCGTACGAGAAGCCGTTCCACCAGTACCCGGTGGACATCCGTGTCACCGGCCCGGCCTGCCGGTATCCGTCCGGGATGACGATGGCGGTCCACCTCGCGACCAGGAGCCGGACCAGCCGGCAGACCGGCCGGGACAGGGCGAGCGTGCCCACGCACACGAGCACGAACGGGGCTACCCACGACCACGGGTTTCCCGCCCCCCACCAGATCCCCAGCGCCACAGCGGCAGCCCACACGGCCGGGACCAGCATGGTGACGGCCGCCACGACGCACGAACGCACGAACCCCACGCCGGCACGCCCCACCCACCAACCCAGCTGTCTCATGTTCCTTCCTTCGCCTTCCGTCGGGTGCTTCCACTGTCGCACCGCGCCGAGCCGGCGACTGCGCTGGTCAGCCCGGGAGTGGGCCCAGCCCCACCCATCCGTGCGTCCAGGCCCATACCGGGTCGGTCCAGTGGTTCCTAACGTCGGTGAGCATGGAAACCGACACGCACGACACCGCAGAGACAGTGATGATCAAGAGCCCTCGCGTTCAAGGCGCTTTCGACGCGGCGAAGAACAACATCAGGGTGTACGCCGCTCTCAGCGCCGTCGCCCTCCTGGGAGTCATCGTGGTGTCCGTCAGCGGCCACACGGTGAACACCTTCATGTGGGTCCGGGCAGTCCTGCTGCCGGTGGTCGCCGTGCTGATCTACCGGATGACCGTCTCCGGTTCCCAGGGATCTCGACGGGCCTTCGAGCGCGTCAGCGGTCTCGCCCTCATCATGCCGATCGCGATCATCGGCGTCGATCTGATCCCGGGCATCTGCCCGCCGTGGTACGCCGTGACGCAGGTCGTCTGCATGCTGCCGATCGTCCGGGTCGCGTTCATCACTCGCGGCTCCGCACTGCGTTCCGCGTTTCCCACGGCACGCTGATCGAGCATCGGGCACGTGCCGGTTGTTCACCGACCACGGCGCGGGTATTGCAGCGCGGTGAGCAACTGGCTGTGCACGTTGGCGTTGGAGTACAGGCCACCGCCCTGATCGCCCGCGTGTCCTCCGGTCGGATCGGTGAAACGGCCGCCCGCTTCCTCGACGAGAAGAATCCAGGGCGCGTGATCCCAGATGTGGTAGCGCTCGACCAGGAAGGCATCGATCTCGCCACGGACAAGTTCGACGAGCGGGAGGGGGCTTGCCGGTGCGCGGGCCGCACCGGGTGGGAGACGGGCTCTGGACACGTCGTCCAGAGCATCGAGCCGAGCATCAACCCAGGATCGACGTGGCGCTGACTCGGAGGCGTGCCGGGCGCCTACGGGGTGCAGGCGGCGCCGTCCATGTCCGGCGACGCTATCAACCCTGGCCGCCCTCACAGTGCCCCACGACCTGGTACGCCTCACCGTTCGTCGCTCGGTCGCGGACGCGTGCTTCCTCACCTGGCACCATCACCGTGGCTGTTCGAGACTCCTCACTCGTCCGCCACCTGAATGATCGTCTTGCCGGGCATGCGGCGGTGCCGGGCGAACGCGGACGCCGTTTCGTCGAGTGGTCGCACGGCGCCGACGATGGGCTTCAGCCGTCCGGTACGGAGGCGCTGGGCGAGGTCGGCCAACCGGGCGCGATCAGGTTCGACGACGAAGAAGACGGCTCGCCCGTCCCTGGGCTGCACGGTAGGTGGCGTGGCGATGGTGACGACGGTGCCGCCCGGGCGCACCAGCTCGGTCGATCGCACGAGGATGTCGCCGCCGATGACGTCGAACACCAGGTCCACCTCGCCGACCTGCCGCAGATCGTCGGCGTCCAGGTCGAGGAAGGTCTGCGCGCCGAGGCCCAGCGCGACGTCACGGTCGTCGGCTCGGCCGGTGCCGATCACGCGGGCGCCCACCTCCCGCGCGAGTTGAACGGCGATCGAGCCCACGCCGCCCGCAGCGCCGTGAATGAGGATGGTCTGGCCGGTGGTGAGGTGGGCGTGGTCGAACAGACCCTGCCATGCGGTCAGTCCGGAGATGGGCAGCGCGGCGGCCACCGTGTGATCGATGTCGGCCGCGAGGGGGGCGAGGTTGCGAGCCTCCACCGCGGTGTATTCGGCCAGGGATCCGTTCCGGGCCCAGTCGGTCAGTCCGAACACCCGCTGGCCCACGGTGAGACCGGTGGTTCCGTAGCCGAGCTCGACCACAACCCCGGACAGCTCGTGCCCGGGGATGCTGGGCGTCCGGTCTCGACCGGCGCGATCGGACCACGTTCCCGGCCACTCGAGCTCTCCGGGTGTGAAGCCTGCGGCGTGCACGCGCACGATGACGTCGTTCTCCGCAGCGTGCGGGTAGGGCATGTCGGTCAGGGTGAGCCCGCTGATACCCGCGTCACGGTCTCGCACGGTGATCGCTCGCATGCTCGAGTCCTTTCCCAGAAGGTTCGTCGGTATGGAGTGGCTGTCGGGCGCTCCACAGTCGTCACGCGCTGGAAGCCGGGGAAGAAGTGTTCGAGCAGGTCGGAGTTCACGATGCCGTTCGTGGTCTCGGGCCGATTCTTCAGCCCGTCGACCTGGGCTCGCAGACACTCGTTCTTGAAGTCCCCCCGTGGATGGACGGCGACGGTCCTGACACAGGAGACCCGTCGGGTAGCCCGAAGTAGGGCAGCAGATGGTTGAGGTGGAAGCGGGTGATGGCGCCGATCCGGTCCCCGGTCAGGGTGAGCACGATCAGGCCCGCCGGGCCGGCGGTGGTCGCCTCGGACCCGGCGAGGTAGGCGCCGAACGCGGGCTGGGTGTTGGCGCGCGTGGGCACCAGCGCGAGCCGTCGGGTGGCCTGGAACGCCAGGCTCGCCCGGAGGAAGTCGGTTATCGCCGGGATGCCGTGGTACTCGTGCGGTGCCGGGGGCATGCTCAGCCAGGCGTCGTCGGTCAACAGGGCGACGAGCCGTCCAAGGTCGGCCGCGGTGAACGCCTCGGCGAAGCGGCGGGTCAGCCGGCGCTCGGCGGCGGAACGGGGCGGCGGGGGACGGCCGGCCACGCGCCCTGTGTCGAGCGCGGCGCGGGCTCGTTGCAGGGCGCCCTTGACGGCTGCCTCGGTGGTGCCGAGCATGCCGGCGACCGTGGCGCTCGGGTAGCCGAGCACGTCGCGCAGGACCAGGGCGGCGGCCTGCCGCGGCGGCAGCCGTTGGAGCGCGGCGACGAACGCGAGTTCGACCGCCTCGCGGGTCTCGTACCGCGCCGGTGGACCCGGCGTCGGCTCCGCGAGGTGGTCCAGCAGCGCGTCCGGGTAGGGCTGCAGCCAGGTGACCTCCCCGCGCCGGCTCAGCTCCGGTGGCTGGAACGGCGGCACCGGCTCGGTCGGGATGCGCCGGCCGGCGGCGCGCCGCGCGTTGAGACAGCGGTTGGTCGCGATCCGGTACAGCCAGGTGCGCACCGACGCGCGCCCCTCGAAACGGTCCAACCCCCGCCACGCCGCGAGCAGCGTCTCCTGCAGCATGTCCTCGGCGTCGGTGAGCGAGCCGAGGAGGCGGTAGCAGTGCAACTGCAGCTCGCCCCGGTACGGCCCGACAAGGTCCCCGAACGCGTGCGCGTCCCCGGCCCGGGCGCGATCCAGCGTGGTCTCGCTCACGAAAAAATACTGCCATGTTCCCCGGGCGGCGGTCCGTCCCGGCCATCGGCGGTGTCTATACCACCGGAAGGACCCACGAGAAGGAGACACCGTGACCGACAAGAGCCCCGCCCTGCAGACCGCGCTCGCCTACCACGAGGCCTGGCGGACCAAGGACCTGGACCGGGCCATGTCCTACATCGCCGCGGACATCGTCTGCGACGCGCCGGCCGGCCGCATCGAGGGCGCCGACGCCTACCGGGCGTTCCTGGCGCCGTTCGTGCAGATGCTGCGCGACGCCAGAATGATCGCCGCTTTCGGCGATGACCAGACCGCGCTTGTGATGTACGACGCCACTACCGCACCGGTGCCGAGCGCGCCGGGCGCCGAGTGCGTCACCGTCAAGGACGGGAAGATCACGTACAGCAGGTTCCTGTTCGACCGCGCCCCCTTCCAGGCGGCCCGCCAATAACCTGAACCACCCATCCAGCCCGCGCCCCTGTGGCGTGCGGACGAGGCGTCGGGAGGGAATCCGCGCATGGCGTACGACGTTGAGCTGGCCGATCGGATCCGGATGGTCGTGCGGGCCGAGCCCGGTCTGACCGAGCGCCGCATGTTCGGGGGGCTCGCCTTCCTGATCCACGGCACAATGGCCGTGAGTGCGAGCAGTCAGGGCGGCCTGCTGCTGCGCGTCGACCCGGCCGAGGCCGACTCGTTGATCAGTGCGCCGCACGTGCGCCGGTTCGAGATGCGCGGCCGCACGATGAACGGCTGGCTGCGGGTGGACACCGAGGTCGTCCAGGATGACGACGACCTGCGAGGCTGGGTGCGTCACGGCGTCACGTACGCCCGTACCCTGGCCGGTGGTCGATGGTCATCCGTACAATCTGATCTTCGCGATTCGATGTTCGGCGATTCGGCTCCTGTCGGAATCGCGGCGGATGACCAAGACTGAAGCGATGTCTCAGGGTGTGGGTGTGCCGCGTACCCAGGTAGCAGTCACGGCTCTGCTCGTTGTCGCCGGCGTGCTCATTCTCTTCGTCCCGGCCGGTGACGAGGGCCGGGTCCTCGTGCCGATCAGCGAAGGTCACGGACTGTCCGCCGTGGACGCGGTCGGCGCGGCACTGCTGGCGGTGGGTGGCACCTGGCTGGAAGTGCTCGTGGTGCGGCGCCTGCCGTACCTCGCACTGCCCCCACGGGCCTTGTTCGGGCTCGGTCTGCTGGCCGGCCTCGGCGTGGGCCTTCTGATCGCCTCGGTCTTTTCCGGGTTCTTCTGGTGGTGGGCGGTCGGCGCCACCACTCTTGGCGTTGCCGTGCTCGTCCTCGTCACCCTCACGGCACGCCGTGGAGATCCGCTGACCTGACCCTGCCGTGACCGGGACGAAGGGATCTGGTTCAACGAGCACTGGCGGCTGGCGCGGATCTCGGGAGTGGGCGTCCCGCTGGTGCTCATGCTGTATCCGCGCGATCACTACGACATGGCGGATCTACCTGACGAACTGGCCGCCGAACTGGGGCTGTTGAGCACTCGCATCGTTCGCCACGTGCAGGCGCTGCCGCACATCTCGCGGGCCCACGTCTACCGCATCGGAGATGGTGGCGCCCATCTGCACGTCTGGTTCTTCGCCCGGCCGGAGGGGCAGGGCCAGTTGTACGGGTCGTGGCTGGTCGTCTGGGACGATCTGCTGCCGGAGTACCCGGCGGACGTCGCAGAGGCTGACGCCGACATCGTGGCTGACGCGTTGGTCGCGTGCCACGGCGGCCACCGGTCGCCCATCAGCGAACCGGCAGCCTGACCGGGTTGATCCAGACCCGGAGGTCACCGTGGCGGCCGGGGGCCGTTCCTAGCCGTCGTGCTGGCGGCGCACCATCTCGTTGATCCAAATGGGCGCGTACGGGGACGTGCAGCCCGGGGACGTCGGGTAGTCCTTGAGCACCTCCAGGCGCTCACCGATGCCGATCGCACGGACGCGGTGCTCGGCGTGGTCGATTCCGATCTGAGCCAGGCAGTGGTTCATCGCCCACTGGAGGCGATCCGGGGCGTCCTTCATCTCCGCCTCGATGACGTCGAGCAGTCCCGGCAGGTCGAGGACCTCAGGCTTCTTCGTCACGCGTTCGGTGGTCAGCGCCCAGCCGGCGCTCGCCACCACGGGATCCGGATCGGCGGACCAGGCCAGGCGCAGCTCTTCGGAGTGCGGGTTCTTCTTCACCACATAGTTCACGAGCCAGTCGTGCACCTTGGGTGTGCGCGCCTCGCGCAACATGGCGTCCAACTCGCCACGTTCGAACGCCCTCGGTCGGCAGATCAGAATCGCCAGCAGTCTCGCCGCCGTGTCGCCCGTCGCCCAGAGCTGGCGCGCGAGTTCCTGCTGCGTCTTCAGCCGCTTCGCGAGCGCGCGCAGCTTGCCGAGGTTGACACCGTGATCGTCACCGTGTCTCTCGTTCACCTCGCGAGTCTTCGGGTCCTCAAGCTCGGCCAGCTCGGCCATCACCTCGGCCACCATGGTTCCGGTCGTCGTCGTCTCGGCCACCGCAGCCTCCTGCTCATCATCCGCGAGATGCAGCGTACGACGGAAGTCGACCTCGTCCGGTGCTCGCCGGCGCCGGGACATGATCCACACTATCCTCCGGGTCATGACTTCGATCTCATCCGACGGGCGCGGCGTCGACTCAGCCCTGGACCCCTCGGCGGAGCAGATCCGGGACATGGGTGGCCGCGCCATCGAGTGGATCGCCGCCTACCAGGACTCGATCCGGGACCTGCCGATCGCCCCACGAACCTCCGCCGCCGCGCTGAAGGAGCTACTCGCCGAGCCACTGCCCGTCGAGGGCCGTGACTTCGCCGATCTTCTGCAGGTCTTCCGCGAGGTGGTCGTGCCCGGCAGCCGGCACAACGGCCATCCCCGCTTCTTCGGGTACGTCTCGGCGCCGGGTACCGCCGTCGCCGCGGTGGCCGACCTCCTCGCGTCGGCGCTGAACGCGAACCTCACCGCGTGGCGGTCGGCACCGGCTCCCGCCGAGCTGGAGCACCTGGCCATCGACTGGATCAAGGAGGCGATCGGCTGCGATCCGGGCGCCGGAGGGCTGTTCATGAGCGGCGGCTCGATGGCCAACTTCACCGCGCTCGCCGCCGCCCGACACCGCCATTGCGGCGACACGATCGCCAGCGACGGTATGGCCGCCCATCCGGCGCCGCTGCGCGTCTACGCCTCCACCGAGACCCACCACTCGATCCACAAGGCTGCCGCGCTGCTCGGCATTGGGCGGACCAACGTCCGCGAGATTCAGGTGGACGCCCGTTTCCGGATGGACGTCAACGCCCTCGTCCGTGCCATCGAGGACGACCGGACCGCCGGGGCCGAACCGTTCTGCGTGGTGGCGAACGCCGGCACCGTCGTCACCGGTGCCGTCGACCCGCTCGCCGAGATCGCCGAGGTCGCACGGGAGTACGGGCTCTGGATGCACGTCGACGCCTGCTACGGCGGCTTCGCGCGGCTCGCCCCCTCGGCCCGCGCGCTCTTCGACGGCTTGTCGGAGGCCGACTCCATCTCCCTCGACCCACACAAGTGGCTCTACCTGCCGGCGGACTGCGGCTGCCTCATCTACCGCGACCCGGAGGCGGCACGGCCCGCCTTCAGCCTGGACGCCGACTACACCCGGGTCATGCAGACCGAACCGGCCGAGGCCTTCGCCTTCTGGGACTACGGCCCCGACCTGTCCCGGCGGTTCCGGGCGCTCAAGGTCTGGATGACGCTGGCGCACGCCGGGTCGCGAACTGTCAGCGATGCGATTGAGAGCAACCTCGACTGCGCCCGTCACGTGGCTGAGCTGATCGACGACAGCGTCGACTTCGAGCTGCTCGCCCCGGTCGAACTCTCCATCTTCTGCTTCCGCTATCTGCCGCCGAGCGCGCGAGCCGGCTCGCGGTCGCAGGCCGATGAGGAGCAACTCGACCGCCTCAACGAACGGATCATGGTGTTACTGCAGCAGGCCGGCAGCTCGTACCTGTCGAACGCGACAATCAACGGCCGCTTCGCGCTGCGCGGCTGCGTGCTCAACTACCGCACCACCCGGCGCGACATGCAGATCCTGCTCGACGACGTACGCCACGCCGCCGAGCAGGCGATCGAGGAGACGCGCTGAAGAGACCGGCCGGGCACGGAACTGCGGGTCAGAGTTCCTTGAGCAGGTGGTAGTAGGAGCCCGCCCGGGTGCACATGTAGTTCCTACCCGTCTGCGAGCGCAGGAAGCCCGCGTGGAACGCACACGCGGCCAACCCCATGGAGTTGCCCGGGTAGGACGCGACGAAGGCCCAGCTCTGCGCCACCATGTCGCCATCAGCGACGGCACTGACTGTCGATCCTCCCGACGTCGGAGCGGCTGCCGCGGGGGATGCGATCCCCAGCACGCCGGCGCACGCCACCGCTGCCATCGCCGCCGCCGCGAACGTGCGCCCTCTGCTTCTCGTCCCAGGTGACATTTCCAGTCTCCGTTCCACCGATGAGTCGGTTGACGTGAGCCGTCGCCCGCCGGGCCCGGGCGCAGCCGCGCACCCCCGTCTGGCTCGTACCGATGTCGCGGTTCTCCCGCCCGGCGGGCTCTGGCTGACTACTGATGGCGCAGTCTCGCAGCAGAATGTTGGCTCGGTGTTGGCCAGACCGCGGAGACGCCAAGGGCGCCGGACGCCCCGGCGAGGGTGCCGAACACCGTCGACGCGCGGTGTGGCTATGCCTTCGGCGGTGACTGGCCGGCGGTGTCGTCCGAGAGCAACTCGGACAGCCGGGTGCGCATCTCGTCGAGGCGGCGATCGCCCAGGGGTTCGAGGATCGTGACGGCTTCCTGGAGGGCTGCTACGGCTGCCGGAAGGTCCCGTCGGGCCGCGCAGATGTCGGAGCATCCGTGCAGTGCCCAAGCCTCCCGCATGCGATCGCCGGTGCTCCGGGCCAGCCGGACCGCTGTGTCGTAGTGGTGTTCGGCCTGATCAAGGTTGCCCTGAAGGAGATGCAGGCGGCCGAGATTCGTGTGGACGCTCGCCGACAACCAGTCGCGGTTGCTGGACCGCTCCGCGGCCGACAACGCCGACGTGTAGGCGTCGAGTGCCTCCTGCTGGCGGTCGGCCCGTCGATGCAGATAGCCAAGGTTGAGTTCGACCTTGAAGATGAGATCGGGGTCGTTCAGCAGGGTCGCGAGATGCCGCGCCCGCAGAAGTGGTGGAAGTGCCTCGTCGAGCGCACCGCTGTCAGCCAGCATCGCACCCAGGCTCGCCTCGACGTCGGCCTTGCCGGCATGGTCGCCGCTCCGCCCGAAGAGTTCGCTGGCGCGCTGGTACGCGGAGCGGGCCTCGGTGCGTTGCAGCAGGAGGCTGTGTGCGACGCCCAGGCTTCCGTGCAGGGTCGCCTCGCCGGTGCTGCTGCCGGCCAGGGCGGCGGATCGGATGCCCTGCTCGATCACGGCGATCCAGGTGTCGCGGGGTGCCCGGCGTTGCAGCCAGCCGCGTATGTTGACGGCGAGGGCCCAGACGAGATCAGGGTGGATCCGGACGTGCTGGTCGATCAGCCCGATGATCGTTTCCGCCTCGGCGTCCACCCAGCTCAGCGCTGCGACGGTGTCGGTCAGCTCCGGCAGGAAGAGGTGCTGCGGGTCAGGCACTGTGCTATCGCCGGCTCCACCCGAGGTCGGCCTGATGCGTTGCTGTGCTTGGCGGGTTGCGTGCCCATACCAGCCGAGCAGTCGCCGCTCGGCGGCCGCGCGATCGGTCCAGGTGTCGTCGAGCTGGCCCCGCTGATGGGCGAACATGCGCGTCAACTGATGGAGGCTGACCCGGCCGTCCGCTTCGACTGTGACGAGATTGGCCGCGGCGAGTTCGTCGAGCAGGTCCGTCAGGACGGTGTCGCAGGAGATACCGGCCAGTGCGGCCGCGGCGCCGAGCGGGATCGCACGAGCGTCCAACAGTCCGAGGTGGCGTAGCAGCCGACGTGCCGGTGCGGCCAGCCGTCGGTACGACACCGCGATGACGGCGCGCACACTCGCGTCGCCATCGGTGGTGGTGAGCCGGGCGAGTCGGGTGCGCTCATCACGCAGGGCGTCGACGAGGGCGTCCGGCCGGGCTCCCAACCGCAGGTGGGCGCCCACGATCCGGATGGCCAACGGCATTCCATGGCACAGCTCCACCAGGGTACGGATGTCGTCGGGCGCGGAGTCGGCCATCCCGGCGATCGCCCGGAGCAGACGGGTGGCCGGCTCGACGTCCAACGGGTTGAGCACCAGGAGGTGAGCGCCTTCGCGGGCGACGAGCCCGTCAAGCCGGTTCCGACTGATGATCACCAGCATGCTGTCACCGGCCCCGGGAAAGAACGGCCGGGCCTGCTGGGCGCTGCTCACGTTGTCCAGGACCATCAGCACCGTGCGGCTGGACAGCAGCGAGCGCAGTCGCGCGGCGCGTGTCTCTGCCTGCCGTGGCACGTCGTCGGGCGCGATGCCGAGATCGACGAGGGCCCTGGCCAGTGCAACCGCCGCGGGGATGTCATTGTCGAGATCGAGGTAGAGCTGTCCGCCCGGAAAACCCTGCCGGGTCTGATCGGCCCAGTGCGTGACCAGGGCCGTCTTGCCCATGCCACCGGCCCCCGTGACGACCACTGAGCCACTGGGACGCTCACCGTTTCGGGATTTCTCGTGCACGGCGTCGAGGGCGGCGAGCTCGTCGTGACGCCCGACGAAACTGCTGGGTGGGACCGGCAGCTGCGCCGGCCGGACCGCGGCGGAGGCGACGGACGGCACGACCGCTGGCGTGGGGCCGCGCAGGATCGCGGTGTAGAGCTGTCGCAGGCGCCTGCCCGGGTCCGCTCCAAGCTCGTCGGCGAGGATGCGCCTGGTCCGTTCGTAGACGGTCAGCGCCTCGGCCCGACGGTCACCGCGAACGAGCGCCAGCATCAGTTGCGCCTGGAGGCGCTCGCGCAGCGGGTTCTTCGTGGCCACGGCCGACAACTCGGCACACAGTTCCCGATGCAGTCCGAGGCTGAGTTCGATGTCGACGCAGCTTTCGTAGGCGGTCATCCGCTGCTCGCCCAGGTGGTTGGCTGCCGCCCGCACCTGATCGGTATCGGCGGCGCCATGGTAGGCGTCCGTATCCCTCCACAGCCGCAGCGCCGCCCGGTAGCGCTGACGCGCCTCGGCGAGCCGGCCCTGCGCCTCGTCGCGCGCGGCCGCGTCGACCAGAGCGCAGAACTCGTCGGCGTCAAGCTGGTGGCCGGCCAGCCTGATCCGGTAGCCACCGCTCGCGCGAATGATCGATTCAATGCCCAGGTTGCGGCGCAGATGATGGACGAGGACGCGCAGCGCCACGTGTTTGCTGTCGCTCGGGTCGCGACCCCACAGGGCTTCCAGCAACGTGCTGTCGGCGACCGTCTGTCCGCCGGCAGCGAGGAGGCAGGCCAGTACGACCTGATGTTGACGCCTGCCGGCCGGCACCACTGATCCAGATGTGTCGACGGCTCGCAGTGGCCCCAGGACTTCGAACCGCATGATTCCTTCCCCTGGGAGTGACCGGGATGGGACCCGCCGATCGTGGCACGGCGGACGTCGCTCAGCGACCCACCCGAACACGGGCATCCGCCAGTGGCCGCGAATGCTACGCCCACCAGACAAAAGGAGAAATCATGACAGACATCGCATCAGCGCAGGGGCTGCGGGCCCCACCTGCCCGCGAGGCGTGACAGGCGGCAGGACCCGAACAGCAGACGGCAGGTATGGCGGTGGTGTTTGCGGGTAAACGGCCGCCCGCAGCGAGGCGGAGGGGGCGACCGATGAGTGACCCGGCGGCGCAACGGTCCGGAGGACCCGGACCAGCGGTCAACCCGACCGAACGGTTGGCAGCGGATGTGGCCGAGGTGGTGCGCGCGGAAGTCCGGGAGATGCGCACCCAGGTGATGCGGGTGGCACGGCCGACCGGAGTCGGCCTGGCGCTGCTCGCCACAGCCGGGGGATGTCTCGTCCTGGGCGCCGGGGCCGCCTCGGCAACCGCGTTGCGCATGCTGGAGACCTTTCTGCCCCGACGGCTTGCCAGCGCGGGACTCACCGGGGGCTACCTCGTCGTCGCCGCCGTCGTGCTCGGACGGGCAGGACTGCAACAGCTGCGGGCGGCGGGAGGCGGCTCGGCCTGGCTGGCCGACGAGGTGCAGGATGCCATGGCCGCCACCGCGAGTCAGGTGGTGCCGGCCGGTGCCGCCGCCGTTCGGGACGAACTCGACCAGTGGGGCTCCGGCCGGCAGGACCGCTGACGTCGACATGTGCGCCAGCGACTGCTCCGGTTGGTGGTGAAGGTCAGATTTCGACCGGCCATCCGACGATAGGCTCCGGGCCTATGCGGACGAAGCCGGAGCTGAGCGAGGCCATCCGAACGGAGCGGCGCGCGACGCTCGTGGTCAACACCCACTCCCGTCGCGGGCGCCGGCTCTACGAACGGGCGCGAGATCGACTCACGTCCGCCGGCTTCAAGCTGCTGGCCGCGTACCCGGTCGACGTGCCCGCCGAACTGGAGCAGAGCCTCGCCGCTGCCGCCGACCTCGGACCGGACCTGTTGATAGCCGGCGGCGGAGACGGCACGATCAGCACCGCCGCACGTCTGCTCGCGCACCGCGACATCGCGCTCGGTCTGCTGCCGCTCGGCACCACGAACAACTTCGCCCGCACCGTGGGCATCCCCCTTCACCTCGACGCGGCCGTGGCGGTCCTCGCCGACGGCAAGGTGATCGACGTCGACCTCGGGCTCGTGGGCAGCCGGTGGTTCACCAACCACGTCGGTATCGGCCTGTCCGCCGACGTGATGCTCAGAACGCCGCCGCGCCTCAAGCGGGCCACCGGCCGGCTCGCGTACCCGGTCACCGCGCTGACGCTGCTGACCCGGCACCGCCCGCTGCGCGCCGTTGTGCGTGCCGAGGGACGGGAGCACGAGTTCGTCACCCACCAGCTGTACGTGGCGAACGGCGGCTTCCACGCCGGCCGGCCGATCACCGCGGACGCGGACGCCGACGACCGGCTCCTGGTCGCCTATCCGGTGGGCGGCGCACCCCGCCGCGAGCTGCTGCGGCACACCGCCCGTAACGCGGCGACCGGGCATCGCCGCACGCTCGGCGAGGAGCCGTTCCTCGCCGTCCACCAACTCTGGCTGGAGACCGACCGACCCGCGCCCGTGGAGGTCGACGGCGAGCTGTACGGCGAGACCCCGATCCGGATCGGCCTCGATCCCAACGCGCTCCGCATCATGGCTCCCGCCGACAGCCCGGACCGTTAGGCGTCGGCGCGTGCGGCGAGGGCGTCCACCAGCCGGCGGGCGGAGCCGGCCAGATTCCACGTGCCGGCCAGTTCGAGCAGCCGCTCCGGGTCGGCCGGGGCGGTCGGCAGGGCGGTGGGCAGCTCCGGCAGCGGCACGTCCAGCGCGACCCGGACCACCGTCGGCGCGACGGCCAGGTAGTCGCGGGCGGCGGCCAGTTTGGCCCGCAGGCCCGGTGCGAAGGACGAGTCAGAGTCGTCCAGGGCGGCCAGGATGCCGGCGATGCTCCCGTACCGCTCGATGAGCCGGGCGGCGGTCTTCTCGCCGACGCCCGGCACCCCGGGCAGCCCGTCGCTGGGATCGCCGCGCAGCGCGGCGAAGTCGGCGTACCGGTCGGCCGGCACGCCGTAGCGGGCCCGCACGGCGGCGTCGTCGCAGTCGTCGAGCTTGGCCACGCCGCGCCCGACGTAGAGCAGCCGGACCGGCCGGACGTCATCGACGAGCTGGAACAGGTCCCGGTCGCCGGAGACCACCTCGACCGGGCCCGGCTGGGTCACCGAGAGTGTGCCGAGCACGTCGTCGGCCTCGTAGCCGGTCGCGCCGACGGCGGTGATGCCGACCGCGGCCAGCACCTCCAGGATCTTCGGCACCTGCGGGGAGAGCGTGTCCGGCACGACCTCGCCGCCCTGCGGAGCCACCCGGTGCGCCTTGTACGACGGCAGCAGGTCGACCCGCCACGCCGGGCGCCAGTCGTAGTCCAGCGCGCAGACCATCCGGTCTGCGCCGCGCCCACGGATCAGGGTGGCGAGCATGTCGAGGAAGCCGCGCACGGCGTTGACCGGGGTGCCGTCCTCGGCCCGGGCGGCGGATTCCGGGATGCCGAAGTAGGCCCGGAAGTAGAGGCTGGGTGCGTCGATCAGCAGGATCGGGGATCGGTGTGCCACGCCCGACAGCCTGGCACAGCCCTCCGACGATCAGGGGTACGCCCGGCCGCCTTCCGCGTCAGCGCCGCTCGTCGTGCCGGTAGACGGTGGCCCTCCGGGCCAGGTACTGCACGGCGTAGCTGGCCACCAGCAGCAGGATCGCGACGAGCACCTCGACCCAGGCCGCGACGCCGTCGGCCACGGTGAGGCCGATGATCAGCAGGACCAGGCCGGCGAGCGCGAGGACCCCGGCCCACAGCTGCCGGCGGCGGCGCCTGGCCGCCCGGTCCGCCTCGTTCGCCGCCACGTCGGTCCTCCCGGTCGCGGTGCCCGTGCGGGCCCCTCGATCCAGGCTATGACGCACGGGGACGTCCGACCCGGCAAACCGCGGTGCGGCCCGTGGCCGACCGGCGCAGACTGCCGGTGTGGCGTTCCTTCCCGGTCTGACGCTCGCCCGCCGCTACCACGACGAGGTGGTCGCATCGGTCCTGCGCCGTCGCTTCCCGGACCTGCGGTACGCGGCCGGGCTGCTCGACGGCGGCTCGGAACTGCTGGGCCTGGACACCGTGCGGTCCACCGACCACGACTGGGGGCCGCGCGTGCAGGTCTTCGTCGCGGCCACCGACGCCGCCCGGATCCCGGGGCTGCGTGCCGCGCTGGACGCCGACCTGCCGACCGAGTTTCTCGGCTGGCCGACCCGCTTCGCGGGCGACGACGGGCGGCTGGGCGTCGCCGACCCGGGGGGCAGCCGGCACGGCGTCAGCGTCGATGAGCTGGCTGGTTGGTGGCGCGACCGGCTGGGCTTCGACCCCGCCGCCGGTGTCGCCGTGGCGGACTGGCTGGCCACACCGACCCAACGGCTGGCCGAGGTGACCGGTGGCGCGATCTTCCACGACGGCCTCGGGGGCGCCCTGACGGCCCGCCGGACGGCGCTGGCCTGGTATCCGACGGACGTGTGGCGACACGTGCTCGCCGCGGCGTGGACCCGGATCGCGCAGGCGGAGCACCTGCCCGGCCGGTGCGCCGAGGTCGGTGACGAGTTGGGCAGCCGGGTCGTCGTCGCCGGCCTGGCCCGGGACCTGATGCGGCTCGGCCTGCTGCTGCACCGACGCTGGCCGCCGTACGACAAGTGGCTCGGCACGGTCTTCGGCGGGCTCCCCGACGCGGCGCCGGTGGTCGCGGCGCTGAACGACGCGCTCGGCGCCGGCGACTGGAGCCGGCGCCAGGCCGGGCTGGTCCAGGCGCTGGAGGCGGTGGCCCGGTGGACCGACGAGACCGGGCTGGCCCCGCCGGTGCACGCTCGCGTCCGGCCGTTTCACCACCGCCCGTTTCTGGTGCTGCACGCCGAGCGGATCGCCGCCGCGCTGCGCGCCGGCGTGACCGACCCCGTGTTGCGTGACCGGCCGCCACTGGGCGCCGTCGACCAGTACGTGCACAGCGTCGACGTGCTCACCCATGCCGGTCGGATCCGCCGGCTGGCCGACAGCCTCTGGCCGGGTGGCGTGGTCACCGACCTCCGACGGTGAGCGCCGACGCGGCGGAGCGGGGCGGGTCGTCGTCCCGGTCGTGGTCGGTGAGGTCACGCAGGCGCCGGACGGGGGAGAACAGCAGCGCCAGTGGCGCGCACACCACCGCCGCCGCGAAGATGAACAGGGTGGCCCGCGCGCCGAGGGGACCGGCCAGCGCGCCGGCGACCAGCCCGCCGACCGGGATCGCGCCCCACGAGACGAACCGGACGGTCGCCATCACCCGGGAGAGCAGGTCGGGCGGGCTGGCGATCTGCCGGTAGGTCCGGGTGGTCACGCTGAGCACCACCGTCCCGAGGGCGAAGACGACGTTGCCGGCGGCGAAGGCGGCGTACGCCGGCCATCCGGTGCCCCAGGGGATCAGGAACGCCCCGGCGACCGTGGTGAACCCGGCGGCGATCAGGGCGCGGGCGGTGCCGATCCGGGCGGTGATGCGTGTGGTGAGCGCCGCCCCGACCAGCGCGCCGACCCCCTCGACGGCGAGCAGCACCCCGACCAGGCCGGCCGGTGCGTGCAGCTCGCGGACCAGGTAGAGCGGGTAGAGCGCGTACTGCGCGCCACAGACGAAGTTGATGGCGGTGGCGGCCCACATGCCGGGCCCCATCACCGGGTGGTACGCGACGAAACGCCAACCCTCCCGGATCAGTTCGCCGACCGGTGGCCAGCGGTCCGGAGCGTCGTCACGGCGCGCGGGCAGAGTGCGCAGCAGCGCCGCCGACACGAGGTAGCTGGCCGAGTCGACGAGCAGGGTGGGCACCGCGCCCAGTGCCTGCACGGCGAACCCGCCGAGCGAGGGGCCGCTGAGCTGGGTGGCGGCGTGGGTCGCCGAGGTCAGGCTGTTGCGGGACTGCAACTGTTCGCGGTCGACGATGCTGGGCAGGAACGTCGAGTTGGCCACGTCGAAGAGCACGTTGGCGAAGCTGACCACGAGCGCGGTGATGACGAGATGGGCGACGGTGAGATGGCCCCACCACCAGGCCAGCGGGATCGACGCGACGGCGACCGCGCGGGCCAGGTCCGCGCCCACCTGGGCGCCGCGTAGCGGCAGCCGCTGCACGATGACGCCGGCGGGTAGGCCGATCACGATCCAGGCGACGTAGCTGGCGGCGGCGATCAGGCCCATCTCGAACGCGGTGGCGTCGAGCACGGTGAGTGCGGTCAGCGGCAGGGCCACCGCGCCGACCGCCGACCCGACCATGCTGGTCGTGCCGGCGGTCCACCATCGCCAGAACACCCCGGCCCGATCGTCGACGTGCATGTCGTCCGCCCCCGTTCGCCGTGCCAGTGCGTTCCGATCTGGAACGGACTATAGTCGAGGGCGAAACGGAGGGGGTGACGGGTGCGGCGGGAAGATCTTGCCGACGCGGACTGCGGCATCGCGCAGGCGCTCGGCGTCCTGGGGGACTGGTGGACCTTCCTCATCGTGCGCGACGTCGCCGGCGGGACGACCCGCTTCGACGCCCTCCAGCGCGAGCTGGGGGTGAGTCGGCGAGCGCTGACCGAACGTCTCGCCGCGCTGGTCGAGCACGGCGTGCTGGAGCGCCGGCCCTACTCCCAGCACCCGCCGCGCTTCGACTACCTGCTGACCACCAAGGGTGAGGGGCTGCTTCCGGTGCTGATCGCACTGCAGGACTGGGGTACGAGACATCTGATGGGCGACGGTGACCTGACCGCGACCGCCGACCCCGACTCGGCCGAGGCACGCCGGGTGCACGACCTGATCGGCCGGCGACTGCCCGACGTCGTCCTGCCGGGGCCGGACGGCCAGCCGGTTGCGCTGACCGACGGCGACGCGTGGAGCGTCCTCTACCTCTTCCCCGGGGCGTACGCGCCGGGGACGCAGGGCTACCCGCCGGGCTGGGCCGACATTCCCGGCGCCCGCGGCTGCACCCTGGAGTCGACCACCTACGCCGACCGGTACGCGGACTTCCAGGCCTCCGGCGCACGGGTGTGGGGGATCAGCACGCAGCGACCGGACCAGCTCGGCGACTTCGCCGCGTACGCCCGGCTGCCGTTCCCGCTGCTGTCCGACCAGGACGGTCGGCTCGCCGCCGGGCTGCTGCTGCCCACCTTCCGGGCCGGTGGGATCACCCGGTTCAAGCGGCTGACCCTGCTGATCGACCCTGCCGCGGTGGTCCGCGCGGTGCAGTTCCCGGTCACCGATCCGGCCGGCTCGGTCGACGAGATGCTCGACGTGGTCCGCAAGCACCGCGCGGCCTGATCCGGAGGTGAGGAAGGGCCCCTTGTTAACGCTCAGCGTTAACAAGGGGCCCTTCCTTACACGTCAGGCCGGGAGGGTCCAGCGCTGGTTGGCGCCGGCGAAGCAGTCCCAGATCTGCAGCCGGGTGCCGTCGGCGGAGCTGTTGTCGGTGGCGTCCAGGCACTTGTTCGACTGCGGGTTGCGCAGCGTGCCGTTGGACTGGGCCTGCCAGACCTGGGCGCCGCTGCCGTTGCAGTCCCAGAGCTGCACCTTGGCGCCGTTGGCGGTGGAGCCGCTGGCGACGTCGGCGCACTTGCCGAGGGCGCGCAGCGTGCCGTTGCTGGCCACGGTCCAGCTCTGCGCGCCGGTGCCGTTGCAGCCCCACAGCTGCACGGCGGTGCCGTTGGCGCTGCTCGCCGAGGCCACGTCGACGCACTTGCCGCCGATCCCGGTGATCGGGCCGGTACGGCCGGTCGGCGGCGGGGTGGTGCCGCCCATGATGGTGTCGTACATCGCGCTGACCAGCGAGGTCGAGCCGGTGGTGTCCTGTGACAGCTCCCAGTTCATCACCCCGCCGGCGTTGGCCAGGGCCCACTGCGTCTTGCGCTTGACCGTCGGGATGCCGTTGTAGCACTGCTGGGCGCCGCCGACGGTGGTGCAGTCCCGGTTGGCGTTGGCCGGGTCCATCCCGACCAGCGCCGAGTAGGTGTAGTAGCCGGGGCGGCTGTAGAAGGGGATCCCGAGGACCGCCTTGCCGGCCGGCAGGCCGCGCGACTTCCACAGGTTGACGCTGGCGATCGACCAGTCGTAGTTGGCGTGTGGGCTGCCGCCGTCGTACGCCATGATGTTGAGCCAGTCGACCTGGGCGAACACGGCCGTCTGCACGCCCTGGACGCTGCCGCCCTCGGAGACCACGGCGGCGGTGAGCAGCTTGCCGCGGCTGTGCATGGCGCTGCCGAGCTGCGTCATGAGCTGGGTGTAGTTGTTCGCCGAGGCGCCCGGGTCCGGGTACTCCCAGTCCATGTCGACGCCGTCGAGGTTGTACTGGTTGACGAAGTTGACCAGGTTGTTGACGAAGTTGGTCCGGCTGCCGGCGTTGGCCGCGAGGGCCTCGAAGGCGGAGTCGTTGCCGTCGTTCCAGCCGCCGACCGCGATCGACACCTTGACGTTGTTGGAGTGCCCGAGCGAGACCAGTGAGGAGAGCTTGCTCGGGTTCTCCACCGGGCGCAGGCTGCCGTCGTTGTTGGGCAGCACGAAGGCGTAGTTGATGTGGGTGAGCTTGTTGTACTGGATGGTGTTGACGTTGCCGGCCCAGGAGGGCATGTAGCCGACGCTCTTGAAGTTGTTCGGCAGCACCACTGCCTGCGCGGCGGTGGGGACGAGGGTGAGGGTGGCGCCGGCCGTGGCCAGCGCGAGCAGGCCGGCGGCGAGGGCGCGGCGCAGTGGTGAGGACATCGGAGGCCTTCCCGTGGGCGGGGGACGACAGCCGCCCACGCAGGGTGGTCGCGGGCGGTCGGTGCGGGACGCAGGGGCGGGTGGGCCTCGAGGCAGCCAAATCTTAAAGAGTGTTAACTGTCCGAGTCAATCAACGTCGATGGATTTCCGGAACTTCCGGGGCCGCGGCGACGCCCGCTCCCGGCAATCCCCCAAACGACCGTTAAGCTGGCGCGGTGGGAATCGACGAGCTGTACCCGCCCGACCGGCTGATCGCCGCGCAGGGCGCCACCGCCGCCGCCGGCCTGGACGCCCTGCTGCTCACCCCCGGCTCCGACCTGCGCTACCTGACCGGGTACGACGCCCGCGCGGGGGAGCGGCTGACCTGCCTGGTGCTACCGGCCGAGGGTGAGCCGACGCTGATCGTGCCGACGCTGGAGCGACCGGCCGCCGAGGCGTCCCCGGCGCCGGCCACCGGGGTACGCATCGTCGATCACGCCGACGGCACCGACCCGTACCCCCTGGTCGTCGCCGCCCTCGACGGCCCGCCCGCAGGGGTCGGACTGGCCGACCGGATGTGGGCCGAGCAGGTCCTCGCACTGCGCGCCGCCCTGCCCGCAGCGGCGCAGCGGCTGGCCGGCGAGGTGCTGCGCGAGCTGCGGATCCGCAAGTCCCCGGCGGAGGTCGCGGCCCTCGCCGAGGCGGGCGCGGCGATCGACGAGGTGCACCTGCGAATGGGGGAGTGGCTCCGCCCCGGGCGCACCGAGGCCGAGGTGGCCGCCGACATCGCCACGGCGATCCGGGCCGCCGGGCACGTCAGCGTGGACTTCGTGATCGTGGCGGCCGGACCGAACGGGGCCAGCCCGCACCACGGCACCTCGGACCGGCCGATCGGCGCCGGCGAGCCGGTGGTGGTGGACATCGGCGGCACAATGGCGTCGGGGTACCGCTCGGACTGCACCCGCACGTACGTCGCGGGCGGGCCGGCGCCGGCCGAGTTCCAGGACTACTACGCGGTGCTGCGCGACGCACAGCGCGCCGCGGTGGCGGCGGTACGGCCCGGGATCAGCGCAGCGGAGGCCGACGCCGCCGCCCGGGAGCCGATCGCCGCCGCCGGCTACGGCCCCGCGTTCCTGCACCGCACCGGCCACGGCATCGGCCTGGACGGTCACGAGGAGCCCTACCTGGTGGCGGGCAACGACCGGCCGCTGGAGCCCGGAATGGCGTTCTCCATCGAACCGGGCATCTACCTGGCGGGCCGGCACGGCGCCCGCATCGAGGACATCGTCGTCTGCACAACGGACGGCGTGCAGCGGCTCAACACCACCCCCACGGAGCTCATCGCGCTATGACTGTCGACCGGATCCTCCCCACCGACGAGGCCCACGACCTGCTGGACCTCGCCACCGAACTCGCCGATCGCGAGCTCGCGCCGAAGGCCGCCGGCTTCGAGGAGCGCGCCGAGTTCCCCCGCGAGGTGCTGCGCACCCTCGGCCGGGCCGGCCTGCTCGGCCTGCCGTACCCGGAGGAGCACGGCGGCGCCGCACAGCCGTACGAGGTGTACCTGCAGGTGCTGGAGATCCTGGCCAGCCGGTGGCTCGCTGTCGCCGAGGCGGTCAGCGTGCACACCCTGTCCTGCTACCCGGTGGCCGCGTTCGGCAGCGACGAGCAGCGCAAGCTGCTGCCGGACATGCTCGGCGGGGAACTGCTCGGCGCGTACTGCCTCTCCGAGCCGCAGGGCGGCTCCGACGCGGCGGCGCTGAGCACCCGGGCGGTCCGCGACGGCGACGCGTACCTCGTCTCCGGCACCAAGGCGTGGATCACCCATGCCCGGACAGCGGACTTCTACAACGTCTTCTGCCGTACGGGCGGGCCCGGCCCGAAGGGCATTTCCTGCCTGCTCGCGGACGCCGGCACCGCCGGCATCACCCCCCAGGCGGCCGAGCGGACCATGGGGCTGCGCTCCTCGCCGGTGGCGCAGATCGCCTTCGACGGGGCGCGGGTGCCGGCCGGCCGGCTGATCGGCGGCGAGGGTGCGGGCTTCACCATCGCGATGTCCGCGCTGGACTCGGGTCGGCTGGGCATCGCGGCCTGTGCGGTCGGGCTGGCCCAGGCCGCGCTGGACTACGCGATCGGGTACGCCCGGGAGCGGCAGCAGTTCGGTCGGGCGATCGTCGACTTCCAGGGGCTGGGCTTTCTGCTGGCCGACGCGGCGACCCAGATCTCCGCCGCCCGCGCGCTGACCCTCGCGGCGGCCCGGCTGCGCGACGCCGGGCGTCCGTACTCCATCGAGGCGGCCAAGGCGAAGCTCTTCGCCACCGACATGGCGATGCGGGTGACGACCGACGCGGTGCAGGTGCTCGGTGGCGCCGGCTACGTGGCCGACCACCCGGTGGAGCGGTACATGCGCGAGGCCAAGGTGCTGCAGATCGTGGAGGGCACCAACCAGATCCAGCGGCTGGTCATCTCGCGGGCTCTGGCCAAGGGCTGAGGCCGGGTCGACGACGCGTGGTGGCGTGGCTGCGGTGGGTCCACCGTGGCCCGCCGTCGACACCCTCCGGTGGGAGCCTCGTCGCCGTCGGGCGTTTTTCCCGGTAGGTTGCTCGCCGTGGAGGAGATCGACCGCGCCATCGTCGCAGCGTTGACCGCTGACGGCCGCCTGTCGTACACCGACCTGGCCGACAGGGTCGGGCTGTCGGTGTCCGCCGTGCACCAGCGGGTGCGCCGGCTCGAGCAGCGTGGGGTGATCAAGGGATACGCCGCCCGGGTCTCCTTCGAGGCGCTGGACCTGCCGCTGACCGCGTTCGTGGCGATCCGGCCGTTCGACCCGTCGCAGCCGGATGACGCGCCGGAGCGGCTGGCCCACCTGCCCGAGATCGACTCCTGCTACTCGGTGGCGGGGGAGGACTTCTACATGCTGCTGGTGCGGGTTGCCAGCCCGACCGACCTGGAACGGGTGCTGCAGGAGATCCGTACGTCGGCGAACGTGACCACCCGGACCACTGTGGTGCTGTCCACCCCGTACGAGAACCGGCCGCCGAAGATCAGTGCCGGGCCACCGAGTCGGCCGCGGTCCCGGGTGCCGGAGGAGCCGGCTGGTTCCACCGCAGGATGACCTGCCGCCCGTGCTCGTGACCGAGCACGCTTACCGTGGCGGTGTCCAGGCGCAGCAGGCCGCCGGCGGACGGGGGCAGGCCGATCCAGCGGGCGCCGAGCACCCGCAGGCTGTGCGCGTGGCCCACCAGCGCCACGGTGCCCCGGTCGAGCAGGGGGGTGACCCGGGTCAGCACCCGGTCGAGGCGGGCGCCCACCTGCGCGGGTGACTCTCCGCCGGGGCAGCCGTCGGTCCAGATGTTCCAGTGCGGTTGGTCTTCGTGGATGTCGACGGTGGTGCGTCCCTCGTACTCGCCGTAGTTCCACTCGCTGAGGTCCTCGTCGACGGCGTCGACGGTGAGCCCGGCCAGCTGCGCGGTGCGCAGTGCCCGGGAGCGGGGGCTGGCCAGCACGGTGACGAATCGCCGGCCGGCCAGGAACGCGGCGAGGGTGCGGGCCTGCCGCTCGCCGTCGGGGGTCAGCTCCAGATCGGTGTACGACGTGTGCCGTCGAGTGGCGCTCCAGGTGGTCTCGCCGTGCCGGATCAGCAGGAGCTCTCCCATGCGGCCAGTTAACCATCGCGGACCCGGCGGCACCCGGCGGGCGCCGATGCGGCAGTCCCGCGCACTCAACCTATCTTCCTAGGATGCCTTACCGGGTGTGCCGACCGGCACCACCGGTTTCAGCACCCGGAGACCGGGCAAGCGAGCCGGGAGAGACGCCAGACGGAGGAGGCACGATGAGCTTCACCGACAAGGCACGAAACAAGGTCGAGCAGATGGCCGGTGCCGCGAAGGAGCGGATCGGCGACAAGACCGACAACGAGCAGATGCGGGGCGAGGGCGCCAGCCAGCAGAGCGACGCGCGCGCCAAGCAGGCCGGTCAGAACATGAAGGAAGCCGGTCGCAACGTGAAGGACTCCTTCACGAAGTGACCTGAGTGATCCACGGGTCCCCGGGCGGCGGTACGCCCGGGGACCCGTCGTGTGCCTGCGGCTAGGGTCGCAGGGTGACGGTGCTCCGCTCCCTGGTGTTGTTCGCGCTGGCCGCGCTGGCCGAGATCGGCGGCGCCTGGTTGGTGTGGCAGGGCTGGCGCGAGCAGCGTGGCCTGTGGTGGATCGCCGCGGGGGTGATCGCGCTGGGTTGCTACGGCTTTGTCGCCACGTTCCAGCCGGACGCGCACTTCGGCAGGATTCTCGCGGCGTACGGCGGGGTGTTCGTGGCGGGCTCACTGGCCTGGGCGATGCTCGTGGACGGCTTCCGCCCGGACCGGTGGGACCTGACCGGGGCGGCGCTCTGCCTGCTCGGCGTCGCCGTCATCATGTACGCGCCGCGGGGCGCTTCTGCCTAGCGCGACGCGACTCTCCTCAGCGCCGTCAGCGGTCGGCGTTCAGGCGGCGGAACGCTCCGGGAGCGTTCGGCGGCGCAGGCCCACGCTCGAGATGGCCGGCGGTACGTAGGCCACGTCGTTGGGGCCGGCGTCGGTGCCGGGCGGGGCGATCTCGTCGATCCGGTCGAGGATGTCGTCGGTCAGCGTGACGTCGACCCCGGCCAGCAGGTCGTCGAGCTGTGCCATGGTGCGCGGCCCGATGATCGCCGAGGTGACGCCCGGATGCGCGATCGCGAACGCCATCGCGAGGTGGGTCATCGGCAGGCCGGCCTGCTCGGCGAGCGGGATGAGCTGCTCCACGACGTCGAGCTTGCGCTCGTCGGCGAAGTGCTGCGGGGTGTGACCCGACCGGTGGCCGTCGAACTCCTGGCCCTTGCGGTATCGACCGGTGAGCAGGCCCTGGCCCAGCGGACTCCACACCAGCGTGCCCATCCCGTAGCGCTGACAGACCGGTAGCACCTCGCGTTCGATGCTCCGATTGATGATCGAATACGGCGGTTGTTCGGTGCGGAAACGTTCGAGGCCGCGTCGCTCGGCGACCCACTGCGCTTCGACGATCTCCGAGGCGGGGAACGACGACGCGCCGACCGCGCGTACCTTGCCGCTGTGGATCAGGTCGGACAGGGCGGACAGCGTCTCCTCCAGGTCGACCGACGGGTCGGGGCGGTGGACCTGGTAGAGGTCGAGGTGGTCGGTCTGTAGGCGGCGCAGGGAGTTCTCGACCGCCGTGGTGATCCAGCGGCGTGAGTTTCCGCGGTGGTTCGGGTCGTCGCCCATCGGATAGTGCAGCTTGCTGGCGAGTACGACGTTGTCGCGGCGGCCCTTGAGCGCCTTGCCGAGGATCACCTCGGATTCGCCGGCGGAGTACACGTCGGCGGTGTCGACGAAGTTGATTCCCGCGTCGAGTGCTTTGTGGATGATGCGGATGGAGTCGTCGTGATCGGGGTTTCCCATGGCGCCGAACATCATGGCGCCCAGGCAGTACGGGCTGACTTCGATTCCGGTCCGGCCCAGGTTGCGGTATTTCACTGTTGTCCTTCGGGGTGGTGATTGGTCGGTCCCGTGGCGATGGACGACACGCGTGACCGTTCCTGCGTGTGGGCTATTCGGAGTGCGTCGAGGAAGCGGTGCGCAGTTCCTCGTCGTCGAAGACGATTTCGACGAGCGGGCTGCCCGCGAACCAGTCGTCGAAGGTCTGGCGCCGGCTGACCCGAGCTGCGATCTCGGGTCGGTTCTGCAGGTCGAGGACCGCGGTGATCACCCGCCGTCGTGTCGGATCGTCGACCGGCAACGCGGTCGCGGGCAGGTCGCCCGTTACCCCGTGCTTGAGATGGACCGTGAACCGTGGGTGGGCGCGAACGTTCGCGTACCAACTGCGGGGTCCGGGCATGCCGGTCAGGTACCAGCGACCGTCGACGCGGTGGAACCAGATCTCGATCCGGCGCGGGACGCCGGTGCGTGCGCCCAGTGTGGTGATGTCGATGGTGCGCGCGGCCGCGGAGGAGTCCGGTCCGATGGCGAGGGCTCGTGCGATGGCGTCGTCCATTTCACCGGCCTTTCCTGCTTTTTGTTCGGATGAGTCCATGAAAGCAGCGCCGGAGAGGCGGAACTAGCGAAATCGTCTCGTGTGGTTGCACGATCCTCTTCGCCGAAGTCACGGGAGGGCGGCGCCGGTGCTGCCGGCTCCGGCACGTATGCGCAGCGCGTCGATGCTGGGCGGTGCACCGAACAGTCGTCGGTACTCGCGGCTGAATTGGGACGGGCTGTCGTATCCGACGCGATGGGCGACGCGGGTGATGTCGTTGGGGCTGTTCGCCAGCAGCAGTCTCGCGGTCTGCAGGCGGATGTGCTTCTGGAACTGGATGGGGCTCATCGCCGTCACGGCCTGAAAGTTCCGGTGGAACGCGGAGACGCTCATCGCGGAAAGCTGTGCCACCTCGTCGACGCGGAAGGGCCGTGTGTAGTTTTCCCGGATCCACTGGACCGCCCGGGCGATGTGGCTCAGGCTGCTGTCCGCGAGGCCGATCTGTCGGACGGCATCACCCTGTTCGCCGGTCATCAACCGCCACAGGATCTCGCGCTTGAACAGAGGGGCCAGTGCCCTGCGGTCCTGTGGATGGTCGAGCAGGCGCAGCAGCCGCACGATGGCGTCGAGCAGCTCGGCCGGGGCGTCACTGACCGCGATTGCGGGCCGCGCGGTGCCGGGAAAACGCGGCAGATCGCCCGGCCCGGCCTCCAGCAGCAGCTCCGCGATGGTGGCGGGGTCCAGGGTCATCCCGAAGCCGAGCGCGGGGTGGCCAGGGGCGGCGTCGATGACGTGACCCGTCACCGGGAGGTCGATCGAGGCGACGAGGTACTGACCGGGGCCGTACTCGTAGACCTGGTCGCCGAGGGCGAGACGCTTGCCGCCCCGGGCGATGACCGCCAGCACCTTGCCGGACATCGAGGAGACCGGGGAGGCGTTGTGGTCGATCCGGCAGACCCGCACGCCCTCGATCGCGGTGGCCAGGTCGGGGCGCACGTGCCGTTCCAACAGGTCGCGGAGCTCGTCCAGGAGCATGCCCCGAGTGCAGCACGAGACCCGCGGCGACCGCTGGTCAGCAGCAGGATCGTGCAAGGACTCGCCAGTTTCATGAGAGCGGGCCGCGTTGAAACGGCGTGACGGTGGTCGACGGGGACGTGGTCACGGGGTGATCGCCGCCGCCTCCTCGGGGCCGAACCATCGGCGCAGCGCCTCGGTGAGGTCGCCGGTCGTGGCGCCGGCCCAGGCCAGGTAGCCGTCGGGGCGGACGAGGAGGGCCCGCGCGTCGAGGTGGCCGCGGGCGGGCACGACGTCGAGCCGGTCCTGCCATGCGGGCGGCAGGGGTACGCCGCCGCTGGTCAGGTCGATCAGGACGCCGCGGGCACGCCGCAGGGCGTCGCGGACGGCGTCCGCGCCGTCGGTGAGGCGGGGGAGCAGGTCGGGCAGCCAGGCGCCGGTGAGCGGGTGGGGGTGTGTGCTGCCCATGTCGTACGGGTGGTCGGCGCCGGCGAGCAGGGCCGCCACGTCGCGGCGGGTGCGGTCGCTGTCGAGCAGGTCGGTGAGCAGGTCGCGGAGTGCGGTGACGTCGTCGCCGGGGGCGAGCAGGGCGAGTTGGGCGCGGGTCTGCAGGGCGACGCGCCGGGCGACGGGTGCCCGTTCGGCCTGGTAGCTGTCGAGCAGGTCGGGTGCGGCGGTGTCGTGTACCTGGGCGGCGAGTTTCCAGCCGAGGTTGAGCGCGTCGTTGAGGCCGAGGTTGAGTCCGGGGCCGCCGACGGCCGGGTAGACGTGGGCGGCGTCGCCGAGGAGCAGGACGCGTCCGTGGCGGTAGGTGGTGGCCTGGCGGAGGTTGACGCCGGTGAGGCGGCGGGTCGGCGGGGTCGGGGTGCCGGGTGGGCGCAGCGGGAGGTGTCCGCCGAGGACCCGGTCGACGGCGTGTTGCAGGTCGTCCTGGGTGGGTGGGTTGTGGTGGTCGTTGTGGTGGCTGGTCCACTCCATGGTGGCGATCAGGTGGGCGTCGGTGGCGGCGCCGGGTAGCCGGGCGAAGGTGAGCACTCCGTCGGGGAGTCGGTGGTGGGTGAAGGGGTGGGCGCGTCCGCCGTCGGGGAGGGTGAGGGTGCCGTCGGGGTTGAGGCGGTCGGCGGGCAGGTGGGCGTGGCCGATGTGGGAGACGAAGCGGTGGTCGGTGTGGCCGGGGAAGGGGATGCCGGTTTCGCGGCGGACGGTGCTGTGGGCGCCGTCGGCGCCGATCAGCCAGCGGGTGGTCAGTTGGTGTTCGCCGGTGGGGGTGTGTACGTGCAGGGTGACCCGGTCGTGGGTCTGGTGGAGTGCGGTCAGTCGGTGGTCGCGGCGGATGTCGGCGCCGAGTGCGCTGGCCCTGTCGTGCAGGACCTGTTCGATGCGGTGCTGTGGCACGGGCAGGGTGTAGAGCGGGTTGTCGGGCAGGGTGGTCAGGTCGAGGGGGAGACCGCCGAACTGGTACCACGGTGTGGGTCGGGGTGTGTCGGGCTGGCCGGCGAGTGGTTCGTGCAGGCCGCGCAGGTGCAGGGCCTGGATGATGCGTCCGACGAGGCCGTTGGCGCGGGGTGTGGTGTCTGGTTCGGCGCGCTGGTCGAGCACGGTGGTGGGTACGCCGGCGAGTTGCAGTTCGGCGGCCAGGAGCAGGCCGGCGGGGCCGGCGCCGACGATGACGACGCCGCTGGTCATGGGGGTGTCCTCTCTGCTCGTCGTGTCAGCTTGGGTTGACACGGAGGGTGTCAGTTTGGGTTGACAACCCCGGCGGTGTCAACCCAGGCTGACAGCCTCGATGCTCGCCGGACCGCCGGTCCCGGCCACTCGGCAGGGGACAGTGAGCCGTCCTCGCGTCTGGAATGATCACCGGCGTGATCCGACCACGGCCGCGTTCGCTGCTCGGTGTGCTGGTCGCGGCGGCCGCGATAGGCGTCGCCGCGTCCGCCGTCGCGCTCTCCTCGACGCCGGCGCCGCGCGTGTCGCCGGCGGTCGCCGCGACAGCCGGACCGGCCGCGCCAGCCGGTCCCACCGGTGCCACGGAGCCGTCGGGTCCCGCCACTTCGATGCCGAGCGTGCCGGCGGCCAGCGTTCCCGGGACGACGCGGGTGGGGACCCGGCCGCCGGTGGTGGATCACGGGCCGCGTACCGGGAACCGGGTGGCGTTGACGTTCGACGCGGACATGACCGACGGGATGCTGCAGAACCTGCGCGCCGGTCGGGTGAAGTCCTACGCCAACCTGCGCATCGTCGACCTGTTGGAGCGGGAGCAGGTGCCGGCCACCTTCTTCCTGACCGGAAAATGGGTCGAGCGGTATCCGGAACTCACCCGGCGGCTCGCCGACAATCCGCGCTTCGAGTTGGCCAACCACACGTACGGGCACGCGGCGTTCACCGGCGACTGTTATGACCTGCCCCGGGTGCGGGCGAACGCGATGACCGACGACGTGGCGAGGACCTTCCGGGCGATCGAGCCGTACGGGGGGCGGCAGACCCGGTACTTCCGTTTCCCGGGGCTCTGCCATGACGCGGCGGCGCTGGCCGCGCTCGCGCCGCTCGGTGTGACGGTGGTCGACGGGGACGTGGTCAGCGGTGATCCCTTCGCCACCGCCTGGCAGCCGATCGTGCGGGCGGTGCTGGACAACGTACGCCCCGGGTCGGTCGTGATCATGCATGTGACCGAGGCGAACGCCGCGATGACCGACGAGGCGCTGCCGTACATCCTGGCCGGGCTCCGAGAGCGGGGCCTGGTCCCGGCGATGCTGTCCGAGGTGCTGGCCGCCACCTGACCGGCCCGCACGTCCGGGCCGAGCGGATGGGTCGACGCATGGCGGAACGCCCAACCCGTCAGGGGTTGGGCGTTCGCACCGTCGCGAGGCGACAGGTCACTTCTCGTCGTTGGACCGATCGTCCTCGTTGTCGTGGCCGTTGTTCTGGTTCTCGTGGCCCTTGTCGTCGTGGCGCTTGTCCTGGTCCCGGTCCTCGTGGTCGCTCCACCACGAGTCCTGGTCCTTGTCGTCGCTCCACCACGAGTCCTGGTCCTCGTTGTCGCTCCACCACGAGTCCCGGTTCTCGTCGTCCCGGTTCTGGTCCTTCTCGTCGTCGCTCTTGATCTGGCCGCGGATCTCGCCGTTCGGGTACTTCTTGGTGTGCACGTTCACGTAGGTGACGCCGGCCTCGATCGCGTCGACGAGTTCGTCGAACTCGCCCGGCTCGATGCCCTGGTCGGCGGGGCCGACGACGTCATCGGGCTTGATGGTCCCCTTGATGGTGGCTGGGGCTTCGGGGCAGGACTGGACGTCGTGCGACGGGCCACCCTTCGCGTCCTTCAGGTTGGAGCACAGGAAGACAGCGATGCCGCCGCTCTGGTGCTTCCCCCCGAAGTGGATGTGCGCCTGCTGGACGTCCTTCAGGTCCTCGTAGCTCAGCTCGAACTCGATCGTTTTGTCCCGTTCGTTGATCGTGGCTTCGAACCGGCCGGAGCCGGGCGTCGAGATCGTCTTCGGGTCTTCCTCGAAGCCGCTGAGCTTGGCCCGGACGTTCACCTCCTTTCTGTCCCGCGAGTCGCTCCAGTCCCGCGAGTCGCGGGAGTCGTGCGACTCCCGCTTGTCGCCCGAGTCGTCCCGGCCGTCGCCCATGGCGGCGGTGCCGATGGCGCTTGCCGTCACTGCTGCGCTGGCCGCCATCGCGACCGCCCAGAGTCGGGTACGTCTCATCACTGCTGCTCCCTTCTACATAGAGTCCTGAGCCGCGTGATCACCGGCGGACGAATCCGCTCATGACCGGACTCAGGCAGGCAAAGGTGCCGTGCGCCGAAGGTCGTTGTCGTCGAGACCGTCCAGCACTCGGTCCGATTGGCACCCTTTGCGAAATTGTTCCATGTACGCGGCGAAGGTGAGCCGGCTTCCCTGATCGGGCCGTCAAGGGATCTTCGGGAGCTGTAGATCAGACTGTGCCCTGTACGGCCCGCCCGGGCGGTTCGGCGGGGCCGACCATCAGCGATGCGGCGGTGCACGCCCCGGCGGAAAGGGCGACACCCCCGGGGAAGGGGATCCCCGGGGGTGTCGTGGGTGGTGGGTCAGTCGTCGCGGTGTTCGGTCCACCACTGCTGCCCGCTGTCCGGCAGGGTGTCGATCGGGTCGTAGTAGGCGTAGCGCTTGTTCAGCGCCTCCAGGTCGGCGGACTCGATGGAGGTGCGGTAGTTCTTGGTCCAGTAGGAGATGCCGCGCTCGCGGTCGTAGTCGGTGAGCATGTGCACCCAGCGCTTGCCGACGAAGGGGACGTCGCAGACGATCCGCGGGGTGGCGTAGCCGGGCAGGTAGCCCATGATGTCGTGCTGGAGCTGCTGGGCGTGCCAGACCGGCACCCGCCAGTGTTCGGCGTTGGGGATCATGTCGCACATGTAGAAGTAGTACGGCAGGATGCCCGCTTCGCCCTGCAGGGCGAAGCAGAGGTCGAGCAGGTCGGGGGCGGTGGCGTTCACCCCGCGCATGAGCACGCCCTGGTTGCGTACGTCGCGGACGCCGACGTCGAGGGCGGTCTGGGCGGCGCGGGCGACGAGCGGGGTGAGCGACTGGGCGTGGTTGACGTGGGTGTGGATGGCGAGGTTCACGCCGCGGCGGGCGGCGGTGCGGGCGACGCGTTCCAGGCCCTCGACGACGTCGGGCTGCAGCCAGTGCTGGGGCAGGCCCATGAGGGCCTTGGTGGCGAGCCGGATGTCGCGGACCGTCTCCAGGTCCAGCAGGCGCATCAGGTACGACTCGAGGTTGCGCCACGGCACGTTGGCCACGTCGCCACCGGACACGACGACGTCGCGGACGCCGGGGTGGGCCTTGAGGTAGCTGATGTGGGCGTCGTAGCGCTCGACGGGCTTGAGGGTGAGTTTGAGCTTGTCGACGGCGGGGGTGCTGTTGCCGACGAGGTCCATCCGGGTGCAGTGCCCGCAGTACTGGGGGCAGGTGGAGAGCAGCTCGGCGAGGACCTTTGTGGGGTAGCGGTGGGTGAGCCCCTCGGCGACCCACATGTCGTGCTCGTGCAGCGAGTCGCGGCTGGCGTACGGGTGCGACGGCCAGTCGGTGCGTCGGTCGGAGGCGACCGGGATCATGTAGCGGCGGATGGGGTCGGCGAGCAGCGCCTCGGTGGTGAGGGGCGCGAACGGCACCATCGTGTTGATCATCTGCGGTGGCACGAGCATGGACATGGTGGCGAGTGCCTGCTGGTCGGCCTGGAGGTCGGCGTAGAAGCTCTCGTCGATGAGGTCGCCGAAGACGGCGCGCAGCTGCTTGATGTTCTTGACGCAGTTGACGCGCTGCCACTGGGCGGACTCCCACTGGTCCCGGGTGACGTGGCGCCACCCGGGGAAGCGGGTCCAGTCGGGCTCGACCAGGGGCTGGCGGCGGTATTCGTACGGCTGCCCGGCGGTCGGTACGGCGACCGGGGCGTGACGGGGTTGAGGGATGGTCTCAACCGGTTGGGTCTGGGTCACGGCCCCTCCTCGGTGCTGCGGCTGATCAACGAAACCCGAAGGCTACTGGAAAATATCCGGTGAAGAAATTAGTCTGCCGTAAGTTTTCCCGTTACGCGATCCCCCGACCGGGGCTTCGGGCGGCTGGACAGGGGGAGGTCGGCGTGACGTCACCGGTGGGACTGCACCGCGTCGTGGAACCGGCGGGGGTGCTGCCGCAGGCGGCCTGGCGGCTTGACGCGTCCGCCGCGATCGGGCCGAACGAGGTGCGGATCCGGGTGCAGCGGCTGAACCTGGACGCCGCGAGCTTCCGGCAGTTGTCGGAGAAGCACGGCGGGGACGGCGACGCGGTCCGCGCCGAGGTCCTGGAGATCATCTCCGCCCGGGGGAAGATGCAGAACCCGGTGACCGGTTCCGGCGGGATGCTGATCGGCACGGTCGAGGAGGCCGGCCGGCGCTCCCCGCTGGGCCTCAAGCCGGGCGAACGGGTCGCCACCCTGGTGTCGCTGACCCTGACCCCGCTGGTGGTGACCGACGGGCTGGCCCGCTGGGACGGGCGCAGCGAGCAGGTGCCCTGCGACGGGTGGGCGATCCTGTTCGCCCGCTCCATCGCCGCGGTGCTGCCGGACGACGAGGACCCGCAGCTGTCCCTGGCGGTGCTGGACGTGTGCGGGGCGCCCGCGCTGACCGCGCGGGTGGTGTCGCGCTACGTCGAGGACCGGCACCGTGCGGGTGACCCGACGCCGGTGCGTGTCGCGGTGATCGGCGGCGCGGGCAAGAGCGGGTCGCTGTCGCTGGCCGCGGCGCGGCGGGCGGGCGCCGCGCGTACCGTCGGGGTGGTGCCGGTGGCGGCGGAGCGCGACGCGCTGACGGCCGCCGGCCTGGCCTCGGTGGTGGCGATGGCCGACGCCCGGGACCCGGTGGCGCTGTCCACCGCGGTGACCACCGCGCTGGGCAGCCCGGCGGACGTCACAGTGGTCTGCGTGGACGTGCCGGGCTGCGAGCACGGGGCGGTGCTGGCCACCGCCGACGGCGGCACGGTGATCTTCTTCTCGATGGCGACGAGCTTCTCCGCCGCGGCGCTGGGCGCCGAGGGGCTGGCCGCGGACGTGACGATGCTTGTGGGCAACGGGTACGTGCCGGGGCACGCGGAGCTGGCGTTGGGGCTGCTGCGCGCCGAGCCGGGGGTCCGTCGGCTGTTCGCGGCGCGGATCGCGGCAGACTGAGGTCATGACGAACCCCTCGACCTTGTACCGCGGCGGCGTGCTGCACTGTCCCGCCGACCCCAGCGCGACAGCGCTGCTGGTCTCCGGTGGGCGGATCGCCTGGCTGGGGACCGACAGTGACGCGCCTCCCGCCGACCGGGTGGTGGACCTCGACGGGGCGCTGGTGACGCCGGCGTTCGTCGACGCACACGTGCACGCCACGGACACCGGGTTGACGCTGTCCGGGCTGGAGTTGTCCGGGGTGCGCTCGGCGGCGCAGCTGCTGGACGCGGTGGCCGCGTTCGCGGCCGGCCAGCCGGCGGACGCGGTGGTGCTGGGGCACGGCTGGGACGAGTCCGGCTGGGCGGACCCGACGCTGCCGGACGCGGCGGCGCTGCACCGGGCGGCCGGCGGCCGGCGGGTCTACCTGTCGCAGGCGTCCATCCACTCGGCGCTGGTGTCCACGGCGCTGCTGGCGGCGTGCCCGCAGGCGGCGGACGCGGCCGGGTACGACGCGTCGGGGTGGTTGCGTCGTGACGCGCATCACGTGGTGCGGGCGGCGGCGCAGGGATCGGTGAGTCGGGCGCAGCGGGTCGCCGCGCAGCGGGTGGCGCTCACGCACGCGGCGTCGCTGGGCATCGCCGCGGTGCACGAGTGCGGCGGGCCGGACATCTCCGACGAGGAGGACTTCACCGGCCTGCTGGGCATCTCCGGCGCGGGGCTGCCGGAGGTGTACGGGTACTGGGGTGAGCTGGGCGGCGCGGCGCGGGCCCGGGAGTTGGGCGCGGTGGGCGCCGGCGGTGACCTGTTCGCCGACGGGGCGCTGGGTTCGCGCACGGCGCACGTGTCGCAGCCGTACGGCGACGGCGACGGCGACGGCTGCGGGCACGGGTACCTGTCGGTCGAGCAGGTGCGCGACCACCTGCTGGACTGCGCGGCGCACGGCATGCAGGGCGGGTTCCACGCGATCGGTGACGCGGCGATCGGCACTGTGCTGGAGGGCTTCGCGGCGGCGGCGCGGACGGTGGGCGTGGAGCGGCTGCGCGCCGCCCGGCACCGCATCGAGCACGCGGAGGTCATGAACAAGCGGCTGATCGCCGGTTTCGTGGAGTACGGGGTCGTGGCGAGCATGCAGCCGGCGTTCGACCGGCTGTGGGGTGGCGCGGGCCGGATGTACGAGTCGCGGCTGGGCCTGGACCGGTCGTTGGAGTCCAACCCGATGGGCGCGATGCACGGCGTGGGCGTGGCGCTGGCGTTCGGGTCCGATTCGCCGGTGACGCCGCTGGACCCGTGGGGGTCGGTGCGGGCGGCCGCGGCGCACCACAACCCGGCGCAGCGGATGAGCGTGCGGGCGGCGTTCGCCGCGCACACCCGCGGCGGGTGGCGGGCGGTGCACCTGGACGTCGAGGGGGTCCTCGCGCTCGGCGCGCCGGCCACGTTCGCGGTGTGGTCGACGCCGGCCGGCGTACAACGGGGCCTGCCGGTGCTGCTGGCCGAGGACCCGGAACTGCGGGGTCCGGACGACCCGACGCCGCTGCCGGTGTGCCGGAGCCTTGTGCTGCGCGGTGAGGTCATCTATCAGGAAGGGTCGTCATGACCGGGAAGCTTGATCTTGATCCGGTGTTGGTGGCCAGGGCGCGGGAGTTGGCGCGTCGGGCCGGGCAACCGGTGGTGGACCTGGCGCGCAGCCACACCACGGTGTCGGTGGAACGGGCGGTACTGCGCCTGGCCGGGGTGACCGGCGCCGACCCGGACGGCATTCCGTGGGTGAACCGGCTCGTCGACGCCGTCGTCGCCGACGTGGGGCTGGGTCACGGGGTGGCCGTGCCGGTGTTCGACGCCCTCGCGCGCGAGGGCGTCGCCGACGTGACGCTGCTGGCGCAGAAGGCCGCCGCGGGTTCGGTGCGCTTCACCGTGCCCACCGGGCGGGCCGCCACGGCCGCCCGGTCGGCGGCGCGCAGGGCGGTCGGCGCGGGTATCCGGCGTATCGACCGGCGGCGCGCCGAGCGCGACCGCCTGGTCAAGCGGCACGGGGACCCGGCGCAGCGGCCGTGGATCTACCTGATCGTGGCGACCGGGGACATCTACGAGGACATCCCGCAGGCGCAGGCCGCGGCCCGCGCGGGCGCGGACGTCATCGCGGTGATCCGCTCCACCGGGCAGTCGCTGCTGGACTATGTGCCCGAAGGCGCGACCCGGGAGGGTTTCGCCGGCACGTACGCCACGCAGGAGAACTTCCGGCTGATGCGGGCGGCGCTGGACGAGTCGTCGAAGGAGCTGGGCCGCTACGTGCGGTTGACCAACTACGCGTCCGGGCTGTGCATGCCGGAGATGGCGACCCTCGCCGGGTTGGAACGCCTCGACATGATGCTGAACGACTCGATGTACGGGATCCTGTTCCGCGACATCAACCCGATCCGCACCTTCGTCGACCAGCGGTTCTCCCGGCAGGTCCACGCCCGCGCCGGCATCATCATCAACACCGGTGAGGACAACTACCTGACCACCGCCGACGCCGTCGACGAGGCGCACACGGTGACCGTGTCGCAGCTGCTCAACGAGTTCTTCGCGCACGAGGCGGGGCTTGCGGACTGGCAGTTGGGGCTGGGCCACGCGTTCGAGATCAACCCGGAGGTGCCGGAGTCGTTCCGGTTGGAGCTGGCGCACGCGCTGCTGGCCCGGGAGCTGTTCCCGGACGCCCCGCTGAAGTGGATGCCGCCGACCAAGCACATGACCGGCGACGTGTTCCGGGGCAACCTGCTCGACGGGTTCTTCAACCTGGCGGGCGCGCTGACCGGCCAGGGCATCCTGCTGGTGGGGATGATGACCGAGGCCGTGGTGACGCCGTGGCTGTCCGACCGGGACATCGCCCTGCAGAACGTGCGGTACGTGCTGGGCGCGGCCGGCGGGCTGCACGAGGACTTCGTGCCGGCGCCGGGCGGGTTCATCCGGCGGCGCGCCAACCAGGTCCTCGGTGAGGCGTTGGACCTGCTGGAGCGCATCGGGGAGCAGACGCTGCTGACCGCTATCGCCGAGGGCACATTCGGGATCATGAAGCGGCCGGCGGACCGCGGCAAGGGCCTCGCCGGGGTCGCCGCGCACGAGGCCGACTACTGCAACCCGGCCACCGACATCCTGGAGGCGGCAGCGTGAGCGGGACGATCGTGCGGCCGTACGGGGACACCACCGGCGACGGGATGGTGCAGGTGTCGTTCACCCTGCCGGTGTCGCACGACAAGCGGGCCGAGGGCGCGGCGGTGCAGCTGGCCAACCGGATGGGCATCGACCCGGCGATGGTGGTGCACGCCAAGCCGATGGGCGACGGGTTCACCTTCTTCGTCGTCTACGGGCGGGTGAACCACCTGGTCGACCTCAACGCCGTGCAGGTGGTGGAGCGGGACTTCGCGCTGCTGTCCGCCAAGGAGGTCAACACGGTGATCAAGCAGCGGCTGCGGCGCAAGCTGTCAGTGGTCGGCGCGTGCATCGGCACCGACGCGCACACCGTGGGCATCGACGCGATCCTCAACGTCAAGGGCATCGCGGGGGAGAAGGGCCTGGAGTACTACCGGGAGCTGAAGGTCACCAACCTGGGCGCGCAGGTCAGCGTGCCGGAGCTGGTGGAGGCCGCCCGGGCGGAGAAGGCCGACGCGGTGCTCGTGTCGCAGGTCGTCACCCAACGCGACGCGCACCTGCACAACACCCGGGAGATGTCCGCGGCGTTCCGCGAGGCGATGCCCGCCGGGCGGCGGCCGCTGCTGATCGTCGGCGGCCCCCGGTTCGACGAGACGATGACCGACGAGTTGGGCGTGGACCGGATCTTCGGTCGGGGCACCACCCCCGGCGAGGTGGCCAGCTACCTCGTGCACGCCCTGATCACCCAGCGGAAGGCGATGGCATGACCGACGCGAGGCTCGGTTTGACTGTGACGCACCGGCGGTACGTGCCGTACTCGCACGCCCACTACGCCGGCAACCTCGTCGACGGCGCGTACGCCCTCGCGCTGTTCGGGGACGTCGCCACGGAGGTGTGCATCCGCACCGACGGTGACGAGGGCCTGTTCGCGGGATATTCGGACGTGCGGTTCACCGCGCCCATCCGCGCCGGTGACATCGTCGAGGTCACCGCGCAGGTGTCGCGGGTGGGCACCCGCAGCCGCACCCTGGAGCTGAGCTGCGCCGTGGTGTGCCGGGGCCGACCGGACCGCTCCGAGTCCGCCGCCGAGGTCCTCGACCCGCCGATCGTGGCCGTCACCGCGACCGGCACCGTGGTCGTTCCCGCCGCGTCGTGACCCTGGCGGTCTGCGCGGACGTCGGCTCCACGTACACCAAGGCGGCAGTGGTGGACCTGAGCGCCGGAGTGCTGGTGGGCGCGGCGGCGGCGCCCACCACGGTGGGCAGCGACGTGCTGCACGGCCTGGACGCCGCGGTCGCGGCGGCCACCGCCGGGCTCGCCGTGCGCGACCTGCCCTGGTACGTCTGCTCGTCCGCCGGCGGTGGGCTGCGGCTGGCCGTGATCGGCTACGAGCCGCTGGTCACCGCCCAGGCGGGCCGGCGGGTCGGGTTGTCCGCCGGCGCGCACGTGGTGCACGTGGCGGCCGGGCGGCTCGGCGCGGCGGACCTGACGGCGCTGCGGGCCGCCCGCCCGGACGTGGTGCTGCTGGTCGGCGGCACCGACGGCGGTGACGCCGACACGATCACCCACAACGCGACCCGGCTGGCCCGGGCCCGCTGGCGGGTGCCGGTGGTGCTCGCCGGCAACGGCGACGTACGCGCGGAGCTGACCGGGCTGCTGGAGTCCGCCGGGGTGCCCGTGACGGCGGCGCAGAACGTGCTGCCCCGCATCGGGGTGCTCGCCCCCGCGTCGGCGCGGGCGGCGATCCGCGCGGTGTTCCTGCGCCACGTCATCGGCGGCAAGCGGCTGTCGCGGGGCACCCGGTTCGCCCGACTGGTGCGCGCGGCCACCCCCGACGCGGTCCTCACCGGCGTGGAGGTGCTCGCCGACACCATCGGCGGGGACCTCGCCGTGGTCGACGTGGGCGGGGCCACCACCGACGTGTACTCGGTGCTCACCCCCGATGAGCGGGCCACCGGGCCGGGCGCGGAGGTCGCCGGCAGCCTGTGGCGGGCCCGCACCGTGGAGGGGGACCTGGGCATGCGGTGGAGCGCCCCCGGGGTGGTGCGCGCCGCCGCCGACGAACGGCTCCTGGACCCCGGCGAACAGGACGACCTGGCAGCCGCCGCCGCGCTGCGCGCCGCCGACCCGGCGTTCCTGGCCGCCGACGACACCGAGCGGGCCGTGGACGCCCGGATCGCCACCCTCGCCGCGACGGTGGCGCTGCGCCGGCACGCCCGCGGCGCCTCCACCGGCGAACGCGCCGGCCGGGACCTGCGCGACGTGCGGCTGATGGTGGGCTCCGGCGGGGTGCTGCGGCACGCGCCGGCCGACGCGGCGGGGCAGGTGCTGGCGGCGGTGCTCGGCGACCACGCCGGGGGGTGGGCGCTGCCGCGCGCCGCCCGGGCGGTGGTGGACACCGACTACGTGCTGGCCGCCGGTGGGCTGCTCGCCGAGGAGCACCGGGCGGCCGCGGGGGCACTGCTGCGCCACCACCTGACCACGCATTGAGACACGCCGACCCGACACGCCGTGGTGCAACACACGACAGGCCGGGGTGGGTTGACAGGGAGCGGGGTGCAACACGTACCGTCTTTGAGTCCTACCACGGGAAGCGGCTGTTGTTCGCTTCGTCCCTTCGTCCGCTGGCCGAGCGACAGTTTTCAGCGTCATCGTCGCGGCGGCCAGGTCCAGCGGGCGGGGGTCGGCGGGGCGGCGCGAACCGGTCGCGGTTACCGGTGTACGGGCAGGGTGAGGTGCACGGCCAGTAGACAACGGCCCGGCGGGGGCAGCCAGTCCGCGTCCGGTCGGTCCGAAGGTCGGCGTGCCTCGTCCCCGCCGCACCGGCCGGGGAGGGCCTGGGAGCATCGGGGCGCGGCGCGAGCCGCGCCCCGATTTCATGTCCGCCGGGTGGTCCGTCCCCGGCGGCCCGATGCGGCCGACACGCCCGCCGGCCAGGTAGCCTTCGCCCCGTGATCGAGGAACCGCGGTGACGACACTGGACCGGGACAACCCGCGCGCCCCGGCGGCGCCGCCCCAGCCGGTCGTCGTCGGCCGCCCGCTGCCGCTGCGGGCCGCCGTGCCGATGGCCGTGGCCGCCGGGCTGGCCCTGCTGGTCGCGTTCCCGCCGTACGGGGTGTGGCCGCTCGCGCCCGTCGGGGTGGCGTTGCTGGCCGCCGCGGCGCACCGGCGCCGGTTGCGCGCCGGCGCCGGCCTGGGCTTCCTCACCGGGGTGGCCCTGTTCGCGCCGCTGCTGGCCTGGACGAACCTGCACACCGGCTACCTGCCGTGGGTGCTGCTGTCGCTGTTGCAGGCCGGCTACCTGGCGCTGCTCGGCGCCGCCACCGCCTGGGTGTCGCCGCTGGCCGACCGGAGCCGGTGGGCGTGGCCGGCGCTGACCGGGCTGCTCTGGGTCGGGCAGGAGGCGCTGCGCGACCGCACCCCGTTCGGGGGGTTCCCGTGGGGGCGCCTCGCGTTCAGCCAGGACTCCTCGCCGCTGCTGCGCCTGGCCGCGCTGGGCGGCGCGCCACTTGTCACCTTCGCTGTGGCCCTCATCGGTGGGCTGCTGGTCACCGCCGCGTGGCGGGGCTTCACCGCCGGCCGGGAGACACCCGCGGGCGGCACGGCCACGCGGCGCTGGCAGCCGGTGGTCGTACCGGCCGTCGCCGCAGTGGCGCTGGGCGCGGCGGGTCTGCTGGTGCCGGTCGCGTCCGCCGGGTCGGGCGCCCCGGTGACCGTGGCGATCGTGCAGGGCAACGTGCCGCGCCTGGGGCTGGACTTCAACGCCCAGCGGCAGGCGGTGCTGAACAACCATGTCGACGCCACCCTGGAGCTGGCCGCGCGGGTCGCCGCCGGCACGCAGCGCCAACCTGACCTGGTGGTGTGGCCGGAGAACTCCAGCGACATCGACCCGCTGCGCAACCCCGCCGCCGGGGCCCGCATCGCCCAGGCCGCCGACACGGTCCGCGCGCCCATCCTGGTCGGCGCGGTGCTGCTCGGCCCCGGCCCCGGCGAGGTCCGCAACGCGGGCATCCTGTGGCGGCCCGACACCGGCGCCGATTTGAGTCAGCTCTACACCAAGCGGCACCCGGTGCCGTTCGCCGAGTACGTGCCGCTGCGCGACGTCGCCCGGATGGTGAGCAAGCAGGTCGACCTGATCCGCAACGACTTCGTACCCGGCAGCACCCCGGGCGTGGTACGCGCCGGCCCGGCGGTGCTCGGGGACGTGATCTGCTTCGAGGTCGCCTACGACGAGGTGGTCCGCGACACCGTCACCGGTGGCGCGCAACTGCTGGTGGTGCAGACCAACAACGCCACCTTCGACGTGGCCGAGGCCCGCCAGCAGCTCGCCATGGTGCGCCTGCGGGCCGTCGAGCACGGCCGTGCGGCGTTGATGGCCTCCACGGTCGGGGTGTCCGGGTTCGTCGCCCCCGACGGGCGGGTAAGCGACGCCACCGGGTTCAACACCCGGGAGGTCGTGGTGCGGGAGATGCGGCTCGACGACGGGCGCACCCTCGCCACCCGGCTCGGCTGGTGGCCGGAGCTGGCACTCGCCGGGCTGGCCGCGGCCGCCCTGGTCGGCGCGGCGGTGCTGCGCCGACGGCAACGGATCCTGCCCGGATAGCAACAGCCGGTACGCCGGCGGGAGCGGAGGCACAGTGATCCAGGCGACCGACACCATCCGACGTCCCGACGAGGTACCCGGCGTGGGCCGGGTGCTGGTGGTGATCCCCACCTACAACGAGGCCGACAACATCGCCGCGATCGTGGCCCGGGTCCGCCGGGCCGCCCCGGCGGTGCAGATCCTGATCGCCGACGACAACAGCCCCGACGGCACCGGCGCCCTCGCCGACGCCCTCGCCGACTCCGACGCGCACGTGCAGGTCATGCACCGCGAGGGCAAGCAGGGCCTCGGGGCGGCGTACCTGGCCGGGTTCGACTGGGCGCGTGAGCGCTGCTACCAGGCCGTGGTCGAGATGGACGCCGACGGCTCGCACGCCCCGGAGGACCTGCCGGCGCTGCTGCGGGCCGCCCGCGACGCGGACGTGGTGATCGGGTCGCGGTGGACCAACGGCGCGCGGGTGGTGAACTGGCCGCTGCGGCGGCTGCTGCTGTCGCGCTTCGGCAACCTGTACGCGCGCCTCGCGCTGGGCATGCCGGTCTCCGACGCCACCGGCGGCTACCGGGTGTACCGGCTCAGCGCGCTGGACGCCATCGACCTGGCGTCGGTGTGCTCACAGGGCTACTCGTTCCAGGTGGAGCTGTCCCGGCTCGCGCACCAGGCCGGGGTGCGGATCGTGGAGGTGCCCATCACCTTCGCCGAACGCGAACGCGGGGACAGCAAGATGAGCCCTCGGATCGTCGCCGAGGCGCTGTGGCGGATCACCACCTGGGGCGTGCAGGACCGCCGGCAGGCGGTACGCCGGGGCCTGCACGGCACTCCCACCGGTCAGGTGCGGTGGCCGTGAGCGTGGCCGTGTCATGCTGGATGGGCGGGACACGTTTTCCGGTGTCGCGGGATGGCGATGAGGTGAGATGCGCCGAGGACTGAGGTTCGTACCGCTGGCCCTGCTGCTGGCGGTGGTACTGGAGCTTGCGGTGTTCGTCCTGGTGGGGCGGGCACTCGGATTCGGTGCGGCGGTGCTGCTGGTGTTCGCGGCCTCGCTGCTCGGGCTGGCGCTGCTGCGCCGCGAGGGGATGCGCGCCTGGCGTGGCTTCCGCTCCGCCGCCGCGGCCGGGCAGCCCCCGGGACGGCAGGTGACCGACGGCCTCGTCGGGTTGGGCGGCGCGCTGCTGCTGGCGGTGCCCGGTCTGGTCAGCGGGCTGGTGGGGCTGCTGCTGCTCGTGCCGCCGGTGCGGCGACTGGCCCGCTCCGGGGTGCAACGCACCACCGAGCGGCGGGTGTCGTCGATGGTCGCCGGTGACCTGTTCGGGCCGCGTACGGTGCGCGTGCGTCAGGGTGCGCCGCAACCGACGCCGCGTCCGCAGACGGAGCAGCCGGTGGTGGTCGACGGCGGCCGGGCCATCGAGGGCGAGATCATCGAGCCTGGCCGCAACTGACCCCGCACGACACGACGGCGCCCCCGGGAAGATCCCGGGGGCGCCGTGTCGTGCGGGTTGCGGCTCAGGCGCGGCCGCGGCGGGTCCGAACCTCCTGGAGCCTTTCGGCGAGGATGTCCTCGAGCTCGGCGATCGAGCGCCGCTCCAGCAGCATGTCCCAGTGGGTACGCGGCGGCTTGGCCTTCTTCTGCTCCGGCTCGCTGCCGTCGACGAGTCGAGCGACGCTGCCGTCGAACTTGCACTCCCAGGTCGTCGGGACCTCGGCGTCGACGGCGAACGGCACCTCGAACTGGTGGCCCTTGGCGCAGAGGTACTCGCGGGTCTGGCGCGGCGCGAGCTCCGTGTTGCGGTCGGATTCATAGCTGACCGCGCCCAGGCGGCTTCCGCGCAGCATACGCTCGCCCATGATCGACTTCCCCTCGTTCGTGGTGCTGGTCTTCTGGGTGTAACTGTGCGTTCCCGTCGAGCCATTCCCGCCCGAGGGCGTGAGGCGTCCACGGGTGGGCCGGGACCAAGGGTAGCCGGCCGGGACTGTCACCCGGCCAGGTGATCCCCGGCCGGTTCGGAACGGTGGAGTGTTTCGACCGCCACCGGGGATGTTAACCGCCCGAGTGCAGCGGAGGTTGCGATGGCCCATGACGTCCCGGTCGAGCGTTCCGCCAGCACCGGGCGGACGTTCTTCGGTCATCCCCGGGCACTGGCCACCCTCTTCCTCACCGAGATGTGGGAGCGGTTCAGCTTCTACGGCATGCGGGCGATCCTCGTGCTGTACCTCACGGCCGAGGCCGCCGACGACGGGCTGGGCCTGAGCGAGTCCAGCGCCAACGCCGTCTACGGCACGTACAACGCCATGGTGTACCTGATGGCGTTGCCCGGCGGGTGGGTGGCGGACCGCCTGATCGGGGCCCGGCGCAGCGTGCTGTGGGGCGGGGTGGTGATCGCCGTCGGGCACTACGTGATGGCGGTGCCCACGCGGTGGAGCGTCTTCGCCGGGATGACCCTCATCGTCCTGGGCACCGGCCTGCTCAAACCCAACATCTCCACCATGGTCGGCGCCTTGTACGACCGGGACTCGCCCCGCCGCGACGCCGGTTTCTCGATCTTCTACATGGGGATCAACCTGGGCGCCTTCATCGCCCCGCTGATCACCGGCTTCCTCGGCGAAAAGATCAACTGGCATCTGGGGTTCGCCGTCGCCGCCGTCGGGATGACCTTCGGTGTGATCCAGTACGTCCTGGGCCGGCGCAACCTCGGCGACGCCGGGGATCGCCCCGCCGACCCACTGCTCGGCGCCGACCGCCGCCGGGCACTCACCCGCGCCGGCGTGCTGGTCGCGGTGCTCCTCGTGCTCGTCGCCGGCCTCGCGCTGGCCGGGCTGTTCACCGTCAACACTGTCGTGAACGCGCTCACCGCGGTCACCGTGCTGGTCACCATCGGCTACTTCACCCGGATCATGACCGACCGGGAACTCAGCGCGACCGAACGCAGCCGGATGAAGGCGTACCTGTGGCTGTTCGTGTTCGCCGCCGCGTTCTGGCTGATCTACGACCAGGCCGGGTCGGTGCTGAACCTCTTCGCCGCCGAGCGCACCGACCGGGACGTGGCCGGCTTCACCTTCCCGGCGTCCTGGCTCCAGTCCGTCAACCCGATCCTGATCATCATCGGCGCACCGCTGTTCGCGCTGCTCTGGCTGCGGGTGGGCAACCGGGTGTCCACGCCTGTGAAGTTCGCCGTCGGCCTGGTGCTCAACGGCCTGTCGTTCGTGCTGATGGCCGCCGCCGCGCAGGCCGCCGTCGGTGGCGACCTGGTGTCCCCGTGGTGGTTGGTGGCGGTCTTCGCCATCCAGGTCGCCGGTGAGCTGTCGCTGAGCCCGGTCGGCCTGTCCGCCACCACCAAGCTGGCCCCGGTGAAGTACGCCAGCCAGATGCTGGGGCTGTGGTTCCTCGCCACCGCCGTCGGCGACGCGATCGGCGGGCAGGTGGCGCGACTCGCCGACGCCTGGTCCGAGTCGACCTACTTCCTCACCTTCGGCCTGGCGTCTGTGGCGTTCGGCCTGGCCGCGGTGATGTTCGCCCGGCACATCCGCGCCCTGATGGCCGGCATCCACTGACCGCCGCGTCAGCGGGTGGCGTCGTCGGGCGTGGGTGTGCCGAGCCGGGCCAACGCCAGGGCCAGATCGCTGACCTGGTCGCCGAGCTGCGCCACCCGCCGCTGGGCCAGGTCACTGTCGGTCTCGGCGGCCTCCAGCCGTACCGTCAGGGCGGCGAGCCTGCCCTCGGCGGTGGCCGCGGCCTGCCGGGCGGCGGCCAGCTCGGCGGCGAGCGTGTCGCGCTGGGCGGCGGTGGCGGTCAGCTCCGCGCGTAGCCGCGCGGCCAGCTCGGCGGCCTCCTGCCGGGCGTTGTCGGCCTCGCGCGCGGCGGCCTGCGCGCTGTCGCGGGCCCGGTCGGCCTGCTCCCGGGCGCGGGCCGCGTCGGCGGCTTCGGTGCGGGTGCGGGCGGCGTCGGCGCGGGCCTGGTCGATCTGGCGCCGTACGTCCTGCACCTCGGCCTGCCATCGCTCGGCCCGCTCGGTCGCCTCGGCGGCGGCCCGGGTGGCCCGTTCGGCGTCCGCGCGCACCGCGTCGCGCTCGACGATCAGGTCGGCCACCCGCTGCCGCTCGGTGTCGCGCTCGGCGCGCAGGTCGCGTAGTTCGTGGCGTGCCTGGTCGCGGTCCCGCTCGGCCTGGGCCCGCAGGGCCTCGGCGGCGCTGGCGTCGTGCCGGGCCTGGTCGCGGGCAGTCTCGGCGCGCTGGGCGCGCTCGTCGGCCGCGGCGGCCTGCTGCGCGGCCCGCTCGGCGCGCTGGCGGGCCTCCTCGGCGTCGGCCGTCGCCTCGCGGGCCCGCTCGCGGGCGCGCGCCGCGTCGGCCGCAGCGTCCTCGGCGTCACCGCGGGCCTCGTCGCGTTCGGTCTGCGCGGCAGCGATCTCGGTGGCGGCCTCGGCGCGGGCCTGGGCGAGCTGCCGCTGCACACCCACCGGGGACAGCTCGGCGTGCAGCGCCTCGGTCAACGTCTCGACGATCTGGTCGAGCCGGTCCACCGCCTCCCACGTGCGGGCCACCTGGCCCGGCAGGCCGGGGGCGTTGCGGTGGCGCATCCGGCTGTTGCGCGAGGCGCGCTGGCAGGCGCCGTCGTTGTCCCGGCAGTAGCGGAACGGCCGACCCACGCCGACACGTTGCGGCACCGGCCGTCCACAGTGGGCACACGGACGGATCTCGGCGGAGGTGGGCTGGGCGTCCATCGAGCGCGAAGTCTAGTGCCGGACGCCGGGCGCCGTCGCCGCGCCGTCAGCTGGCCGCGCGGGCGGTCGCGTCCAGGGTGTAGCGGCGTTGCAGCAGCAGCGCCGCGAGCATCGCCACGGCGGGCAGCAGCCCGAAGCCGTAGCGGACCGCCGCGAGCGCCGCGTCCGGCTGGACCGGCGTGTGACCGGCCGTCGAGGCCACGAACCCGCCGACGGTCAGGCACAGGGCGTACGCGTACGGGCCGAGGGCCGCTCCGGTGGCCTCGGTGGCCGTCCACACCCCGGTGTAGGTGCCCGCGCCGGTCGTGCCGGCCGCGCGGATCACGTCGGGCAGCATCGAGAACGGCAGCAGCTGCATGCCGGCGAACGCCACCCCGAGCACCGCCACCGCGCCGATCAGCACCGGCAGGCCGGCCGGTCGGCCGACCGCCAGCACGAGCGAGCCGACCGCGAACGCGCCCTGCGCGCCGAGCAGCGCCCGCTGCTTGCCGATGCGTCGGGCCAGCGCCAGCCAGGCCGGGGTGACCAGCAGCGCCGGCGCGACGAACGCGGCCACCAGCACCGTGGTCAGGCCGGGCGCGCGCAGCTCGTACTCGGCGTAGTAGGGCGCCCCGGCCAGCACCAGGTGGGTGGTGGTGGACATGGCCAGGTAGGCGGCGACCAGCCAGCGGAACTGCGCATCGCGCAGCGCGGTGCGTAACGCCCGCCACCCGCCGTGCCCCGTGGCACCGGCCGTCGCCGCCGAGCCGCGCAGCCGGGCGATGCCGGCGACACCGACGAGCATGGCGACCAGCATCCCCACGGCCAGGACCACGCCCATCCGCTGGTAGCCGGCGCGGGTCGCGGCGTCGCCGCCGGTGAGCAGCGGGGCCAGCAGCCCGGAGACGAGGATGCCCAGGGTCAGCACGACCATCCGGAACGCCATCAGGCGGGTGCGTTCGTGGTAGCCGATCCGCAGGTCGGCCGGGGTGGCCAGGTAGGGGACCTGGTAGGCGGCGAAGAGCAGGTTGCCGGCGACGAAGAACACCGCCACCCACGCGGCGGCCGGTGTGCCCGTCAACCCGCCGGGCACCGCGAAGAGCGCGGCGAACGCGAGCGGCAGGGCGCAGCCGAGCAGCAGCAGCCGCCGACGATCGCCCCGGCGGGTCTGCTCGACGTCGGCGCGGTGCCCGACCCACGGGTGCAGCAGCACGTCGGCGACCTTCGGCAGCAGCAGCGCGAGGCCGGCCAGCCACGGCCCGACGGCCAGCACGTCGGTGAGGAAGTAGAGCAGCAGCAGGCCGGGCACTGTCACCCAGACGCCCATGCCGAGCGAGCCGGCGGCGAAGCCGGCCAGCGGGCCCCGGGGCAGCATGGTTTCCGTGGCGGCAGCGGGCCGCCGGTCGAGCCCGGTCATCGCCGCATCCTCTCCGCAATCCAACGGTTGCTGGATTCTAGGGGCAGAATGGCGGTCATGACCATGCCCCGACGCCGTCCGGGTCGGCCCCGCCGCGACGAGAGCCGGCCGACCCGCGAGGTGGTGCTCACCGCGGCCACCGCGCTCTTCGCCGAGCGCGGCTTCGACGCCGTCGGGCTGCGGGAGGTCGCCGCCGCCGCCGGGGTCGACGTCGCCACGGTCGCCCACCACACGGGTACGAAGACCGCGCTCTACGACGCCTGCTTCGCCCGGGTCTTCGCCGCCGAGCGGGACGTGCTGACCGAGGCCGCCGCGCAGGCCCGCTCGGCTCTCGACGCGGGGCCGGACGCGGCGCGGCGAGCCCTGCACGACCTGGTCGACGTCTTCGTCGACTTCCTCGAGGACCGACCGGAGACCACAGCGCTGTGGCTGCGTCGCTGGCTGGAACCGCAGCGGCACGCCGAGCTCGACCAGCGCTACGCCGAGCCGCTGTACCGGTTGGTGGCGGAGCTGCTCACCGCCGCGGCGGCGGCCGGCGCGCTGGTCGAACCGACCCCGCACATCACCGTGCGGAGCCTGGTCTGGGCCGCGCACGGGCACGTGGTGGCGCTGGCCGCGGGTGCGCCCGGCGCCCGGGAGCGGCGCGAGTTCCGCGTCTTCGTGCACCGCTTCCTGGACGGGCTGTACGGACCGTCGGGCCCTTGACGGGCCGGCCGCTCACGACGATTATCCATCAGACGTTGGATTAAGTGGGGGCAGCGATGGTCGTACGACCCAGGGCGGCGGTGATCGGCGCCGGCGCGGCCGGGCTCGCCGCGGTCAAGGCACTGCTCGACGCCGGCGTGCCGACGGTCTGCTTCGAGGCCACCGACGAGGTCGGCGGCCTCTGGGTGTACGGGGCGCCCGACTCGCCCGCGTACCGCACGCTGCACCTGAACACCAGCCGCGGCCGCACCCAGTTCGCCGACCACCCGATGCCCGCCGACTGGCCCGACTACCCCGATCACCGACGGATCGCCGGCTACCTCGGCGGTTACGCCGACCGCTTCGGCCTGCGGGATGTCATCCGCCTGCGGCACACCGTCGAGCAGGTCACCCGGGATTCCGCCGGCACCTGGACGGTGCGGGCGAGCGGACCGGACGGGCCGGTCGAGGTCACCGTCGAGGCCGTGGTCGTCGCCAACGGGCACAACAGGGCGCCCCGGCTGCCCGACCCGCCGTACCCCGGCACCTGCGCCGCTGAGCAGCTGCACAGCCACGACTACCGGGGCCCGGAACAACTGGCGGACAAGCGGGTCCTGGTCGTCGGGGGCGGCAACTCCGCGATGGACATCGCGGTGGACGCCTCGTATGCGGCCACCCGCACCCTGCTGTCGCTGCGCCGAGGCGTCTGGGTGGTGCCGAAGTACCTGCTGGGCCGCCCCTCGGACACCCTCAACGGGGCGCTGGCCCGCCGGCTCCCGTGGCGGCTGCGCCAGCGCATCAGCCAGGCGATGCTCAGCACCACCGTCGGCGGTCCCGCCCGCTACGGGCTGCCCGCGCCGACGCACGGCTTCCTACAGGACCACCCGACGCTCTCCGACGGGTTGCTGTCCCGGCTGACCCACGGCGACATCGAGGCCCGGCCCGGCGTCGCCGCCCTCGCCGGCGACCGGGTCGAGTTCACCGACGGTCGCGCCGACAGCGTCGATCTGATCATTTGGTGCACCGGGTACCGGGTGGAGATCCCGTTCCTCGACCCGGCGCTGCTCAGCGGGGGCGCCGACACCCTGGCGCTGTACCGGCACGTGTTCCACCCCGACGCGCCCGGCCTGACCTTCGTCGGGCTGATGCAGTCCACCGGCTCGGCGTTCCCGCTGGTGGAGGCGCAGGCCAGGCTGATCGCGGCGCAGCTCGCCGGCCGGTACCTGCTGCCGGGCCCCGACCGGCAGCGGGCCGTCTGCCGGGCCGAGCTGCGGGCCGCGACCGCCCGCTGGGGCCAGCGCCGCCCGGCGATGCGGGTCGACTTCGACGCCTACCTGGCCGAGCTGACCCGGGAGCTGACCGCCGGCGCCCGCCGCGCCCGCGCCACCACGCCCGTCGGAGCGGGGCAGTGAGGGGCCGGGCGGTGAGCGGGCTGACCGGCCGCCGGGTGCTGGTGACCGGGGCGAGCGGCACGTTCGGCCGTCACCTCGGCGCCGCCCTGACCGCCGCCGGCGCCCGGGTGGTCGGGCTCGACCTGCACGCGCGCACCGACGACGACCTGCCCGTGCTCGGCTGCGATCTGACCGACCCGGCCGCCGTGCCGCCGGCGGTGCGGGCCGCCGTCGACCGGCTCGGCGGCCTCGACCTGCTGATCAACAACGCCGGAGTCGGTGGCCCCGCCCCGGCCGAGTTGCCGCCCGACGAGGTGGTCCGCCGACAGATCGAGGTCAACCTGCTCGCCGCCTGGCGGACCACCGCCGCTACGCTGCCCGCACTGCTCGCCGCGCGCGGGCGGGTGATCTTCGTGTCAAGCAGGATGGCGGTGCTGCCGCTGCCGCTCGCCGCCGCGTACGGGGTCAGCAAACGGGCCCTGGTCGCGTACGCCGACGCGCTGCGCCACGAGGTGGGCACCCACGTCGGGGTGAGCGTCGTCTACCCGAGCATGGTGGCCTCACCGATCCACGACAGCACCGCCGAGGCCGGCCTGTCCCTGCGGGGGGTGTCCCGGCCGGAGCCCGTCGAGGGAGTCGTCGCGGCGATCCTGCGCGCCGCCACCGCCCGACGGGCACCCCGGGACGTGGCGACCACCACGCGCGGGCGCCTGGAGATGGCCGTCGGCCGGCACGCGCCCGCGCTGGCCGACCGGCTGGTGCGTCGTACCCTCACCGCCCGGCTCGCCGCCGGCGACCTGGACGCCGCGCCGCTGGCCGCCGGGATGGTCCGCCGGCACCGCGACCTGGGCGACTGAGCGCCCGGCTCAGGGCGTGGCGATCGCCGCGCGGGAGCGGTCGGTGGCGATCCGGACGGCCAGCGCCGCGAGGGCCGTGCCGGTCACCCACTGCTGCACCCGCAGCCAGGCTGGCCGGCGGGCGAAGAATCCGGCCAACGCGCCGGCGCTGAGCACGATCAGCGCGTTCACGCTCAGCGCGACGGCGATCTGGGTCAGGCCCAGCAGCAGGCTCTGCGCCGCCACGTGCCCCCGCGCGGGATCGACGAACTGCGGCAGCAGCGAGACGTAGAGGATGGCGATCTTCGGGTTGAGCAGGTTGGTGACCAGGCCCATGGTGAACAGCCGTCGGGCCCGGTCCGGCGGCAGCGGCGCGGGCGTGAACGGGGAGTGCCCACCCGGGCGCAGCGTCCGCCAGGCCAGCCAGAGCAGGTAGCCGGCCCCGGCCAGCTTCACCACCGCGTACAGCGCCGGCACCAGGACGAAGACGGCGGCCAGCCCGGCGACCGCCGCGGCCAGGTAGACGCCGAATCCGGCGGCCACCCCGAGCAGCGAGACCATCCCGGCGCGGCGGCCCTGCGCCACCGAGCGGGAGACCAGATAGACCATGTTCGGGCCGGGCGTGAGCACCAGCCCCAACGCCACCAGCGCGATACCCAGCACTGCACCCGCACCCACCACGACGACCCCCCGTTGCAATGACACCCGCATCGACCGTAGACCGGGCGGCCAGCCCGGCCCAGGGCCACCTGGCAGACGGTGGCCCGTCCGCCCGGAACCGGACGCTCTGGCGGAAACCACGCCGCGCGGGCGGCGACGGGAATGGTCGCCGGCCCGGGCGCGCTGACCCGTTTCGGTGCGCACCGCCGGTCGGAGGCGGCGCGTTACGGTGGCCAGGGAGGTGCCGCAGGGTGACCGAAGCGTGGGAAGCGGCTGTGGAGGCGCAGATCCAGGGGGCCGTGCAACGCGGCGAGTTCGACGACCTGCCCGGCATGGGCAAGCCGATCCCCGGCCGCGGAATGCCGTACGACGAGTCGTGGTGGATCAAGAGTTTCCTGGAGCGCGAGGCACTCCCCAGCGACCTGCTGCTGCCCACACCGCTGCAACTGCGCCGGCGCATCGAGCAGCTCCCCGCCGAGGTCCGTGACCTGCCCACCGAGCAGTCCGTCCGGGACTTCGTGGGGCAGTTGAACGCCCAGATCGTGGCCTGGCTGCGTAACCCCGAGGGCCCCCGGGTGGCGGTGCGGCCGGTGAACGCCGACGAGGTGGTCCGCCGCTGGCGTACCGAGCACGCCCCGAACGGCCCCCGGACACCCACCGTCGAGGCCCCGCCTGCGCCCGCCGTCGCACCGACGCGCCGGTCCCGGTGGGCGTGGCTGCCGTGGCGGCGGGCGTCGTAGCCGCCGGGCGGGTCGTCGCGACCGGGCCGGTGACGGCAGACTGTGCGGATGTCGATCGAGCTGCGCGCGTTGACCACCCCTTCGGCGCCGGGCCTCGTCCTGCGCCCCTGGCGTGACGACGACCTGGATGCGCTGGTGGAGGCGTACCGGGATCCGGTGCTGCAACGGTGGACCCGCTACCCGGTGACCGACGCCGACAAGGGCCAGTGGCTGAAGCGGACGCGGCGGGACTGGGACGACGGCCGGCGGTTCAGCTTCGCCGTGCTGGAGGACGGCGTGGACTGTCGACGGCTTGTGGCGCAAGCGGTGCTCAAGCGGGTCACGCCGGCAGGGCCGGCGGCCGAGGTCGGCTACTGGACGGCGGCGTGGGCGCGCGGTCGGGGCGTCGCCCCGCGCGCGGTCACCGCGCTGAGCAGGTGGGCGTTCGAGCAGTTCACCGAGCTGGAGCGCCTCGACCTGCTGCACCAGGTGGACAACCCGGCCTCCTGCCGGGTGGCGGAGAAGAGCGGCTACGTCTTCCAGGAGGTGCTGCCGGCGTATCCGCCGTTCCCCCGCGACGGCCACCGGCACTCGCTGGCCGCTTCCTCGGTGCGCTGAGCTTCGGTCAGTCCAGCGCGGCGCGCCAGGTCCATGAGGTACGCCGCGCCCGTCCGGGCAGTTCACCACGGCCGGTCAGCCACAGCAGCACCTCGGGTGCGGCGCCGGCCGGGGCGTCCGGGAAGAGCCGCCGCAGCACCAGGGTGCTCAGCCGTTGCGGCGGCAGCCACGGCACACCGAGACCGAGGGTGATGTCGTGGGTGTGCAGCAGGGTCTCGGCCACTCCCATCGCGGCGAAACCGGCCGGGTCGCACGGGCCGAAGTGCCAGGCCCGGGTCTCCGGCGGCGCCGTGTCGACCGCGGCGGCGAGCAGTCCGGCGCAGGCACGCACCACGGTCAGCACCTGCGCCGGCGTCGCGTCGGGGGAGACCCGCAGGTCGTACGGCAGGTAGCCGTCGTCGGGCCGGCCGGTGACCTGCCCGGCGTACCCGAGCAGGTCGTGCGCCACGTGGGCCGCCGTGGTCCAGCAGCTCCAGGTCAGCGTGCCGGCCGACACCGACCAGTCCCGCTCCCGGTGCGGGTCGAGCACGAGGGTCATCTCCGCGGCCGCATCCCGCACGTCGGCACCGTTCGTCCCTGTCACCCGTCGACCCTCGCAGCGCCCGCCGGCCGCCGCAACGTGATTCGGCTCAGCTTCGTGCGGGTGACCACCCGTCGGCGACGAGCCGGGAGGCGTCGGCGCCCTCGCCGGAGAAGAGCAGGCCGTACCGGTCGGCCGCGACGACCCGGTCGACGTAGACGCCGCGCCCCTGACCGGAGCCGTCGGTGCTGCTGCTCCATCGCAGGTGGGTGGCCTGGTCGGGCAACGTCACGGAGACCTGCCACCAGACCCGGCCTCCGTAGCCGGTGACGGTGCCGTCGGCGCTCCACCGTCGGCCGGCGTCGCGTAGCCGCATCGTCGTCGGCGCCCAGGTCTGGCCCCCGTCGGTGGAGACCTCGAATCGGGCGCTGTCGTAGCGGGGCTCGGTGTCGTACCAGAGCAGGAAGCTCGCCGTGGCGCCCCGCGCGGGACGGCGCAGCGGCGCCGTGAGTGTGCTTGTCGCGGAGTCCCGTGGATCGGCCCGCCAGGCGCTGGCCGAGCGCGGCCGCACCGGCATCGCCTCCGCGAGGTCCCGTGCCACCGCCCGCCGGGCCACGTTGTTGCTGCCCCAGCCCCGGTCGGGGTGCACCCGGTTGCTGAGCATGACGACGAACGAGTGCGACAGCGGGTCGATGACGATCGACGTTCCGGTGAAGCCGGTGTGCCCGAAGCCCACCGGCGAGGACAGCCCCATCATGTACCAGTGCTTGTTCAGTTCGAAGCCGAGGCCGCGGTCGCTCTCCGGGTAGGCCGACTCCAGCGGCGCGTTGTAGTTGACCAGCATCGCGCGCACCGTGTCCGACAGCAGGATCCGGCGGCCACGGTACTCGCCGCCGTTGAGCAGTGACTGGCAGAGCACGGCCAGGTCGGCAGCGGTGGAGAAGACTCCCGCGTGCCCGGCCACCCCGCCGAGCGACCAGGCGTTCTCGTCGTGCACCTCGCCCCACACCATGCCGCGCCCGGCGTACGCCTGGTATTCGGTCGCGGCGATCCGTGACCGTCGCTCCGGACCGGGGTTGTAGCCGGTGTCGGTCATGCCCAGCGGCCCGGTCACGCCGTCGCGGACCAGGTCGGCCAGCGGGCGGCCGGTGACCCGTTCCAGCAGTACGCCCAGCGCGATCAGCCCGAGGTCGGAGTAGACGTACCGGGAACCGGGCGTGGCGCCGGCCGCCAGTGGCGTGGCGAGCGCGGCGGCGAACCGCTCGGCCGGCGTCGGATACCTGCTCCACAGTGGCACGAACGCGGGCAGACCCGACGTGTGGGTGAGCAGCATCCGAACCGTGACCGTCGCCTTGCCGCCAGCGGCGAACTCCGGGACGTACCGGGCGACCGGCACGTCGAGCTGCACCCGACCCCGCTCCACCTGCTGCATGGCGACGATCGTGGTGAACAGCTTCGACACCGAGGCCAGGTCGTAGATGGTGTCCGGCCGGGTCGCGATCTGCTGGTCGGCGGGGAGTTCCACACCGACCAGGCCGGGCGGTGGCCCGACCGAGGCGTAGCGCACGGCCTTGCCCACGGCGGCGTGCTGGACGATCACGCCGTCCTTGGCGGCCAGGACCACCGCGCCGGCGTACGTCGGGTAGCCGGGATGGTCCGCCGTCGGCTGGAGATACCCGGCCAGGTCGGCGGGGAGGCGGTCCACGTGCTCCGGGAGCAGGCCGACCTGGCGGGCGTCGCCGCGGCGCAGCGTGTCGTGCCGGAACTGGATGTCGTCGGGGGTGACGGTCGGCGGACCGGCCGGGGGCGACGCTGCCACCGGGCTGGCTGGCAGCGCCGTACCCACGACCGCCAGGGCCAGGCCGAACGCGAGTGAGCGGAGCGGACGACGGGTCGACCTGGTCATGACCGCACTCCTTCAGTAGAGCAGGTAGGGCCGGCGCTGCCGGTTGAAGGTGGCCAGCTCGTCGGCCCAGGCGCCGACCACGTCGTCCACGTCGGCGCCGGCGTCGATCTGGGTCCGCAGCCGGGGCGAGCCGGTGAGCTTGTCGATCCAGTACGGGCGCACCGTGTCCCACGTGTCCTGCCGCCAGGCGAAGGCCGGGTACTTGCGCGCCTCCACCAGCATCGCCACCCCGGTGCGGATCGGGTCGTACGCCGCCGGGTCGACGACCTTGACCTCCACGCCGGCGCAGAGCTTGTTGAGCAGCGCCGGCTTCTGCCCGGCGGAGGTCGGCGAGAAGTACGCCTCGCGGAACTCGACTCCGGGCAGGTTCCGGGCGTTGAGCCGGTCGCCCCAGTGGTGGTCGAAGTCGGTCGCCAGGCCGCCGATCAGCTCGAACGGGCGACACGTGCCGCGCCCCTCGGTGATCGACGCGACGCCCTCGAACAGGCCGGTGCCCGGGTAGACGAGCGCGGTGTCCGGAGTGGGCATGTTCGGGCTGGGCATCACCCACGGCACGCCGGTGTCGGCGGCGAGGTCGTCGCGTTTCCAGTGCCGGCACCGCACCACGTGCAGGTCGACCGGTCGCCCCGCCTCGGCGGGCAGGAAGGTGGCGTTGAAGAACCGGGCCAGCTCGCCGACGGTCATCCCGTGCTGCTGGATGATCTCCTTCAGACCCACCCCCGAGGTGTACGGCGTGGTCATCAGCGGCCCGTAGGCCCGCCCGCCGATCGGGTTGGGTCGGTCCAGCACGACGTAGCGTCTGCCGACCCGGGCCGCGGCGACCATCGAGGTGTACATCGTCCAGATGTACGTGTAGAAGCGGACCCCGACGTCCTGGATGTCGAAGACCACCGTGTCCACCCCCGCCTCGGTGAACATCGCTTCCCACCGGGCCAGCGAGGCGCCGTACGCGTCGTACACCGGGATGCCGGTACGCGCGTCGACGCCGGTGCCCTCGCTGCCGCCGGCCTGCGCGGAGCCGCGGAAGCCGTGCTCGGGGCCGAACGCCGCGACCAACTGCACCCGACCGGAGCCGTGCATCAGGTCGACGAGGTGCCGGTAGGCGGCGTCGACGCCGGTCGGGTTGGAGACGACCCCCACCCGCTGGCCGGCGAGCTCGGCGAACCCGGAGGACACCAGCTCGTCCAGACCGGTGCGGACCCGCCGGCCACGGGGGCTGGCGACTGCGGGCGTCACGGCCGCGCCGACGCCGAGCGCTCCCGCGCCCAGTGCGCCCGTACCGACCAGGAAATTCCTCCGCTGCATTGGTTGTCTCCTACCAGCTCAGGCCGTGGCCGTAGGGGTAGAGCACGGAGCCCGTTCCCTCGGCCGTGGGGATCGTGACGGGCAGCCGTCCGCTCGGGGACAGCTCGCCGTGCAGCGCGCGGACGAGGGCGTCCATCGCCGCCCGGGTGTACGAGTAGGTCGCCAGGTAGGTGGTCACGCCCGGCAGGTACGCGATGTCGTAGGGATCGCGGACCGCCACGACGACCACGGGCTTCCCGGTCGCGAGCAGCGCCGCGACGAGGCGCTGCTGGGTGGCGCGCGGGTCGGTCACGGTCGTGTCCCACGCCTTGTTCACCAGCACGACGGTGAGGTCGTGCTCGGCGGCCTGGGTGGCCGTCGCGGCGATCACCGCGTCGGAGGGCAGCGTCGCCGGCCGGGCGGTGGCCCGGGCGCCGCGGGTGGTGAACCCGGCCGCGACCGTCGCGACCGGGGTGAAGGCGGCGCTGTCCCAGCCGGTGACCAGGACCGACCGGTCGGCGCGGGGCAGCGGCAGCACGCCGGCGTCGTTGCGGACGGCGGTGAGCGTCGGGTCGGTGACCCGGGCGACGGCGGCGAGGTGCTCCGGCGCGCCGACCGTCCGTACCGCCCGCTCGACGTCGACCAGCGGCGAGTGGGCCAGTCCCTGGCGGTACTTCATGCCGAGGATGCGCCGGACCGACTCGTCGATCCGCCGCTCGGTGAGCTCGCCGGTGGCGACGGCGCGCAGCACCGCGTCCCGGGCCAGCGCGAGGTCCGGTGGCATCAGGAGCTGGTCGGCGCCGGCCTTGAGCGCCAGTACGGGCACCCGCTCGTCGCCGTACTTCGCCCGCACGCCGGCCATGTTGAGCGCGTCGGTGACGATGACGCCCCGGAAGCCCAGCTCACCGCGCAGCACGCCGGTGAGGATCGTCGGCGACAACGTCGCGGGGTCTCCGGAGGGGTCGAGCGCGGGAACCACGATGTGCGCGGTCATGATCGATTCAACGCCGGCGCTGATCGCCCGCCGGAACGGTGGCGCGTCGATGCGGTCCCACTCGGCGCGGCTGTGGTTGATCACCGGGAGGCCGGTGTGACTGTCGGTGGCCGTGTCGCCGTGCCCGGGGAAGTGCTTCGCCACAGCGGTCAGCCGGGCGTCGTCCTGGAAGCCGGTGACCTGGGCGGCGGTGAGGTCGGCCACCAGGCGGGGGTCGGCGCCGAAGGACCGGACGCCGATCACCGGGTTGCCCGCGTTGACGTTGACGTCGGCGATCGGCGCGTACGGCTGCCGGATGCCGACGGCGCGCAGCTCTCGCCCGGTGATGTCCGCCGCCGTCCGGGCGTCCCGGGTCGACCGCGCGGCCCCCAGCGCCATCGCCCCCGGGAACTGGGCGGCGGGGGAGGGCATCCGCAGTACGGTGCCCTGCTCCTGGTCGGTGGAGATGAGCAGGGGCACCCGGCCCTTCGCGCCGTCGCCGAGGGCGGCCCGCTGGAGTCCATTGGAGAGCGTCGCGATCTGCCGGGGACTGTCCAGGTTGTGCGACCAGGAGAAGTAGCAGACGCCGCCGAGGTGGTACCGCTGGATCACCTCGGCCGGCGTCTCCACACCGAACGCGGCGAGGTTCGCGGCCCGGTCGGCGGCCGTGGGTTCGGTGGCGTCGCCGCCGTAGACGTAGGTGGAGAAGAGTTGGCCGACCTTCTGCTCCAGGCTCATGTGCCGCAGCGTCGACGTGACCCAGCCGTGCTCGCCGGTGGGCGGGTGTGCCGGGGTGGTGGCGTGAGCGGGGACGGGGGCGAGGGTGGCCGCCAATGTGGTCACCCAGGCGGTCGCGGTAACGAGTCGGGTCTGCATAGACGCCTCTCAGTCCGGGTGGCTGAAACTTAGCTACACGTCAGCCGTCCGTCAAGAAGACAACCTACAGATTGCCGTCGACTGACATCGGAAGGTCTCGGGCTGGCACGTGGACTGGCGAGAGAGGGGCGCCCGACGCTGGCTCCGAAATCGCCACATCTACCGGCGATACTTCAGCCTGCCGCGGGCCGTCGTCCGGGACCTGCTGATCCCGGTGGTCTACCTCGTCGCGTTCGGCTCGGTCGCGATGTACGTCGCCACTCGTCGAATGACCCGGGCGATGCTGCGCTGACCAGCGGGACGCCGGGCTCGCGCCGGCTCGGCCAAACCCGGCGTTTCGGCCCCGCCGACCGCTACCGCCGAGCGTCGGTCGGGTCGTCCGCGGCGAACTCGCGGATGGCGGCGCGGATGGCCTCGCCGTACGGGTCGTCGGACAGGTGCACCAGGTGTTCGCTGGCCCGGGCCAGGTGCTCCCGGGCCTGGGCGGGGTTGCCCAGACGCCTGTGGCAGTCGGCCAGGTTCAGGTACAGCGACGGCAGGAACGCCTGGACCTGGAGCGAGGACAGGTAACGCTGGGCGCGCTCGTCGGTCAGGTCGGACACGGCGGCCAGGGCGCGCTCATCCCAGCTCAGCTCCGCTTCGGTGGTGTCCTGGAGATCGGCAAGGTAGTGGGCGAGGGTGCAGCGGTGGAAGGCGTCGCCGGTGGGGCCGACCTCGTCCCACAGCGCGGTGAGGGCGTCACGGGCGAGAGCCTTCTGCCCTGATCGGCCGACCTGCACCGCCTCGCCGATGCGGGTCATGGTCGGGTCGGGTGTCGGCTGGTTGTCCATGTCGCCGATGTTCGGGCCTCGACCCGGTCGAGGGTCAACTCACCGTGGAGGGTCTGGTCATCACGCATCACAGTTGGGAGACCATGGCCTCGAGCACCGACCGGGCGGACGTCGGACGACGACCGATGAGGGTTTCAAGCGTCGGATCGGTGACGGCGAACTCTCCCCGTCGCGCTGCGCGGTACATGCCGAGGGTGAAGTCGGCGGCTGCCGCGGGCATGCCATGCGCGACGGCATTGGCCTTCCACTCCGCGTCGCCGACAACCACTCGGGTGATGGCGCGGCCCGTGATCCCGGCGAGGATGCCGGCCACCGCTTCGAGGTCGAGCGCTTCCGCCGCGGTCAGCGCAGGCGTGACGCCATCGAGCAGGCCCTCCTCGGCCACTGCGATGGCTGCGGCCTCGGCCAGGTCTGAATGCGCGGTCCAGGACACCGGCCCGTCCGCCGGCGCCACGATCTGCCCGGTCTCCAGCGCCGCACCGATGGAGTAGCTGAGCGTGCTCGCGTAGAACCCGTTGCGCAGTGCGGTGAAGGGAACCCCCAGTCCGGCCAGGTGCTCCTCGGTCGCGGCGTGCGTGGGCTGGGGAGCAAACAGCGAGTCCCTGGAGGCGGCCTGGTGGCTGGTGTACACGATTCGTTTGGCTCCCGCGGCCCGGGCGGCGTCGATGGCGGCGCGGTTCGCGACGACCGCGCCGCTACCGCGGATGGCGGCGGACACGATGAGGACCTTCTCGGCACCCTCGAAGGCGTGCTCCAGCGTGGCTGGGTCGGTGAAGTCTCCGGCACGGACCCGGACACCGCGCTCGGCGAGGTCCGCGGCCTTGTCGACGTCGCGCACGCTCACGCCCACGGCGTGGGGTGGCAGGCGGTGGAGGAGCTGGTCGACGATCTGGGACCCGAGCTGACCAGTGGCACCGGTGACGACGAACATGATGAACGCTCCCTTGTTATCGGCGGTATGCCGGAAACGTTAACACTGATATTTCGAGGATAACAAGGCGCTGTTAGCATCGGTTCATGGTGACGACTCAGGACACGGCATCCCGCGACGACGTCCGTTCCGGCATCGTCGCGGCAGCCACCCGACTGCTACGCGCGAAGGGCGCGAGCGCGGTGACGACGCGCGCCGTCGCCCAGGCCGCAGGCGTGCAGGCCCCGACCATCTACCGCTTGTTCGGCGACAAGGACGGCCTTATCGACGCCGTCGCCGAACACGTCATGGCCACCTACGTCAGCGGGAAATCGGTCGCGGCGGGTGACCCGATCGCGGACCTGCGCGCCGGATGGCGTACGCACGTGGAGTTCGGACTGGCGAACCCCGAGCTGTACGCGCTGATCGCGACGCGGGGGAGCGGCGCACCCTCGCCGGCGACGGTCGCGGGCCTCGACGTGCTGCGTCGCCGCGTTCGGCGACTCGCCGCAGCCGGCCTCCTGCGGGTCGACGAGCAGCGGGCACTTTTGATGATCCACTCTGCGGGTAACGGAACCATCCTCACCCTGTTGGGAGTACCCCCGGAGCAGCGTGACCCCGGTCTGAGCGAGGCCATGCTCGATGCTGCGCTCAACAGCATCCTGGCGACAACTCCGGCGACACCCGACACGGCCACGAACGCGGTCGCTGTGACATTCGCGACGGTGCTGCCCGACCTCCCAGGGCTTACCGACGCCGAACGCGCGCTGATGGCCGAGTGGCTCCACCGATCGCTGACTCGCCTGCAAGACCTCTGACGGCGCAGGGCTTTTGCTCTCGGCGGCTCCCAATAGGCATGCGCAAGGGCTCGTACTCGGTACTACCAAGTAACCGCTAGTCGGTGATACCGTATAGCGGTACTCGGTACTACGAAGTACCAGGTGGCCGACGAGGAGCGCGATGGACGACCTGACGGAGATGCTGAAAGGCACGCTCGAAGGCTGCGTGCTCGAAATCATCCGCGGCGAGGAAACCTACGGGTACGCCATCACGCGTCGGCTGAACGAGCTGGGCTTCGCCGACGTGGTCGAGGGGACGGTGTACACCATCCTGTTGCGACTGGAGCGGAACGGCCTCGTCGAGGTGACGAAACGGCCGTCCGAGGTGGGCCCTCCGCGCAAGTTCTACGCGCTCAACGACGCAGGGCGTCGGGAACTCGCGACGTTCTGGGCGAAGTGGCAGTACGTCTCATCACGCATTGACAGGCTCAAGGAGGGAGCGCGATGAGCTTCTGGGACACCATCACCGGCAGCGATCTCACCCGGGAATGGCAGGCGTTCGAAGCCCGGGCGGAGGCACTGCCGGCCGACCACAAGGCGGCGTGGCAACAGATCAAGAGTTGCCTTCACCCCTACGCGGGCTTCACGGGTCGCAACCTGACGCCAGTTCTCGACGCGGCCCTGGGGCTGCTCGAAGAGGCGGCGGCGGACGGGCAGGGTGCCCACGAGGTGCTCGGCGACGACATCCCCGGCTTCTGCGCGGCGCTGGCCGGCGGCGAGGGAGCCCGCACCTACCGCGACCGGTGGCGCGAGCAGTTGAACAGGAACGTCGCGAGAAAACTGGGCCGGGTAGGAGGCTGACGTGGGCATTCAGGACATCATCGAGGGCAAGAAGCAGTGGCGGGCGCACGTGGCTCGGGTCAAGGCGCTCCCGCCGGACTACCAGATCGTCTACAAGGAGATGCAGAAGTACCTGTTCAAGGTCGGACCGGTCGACCTGCCTGACGGCCCTCTGCTCCCCGGGATCGTCGACTTCTTCGAGGAGGGCGCGGCGGCCGGCAAGGGCGTTTTGGAACTCGTCGGCAACGACGTCGCCGCCTTCTGCGATGACCTGATCAAGGATTCGCGCACCTACGCGGACGTCTATCAGGAGTCCATCAGCGCGAACCCCCACACGGACGAGAAATAACAGATTTGCGTCCTGCTCTCAAGCGTGACCGCGGCGCCAAAGTGGCGATGAGCTGGAGCGGGAGGCGTACGGTCGTTCGTCATGTCACCTGATTTCCGCTGCGCCCTGCTGGATGACTACCAGGGGGTGGCGCTCGGGCTGGCGGACTGGTCCCGGGTCCGGGCCACCAGCTTCCGCGAGCACTTCACGGGCATTGACGAGCTCGTGGCGGCGATCCACGAGTGCGAGATCGTGGTCGCCATGCGGGAGCGCACGCCGTTCTCTGCCGAGGTGTTCGAGCGGCTGCCCCACCTGCGGCTGCTCGTCACCACCGGCATGAGCAACGTCGCCATCGACCTGGAGGCGGCGCGGGCGCACGGCGTCACGGTGTGCGGCACGGGCGGCGGTTGGACCTCGACGGTCGAGCTGACGTGGGCGCTGATCCTCGGCCTGGCCCGCCACCTGGTTCCCGAGGCGACCGCGCTGCGCACCGGCGGTCCCTGGCAGCACACCCTCGGCACCGACCTGCATGGACGCACCCTCGGGCTGCTCGGCCTGGGCAGGATCGGGTCGCAGGTGGCGGCGGTCGGGCGGGCGTTCGGCATGGACGTGCTGGCCTGGAGCCAGAACCTGACGCCCGAGCGCGCCGAGGAGCGCGGCGCGCGCCTGGCCCCCGGCCTGGACGCCCTGCTCGGCGGCTCCGACATCGTCTCCATTCACCTCGTGCTCGGCGACCGGACGCGCGGACTCGTCGGCGGGCGGGAACTCGCGCAGATGAAGCCCACCGCCTACCTGGTCAACACCTCGCGGGCGGCGATCGTCGACCAGTCCGCCCTGGCGTCCGCGCTGCGCGAGGGGCGGATCGCGGGGGCCGGGCTGGACGTGTTCGACGAGGAGCCGCTGCCCGCCGGCCATGAGTTCCGTACGTTGCCGAACGTGCTGGCCACGCCGCACCTCGGCTATGTCAGCGAGCTGAACTACGCGACGTTCTTCGGTGACGCCGTGGACGACATCGGCGCCTTCCTCGACGGCAGCCCGATCCGGGTGCTCACCTGACTCGCCCGGTGTGAACGCCTCCGTGCAGCCCCGGCAGAGCGGTCAGCGAATGAGGGCGCGGGTGAGGAGGTGCTGCAGGACGTCCTGCTCTTCGGGGGCCAGAGGGGCCAGGGGCGAGTCTTCGGAGAGCAACTCGACGAGGCGGTCGCGAAGTTCGGCGCCCTTGGGGGTCAGTATGAGCTGCTTGGCGCGGCGGTCGTCGGGGTGTGGATGGCGTTCGAGGTAGCCCTGCCCTTCGAGGCGATCGGCGACGAAGGTGATGTTGGAGGGTTCGCAGCTCATCCGTTCGGCGAGTTCGCGCAGGGTCATGGGGTGCGTCAGCTCGCGCAGCGCGGTGGCCTGTGTGGCGGTGAGACCGAGGGTGGCCGCCCGTGCCCGAAGGTGAGCTTCGATCTGACTGGCCAGGTCTTTGACCAGCCCGCACACCCGACGGTCGGCTTGGGTCTCGCGCTCGGTGGCCACAGCCCGAAGTCTACTGCGACTCGAATAGTTGCAGCTGAAGCTATTCAAGCTGTAACCTTCCCCGGGTGCCGTCGCCTGGCGGCATCTCTTCGAGCGCGAGGTAGGACCATATGGCCACAACGGCCCATTTCGATCGCAAACGGCTGACGAGCGCACCGCGTGTTCGTTCGCTCCGCCTGGGTGAACTGAAGATCACCTACGTTCCGGACGGGCTGGCCCTGTGCAAGCCGCACGGCTGGCTGCCCGCCGCCAGCGCTGCGGACTGGGCGGCCAACCGCGATCATCTCGACGACGACGGCTTCCTACCCGCGGCCGTCGGCGGGCTGCTGGTCGAGCGGGGTGACCGGGCCCTGCTCATCGACACCGGGTTCGGACCCGAGTCCCACCCCGACGACCCGGCCAACCCGATGCTGGGCGGTATCCACGGCGGCGAGCTGCTCAACGGCCTGCGGCGGCTGGGCCGCGAGCCGCGCCAGATCGAGGCCGTCGCCATCACCCACCTGCACCTCGACCACCTGGGCTGGGCCTGGGGCACCGAGCCCGGCGCCGATGTGCCGCCGTTCGCGCACGCCACCCACTTCGTCGCGGCACCCGAGTGGGAGCGGCGCGACCTGGCCGCCGAGGGTGGCGCGACCGAGGAACGTCTGGCCGCCTTCGCGCCCCGCGTCCGTACGGTCGAGGACGGCGAAGAGATCTTCCCCGGCGTACGGGTGTCGTTCTCGCTCGGACACACCGTCGGCCACACCACGTACACCATCACCGGCGGGGACCGGCGGCTCATCGCGTTCGGCGACGCAATGCACGCGCCGGTCCAGGTCACCCACCCCGAATGGGGCTGCGGGATCGACCACGACCCCGCCGAAGCCGCCGAGTACCGCCGCCGCCTGGTCGAAGAACTGAGCCGTCCCGACACCATCGGCTACGGCAACCACTTCGCCGACGTGGTGTTCGGACGCGCCGAGCGCCGCCCTGACGGCCGGTTCACCTGGATCCCCGTCGCCTGACCCGTCCCACCCGTGGTGCGACCCCTGGAACGGGCCGCGCACCGGCGATGAGCGGCGAAGCCGTTCGCAGTGCCCACCAAGTCGTACAGATTGCCAGAGAAACGGAGAACCGCAATGAAGCACATCAAGCTGGGGGACCTGGACGTCTCCCGTATCGGTCTGGGCTTGGTATCGATGTCCTACGCCTACACGGGAGCCGGCACGGACGACGCCGAATCGATCCGTACCATCCACCGGGCCCTGGAACTGGGTGTCACGTTCCTGGACACCGCCGAGGTCTACGGTCCGTACATCAACGAGGAACTCCTCGGCAAAGCGCTCAAGGGCCGCCGGGACCAGGCCGTGGTGGCGACGAAGTTCGGCATGATCTCGCATGCGCGCGGCGGGGCAGGGCAACTCGACAGCAGCCCGGCCAACATTCGCACCGCCGTCGAAGGCTCGCTCAAGCGGCTGGGCACCGACTACATCGACCTGTACTACCAACACCGGGTCGACCCGAACACGCCCATTGAGGACACCATCGGGACGCTGGCCGAACTGATCACCGAGGGCAAGATCCGCCACATCGGCCTGTCCGAGGCCGGACCGGAGACGATCCGCCGCGCCCACGCCGTGCATCCCGTCGCCGCCATCCAGTCGGAGTACTCCCTGTGGACCCGGCACCCGGAGGCGCAGGTGCTGCCCCTGCTGCGCGAGCTGAACATCGGCTTCGTGCCCTACTCGCCCCTTGGACGCGGATTCCTCACCGGACAGATCCGCTCGACCAGCGGCTTCGACGAGACCGACCTGCGTAAGAACAACCCGCGCTTCACCGGCGAGAACTTCCAGCGCAACCTGCGTCTCGCGGACGAGGTCCAAGCCATCGCCGCCGAAGCGGGTACCACCCCCGCGCAGATCGCACTGGCCTGGCTGCTGACCCGGGGCGACGACATCGCCCCCATCCCCGGCACCAAGCGCGTGGCACGCGTCGAGGAGAACAGTGCCTCCGACGCCGTGGAACTGACCGCCGAGCAGATCGAGAAGCTCGACAACCTTCCTCCCGCAGTCGGCGAGACCCACGACGAAGCCGCCATGCGCCTGTTGGAGCGTTGATCCCAGCCCCGGTGCGCAGCGTGCAGATACGCCACCCGCGCCTGCACGCTGCGCACCGCGCGCGGCTGGTAAATGATTGGACGGGATGATGCTCGGGCTTGTAGCTTGCAGCTGACCGTGCACCGCCCGAGGAGGTGAGACCCATGAACGCTGTATCGATGTGGGTGCTCCCCCTTCCCGTCACGGTCGGGCGATTGACGTAGGTGTCGCCGGGAGCGCCTCGCCAACGAGGCACTCCCGAAAGGCAACACCTATGCGCTCTCTGCAGTTCACCGCCGAGCCGTCGGCGACCGATACGGTCCAGCGCGACTCCAGGTTGGGCGACGTCCCCGGACTCCCATCGCCGGCCTCCGGCACCGATCGCGTGCCCCTCATGTTCGACGTGATCATCGCCGGGTGCGGGCCGACCGGTGCGATGCTGGCCGCCGAACTGCGGCTACACGATGTGCGGGTACTCGTCCTGGAGAAGGAAACCGAGCCCGTGTCGTTCGTCCGCATAGTCGGTCTGCACATCCGCAGTATCGAGCTGATGGCGATGCGCGGACTGCTGGAGCGGATTCTCGAACATGGAAGGCGGCGCCCGGCCGGCGGTTTCTTCGCTGCCATCGACAAACCCGCGCCCGAGGGCCTGGATTCCGCGCACGCCTATCTGCTGGGCATCCCGCAGCCGGTCATCGTTCGCCTGCTCGAAGAACATGCGATCGAGCTGGGCGCGCAGGTCCGGCGCGGTTGTGCGGTGGCCGATTTCGAGCAGGACGACGACGGTGTGACCGTGGAGCTGGCCGGCGGGGAGCAGCTGCGTTCGCGCTATCTCGTCGGCTGTGACGGCGGGCGCAGTACGGTGCGAAAACTACTCGGCGTCGGCTTCCCCGGCGAGCCCTCGCGGACCGAGACGCTGATGGGCGAGATGCAGGTGGGTGTGCCGCAGGAGGAGATCACCGCAGCGGTGACCGCAATCCGCGCGACCCATCAGCGATTCTGGCTCCGGCCCTTCGGCCGAGGGGCCTATCAGGTGGTGGTCCCGGCCTCGGGAGTCAGCGACCGCGCGGAACCGCCCACCCTTGAGGATTTCAAACAACAGTTGCGCACCATCGCCGGAACCGATTTCGGCGTGCACTCCCCGCGTTGGTTGTCCCGCTTCGGGGATGCCACCCGGCTGGCCGAACGGTATCGGGTCGGGCGGGTGCTGCTGGCCGGCGATGCGGCACACATCCACCCGCCCACCGGCGGGCAGGGCCTCAACCTGGGCGTTCAGGACGCGTTCAACCTCGGCTGGAAACTGGCCGCAGAGATCCGCGGCTGGGCGCCGGAAACGCTGCTGGACACCTACCACGCCGAACGTCATCCGGTCGCCGAGGACGTGCTGGACAACACCCGCGCCCAGATGGAACTGTTGTCCACCGAACCGGGCCCGCAGGCCGTGCGCAGGCTGCTCACCGAACTGATGGACCTCGACGAGGTGAACCGCCATCTGATCGAGAAGATCACCGCGATCGGCATCCGCTACGACTTCGGCGAAGGCCCCGACCTGCTCGGCCGCCGCCTGCGCGACATCGACGTGAAACAGGGCCACCTCTACGGCCTGCTGCATCGCGGCCGCGGCCTGCTGCTGGACCGCACCGAACGCCTGACCGTCGGCGGCTGGTCAGACCGGGTCGACTACCTCGCGGATCCCACTGCAGTCCTGGACTTTCCGTGCGTCCTGCTACGCCCCGACGGCCACGTCGCCTGGATCGGCGACGATCAGCAGGATCTGGACGATCACCTCTCCCGCTGGTTCGGCAAGCCTGCCAACTGATGTTGCCCGAGCAGTGGTCGTTCGGCATATAGCTGGCGCGAGGGTGCAGCGGTGGAAGGCGCTCGGCCCTCAACCCGGTCGAGAGTCACACCAGCCCCGCAGCTCATTATCGGTTTGTCGGTAACGATAATCCGATAAACCATCACCACATAAGGGGCATACCGTGCATGCATCATAATGACAGTTCTTGTGCGTAAGGAATCAGAATGGTGTCCTTGGTGGACCATGCTGCCGTCCGGGGCCGTGCGCACCATCACGGAGTGCGTTTGACCTGCGGCAAATCGGATCGCACCGCTGGCATGATCATGCGATCGTTGCCGCATGCCGCAACCGATCTTGCGCACCGACCGTCTGCTGCTGGTTCCGCTCGCCGACCGGCACCTCGAGCTGGAGATCCAGCTCGACTCCGATCCGGAGGTGCTTCGCTACCTCTTCGGCCGGGCGCGATCCAGGGACGAGGTGCTGGCGTCTCACGCACAGAGGATGGCCCTGGCGCGCAACGTGGTCGGCCTGGGCTACTGGATGGCGTTCGGGTCTGGTGGCGGTGCCCGTGACTCGACGTCGCCGGCACGTGAGGACGAGGGCGAGTTCATCGGCCTTCTGATGCTTCCGCCGGCGCACGGCCCCGACCAACCCGACGACCCCACCGTCGCGGAGCTGGGTTACCGACTTGTTCGCCGGCACTGGCGGAAGGGCCTGGCCAGCGAGGCATCCCGCGCCCTGCTGCGGCACGCCTTCGACACCGTCGGGCAGAGCCGGGTGATCGCGCAGACCATGGCTGTGAACGCCGGCTCTCGGGGCGTGATGGAGGCGATCGGCATGCGGTACGTGCGCACGTACTTCCCGACCTGGGACGAACCGCTGCCGGGAGCGGACCTGGGTGAGGTCGAGTACGAGATGACCCGTGGGATGTGGGAGGCGTCGGACGGGCGTAATTCCACTGCACCGCCCACGGGTGAGGGCTTACCCTGCACGCCATGTTCCCTCCAGTGAAGATCATCTCCGGTGGGTTGGAGATTCGTGAGTTCGGGCCGCAGGACGTGGCGTCTGTGGCGGCATTCGTGGCGGCGGGGGATCGCACGGCACTGCCGCCCGGCTTCCCTGAGGCGGTCGCTGACGTGGAAGGGTGGCTGGCGGACACGGTGCATCAGCGGCGCTTGAGCGGTGAGGGCGTACACCTGGTGATCCTGGAGCGGGCCACCGGCGAGATCGTCGGTAGCACCGGGTTGCGGGACACCGACTGGGAGGCCGGTCGTACCGAGATCGGTTACGGAATACACAGCAGTCAGCGAGGCCGCGGTTTTGCGACCGAGGCGGCCGGGGCGGTGGGACGGTGGGCGCTCGCCGACGGTGGGATGCGGCGGGTTCAGTTGCACTGTCGGGTCGACAACATGGCGTCCCTACGGGTGGCCGAGAAGGCCGGGTACCAGCGGGAGACCACACTGCGGATGGCCGAGCAGGACGGGCGCGAGGCTCACGAGCTGGCCGTCTTCGCGATGACCGCCGCCGGGTGAGGGTCGGGGCACGGACACTACGTGCGCGCTGACTCTCCTGGGTTCGGGACGTACGCCGCGCGGGCCAGCGCCACCTCGACGGCCTGGCGCTCTCGCCAACGACGCTGACCGTCCCGGTTGCAGGCGCGGCACGTGCGCCGGTATCGCCCCGTCGATTCGTCGGCCTCGCGGTCGTGCCCGTTGCGGCAGGTCGACGGCTGCTCCCGGGTACGGCAGATCTCCGCGCGACTGACCTGTCGCAGATGGGTGGGCTCCACACAGTCCCGGGCGTCGCACAGGTGGTCGACGTCCAGCGCGGGGTCGTAGCCTCCGACGAAGGCGGCGTAGGCCGCGATGTGCGCCCAGGCCCGGCCCGCGACCTTCTGGTAGACGCCGCGCCGGGTGCCGTACCCCCGGACGATCAGGCAGCCGTCGGCCTGCCGGACCGAACGCTCCAGGAGGTATCGGCGGAGGCTGTCCTCAGTGAAGTGGCGGGACAAGCCGTTTACCCTGCTGAGCACACGTCACTCTATCCGGGGGGCGGGCAGGTCAGGCGCCAGCCGGTAGGCGGCGGCCTGTTCGGGCAGGTCGACGTCGGTGTCGTCGGCGACGTCGGCGCAGGGCACCAGCCGCACGGCGGCACCCTGCGCCCGCAGGTAGTCCCGGGCGCCCCGGTCCCCGATCGCCGCGGCCGCGGCGCCGGCCCAGTGGTGCCGGCCGAGCAGCACCGGATGTCCGCGGCGACCGTCCTGGTAGGTGGCCACCGCGAGGGAGTCGGCGGTGGCGGCGCGGGCCACTCGGCGTACCGCCTGGGGGGTCAGGCCGGGCATGTCGACCAGCGTGACCACGGTTGCCACGGCCGTGCCGGACGTCAGGGCGGAGAGCCCGGCCCGCAGAGACGAGCCCATGCCCGTCTCCCAGTCGTCGTTGAGCACCACCGCGGGCAGCCGCGTCCGGGCGCGGACCCGGTCGGCCTGCGCTCCGAGCACCACGACGACCGGCCGGCAGCCGGCGGCCGTGAGGATCGCCGCGGCGTGCTCCACCAGGAGCCGCCCCCGGTACGACACGAGGGCCTTCGGCATGCCGAACCGGCGGCCGGCGCCCGCCGCGAGGAGCAGTCCCGCCGTAGCCATGCGCGGAGTGTAGCCCCGGTTCTTGCTTCTCGGAGCCGGCCTGTCGATCGCCGGAACCGGGCCGAGAAGAGCTTTCGGGGGTGATCCGGCCGGCCCGGAGAGTTAGCATGCATCTCGTATCTGCTGTCACGTGTTTGTGTGAGGTGCCGGATGGCTGGGATGCGATAGTGGCAGGTCACGACGACCGGCCGGGCCGGCGGCTACGGGTGGCGGTCGACGCCGCCGGGGCGGACCTCGGCGCGGAGCCCGTCGTCGCCGGTGCGCTGGCCGCGGCCGAGACGGTGGACGTGCTGCTGGTCGGACCGCGGGCGCTCGTGCGTCCCCTGCTGCCCGGTGGCGTTCCGCCGCCCGGCGTACGACTGGTGGACGCCCCCGACGTGGTCGCGATGGCCGAGGATCCGGTGGCCGCGACGTACGCCAAGCGGCGCTCCTCCCTGCTGGTCGCCGCGGGGGAGGTGGCGGCGGGTCGGGCCGATGCCATGGTGACCCCGGGCAACACCGGCGCGGCGGTGCTCGCGGCGGCCGTGCGGATGGGTCGGGTGCCGGGGGTGAGCAACCCGGCCCTGGCGATGGTGCTGCCGGTGCCCGGCGCCGGCCCGACCGTGCTGCTGGACATCGGCGCGACCGCCGCGGCCGTGCCGGATTGGCTTGTCGAGTTCGCGGTGCTGGGTGCGGAGTACGCACGCGCTCGGCTGGGCCTGGCCCGACCGCGGATCGGCCTGCTGTCCAACGGCCACGAGGCGGTCAAGGGCGGGCCGGTACGCCGGGACGCGCACCTCCTGCTGGCCACGATGCCCGGCTACACCGGCCAGATCGAGGCGTACGACGTGCTCGGAGGCCGTGTCGACGTGGCGGTGACCGACGGTTTCACAGGTGATGTGGCGCTGAAGACGTACGAGCGCACGTTGGACGCCACCGTCGGTCTGGCGTTGGACGCGGTGCGGGCGTTCTCGCCGATCGGCGTGCTGGCCCGGGACCGGCAACGACGGGTGACCCGGGCGGTGCGTGACGGACTCGCGGCCGAGCCGGGCGGGGCGCTGCTCGGGGTACGCGGTGTGTGCGTGATCTGCCACGGGACGGCCACGGCGGCCGACGTCGAGGCGAGCGTGGGAATCGCCGGGGAGTGTTTTCGCTCGGGTGTGGTGGGGCGGATCGCCCGGGCCTTCGCGGCGTCGTCCCGGCAGCGACTCAGGGGTCGACGCAGCCCCGTCGACGGGTGAACTATCCATTCTTGTATCTGGCTTCGCGCAGACAAGCGTTGATATGGTTCCGGGATTCCTGGCATGAGGGTGGTGCGATGTCACAACAGATGATCCAGGTCAGCGACCTGCGTCGGTCGTTCGGCACGACGGCGGCGGTCGACGGGGTGAGCTTCGAGGTCGCCGCGGGTGAGGTGGTCGGTCTGCTCGGACCCAACGGCGCGGGAAAGACCACCACGATCCACTGTCTCACCACGCTGCTGAGGCCCGATGCCGGCACCGCCCGCGTCGCCGGCTTCGACGTGGTCGGCCAGGGCGCCGAGGTGCGCCGCAGCATCGCCGTCACCGGGCAGTTCGCGGCGCTCGACGAGCTGCTGACCGGCCGGGAGAACCTGGTCCTGTTCGGCCGGCTGCTCGGGCTGGGTCGACGCGCCGCCACCAGCCGGGCCGACGAGCTGGTCGGGCGCTTCGACCTGGGCGAGGTGGCGGGCAAGGCGGTACGCACCTACTCCGGTGGCCTGCGCCGCCGTCTCGACCTGGCGGCGAGCCTGGTGGTCGACCGGCCCGTGCTGATCCTCGACGAGCCGACCACCGGGCTGGACCCGCGCAGTCGGCGGGCGCTGTGGGAGATCGTCCGGGAGTTGCGCGACGGCGGCACCGCGGTCCTGCTCACCACCCAGTACCTGGAGGAGGCCGACCAGTTGGCCGGGCGGGTCCTGCTCATCGACCACGGCAGGGTCGTCGCCGAGGGCACCCCGGACGAGCTCAAGCGTCAGCTCGGCGGCGCGGTCTGCGAGGTGCGGGTGGAGGACCCGCGGGCGCGGGCGGTCGCGGTCGAGCAGCTGCGCGCGGCCTTCCCGGGGCTGACCGAGGACGAGGACGTGCTGCGGCTCGCCGCCGGTTCCGGCACGCTGACCGAGGTGGTCCGGCGGCTCGAATCGGCCGGCGTGGAGGCCGACGACGTCACCGTGCGGCGGCCGACGCTGGACGAGGTGTTCCTCTCCCGGACCGTGGACGCGGACGCGGACGCGGTCCGGTCGACCGTGGCGCCGGGCGTGGCGGGGGCTGGCCGGTGAGCACCACGGCCGCCGCCGGGGCCAGCCCGCTGCGGCAGTTCGCCGTCCTGGCCGCCCGTAACCTGCGGCAGGCCCGCGCCGGCCGGTCGGTCGGCCTGACCGTCGTCTTTCCGCTGGCGTTCTTCGCCGGCTTCATTGTGGTCTTCCGACGGCTGATGGCCGACTACGGGATCGCCTACGAGCAGTTCCTCCCGCCGGCGATCGTGGTGCAGACCACCGCCCTGGTCGCCATGTCGGCCTGCTACATGATCGCCGGCGACGCTCGCAGCGGCCTGATCGCCCGCTACCGGACGCTGCCGATGAGCGCGGTCGTGGTGCCGGCGGCTCGGCTCGTGGTGGACGCCGCCCGGGCCGCCGTCGCGGTGGCGGTGATCCTCGTCGCCGCGGTGCTTGTCGGATTCCGGTTCACCGCCGGCGCGGCGGGCGCGATGGCTTTCGTCCTGCTGGCGGTCGGCTTCGCGGTGGTACTCGCGGCCGGCTGCGCGGCCCTGGGGCTGGGCGCCCGTGACCCCGAGCAGGTGTACTCGGCGCTGACCCTGCCGTACCTGGTGCTCACCACGGTCTCCACCGCCTTCGTCCCGGTCGACGCCTTCCCGGGCTGGCTGCAACCGGTGGTGGAGGTGTCGCCGTTCTCCGCCCAGGTCGACGCGTTGCGCGCGCTGTCCACCGAGGGCGCCGAGCAGAGGGTGTGGCCGGCCCTCGTCTGGCTGCTGGTCCTGGGGCTGCTGTTCGGAGCGGCCGCGGCACGTTCGTTTCGGAGGAGCCGATGAGTACGCTCACGCAGGCCTCGCTGTTCGCCGGGCGCAACCTTCGCCGGTTCTTCCGGGCCCCGCCCGCCCTGGCCTACTCGTTCGCGTTTCCGGTGCTGCTCCTGCTCACCCAGTACGCGGTCTTCGGCCGGATCGTCGGTGACGGCGACCGGCAGCACTACCTGGAGCGGCTGGCGCCGCTGGTGGTGCTGTCCACCGCCGCGTTCGGGTCGCCGTCGAGCGCCGTCGGGTTCCTGCGTGACCTGCGGGGCGGGCTGGTCGACCGGCTGCGCACGATGCCGGTGGCGCCGGGGTCGCTGCTGGCCGGCCGCCTCGCCGGCGACGTGCTGCGCATCGTCCTGATCGGAGCGCTGACCACGGGCGTGGCCGTGCTGCTGGGTTTCCGGTTCCGGGAGGGGCCGCTGGCGGTCGTCGGCTTCTTCGCGGTGATCGCGCTGTTCGGCCTGATGTGGGCGGCGATCGCGCTGTGGCGGGGATCGGGGCCCGGGGACGAGGAGTCGCTGCCGCCGTCGCTGACCGGTCCGGCGACCCTGTTGTTCATCTTCTCCTCGGGGTTCGTGCCGGTGTCGGCGTTCCCCTCGGTGGTGCAGCCGGTGGTGCGCGCCAACCCGTTCTCGGTCGCCACCGAGGCGTTGGTCGGCCTGTCCAGCGGCGGCCCGGTGCTCGTGCCGGTGCTGCAGACGCTCGCCTGGGTGCTCGGGTTGGGCACGGTCTGCCTGCTGGTGGCCCTGCGCCGGTTCGGCCGGCGCGCGGCCCGCTGAAACCAGTCGGGCCGGTCAGACCGGGCTGGCCATCCGGTAGAGCATCTGTTGACCGCCGGTGGCGAGCAGCAGCCCGGTGTCCGACCAGACGCGGGCGCGGGCGCCGAGCACCCCGCCGGTGGCGGCGGCGGCTTCGCCCTCCACCAGCAGCCAACCGGTGCCGTCGTCGCCGCCCTGGAAACCCACGTACAGGTCCATGCTCGGGGCCATGAAGGTGGTCCGCTCGAACGCCTGCACGACTGCCGGGAACTGCACCACGTCGACGGCGAAGACCAGTCGGGCCGCCGCCAGCCAGGGGCCGGCGTCGGCGGGTAGCTCCTCGTGCAACCGCAGCCAGCCCCGGATCGTCGGTACGCCGTCGCGTTGCGGGGTCCAGCCGCCGGCGGGCCAGCCGGCCAGGCGTACCTCGTAGCACCGCTCCCAGATCGGCAGCACGGGCAGGCCGTCGCGGCGCATGAGCTCGACCAGGGTGGGCAGTTCGTCGGGCTTCGGCAGGTCCGGTGGCGGCATCCAGCGTCGCTCCGGGCCGAGCAGCCCGGCGGCGATGGTCCAGACGTGTGCGGTGAGCAGGGTCCGGCCGCGTTGCCGCAGGATGACGTGCAGGGCGGCGGCGCGGCGGGTGCCGTGCACCCGGTTGACCTCGATGTCGACCTCGCCGTAGCGCGGCGGAGCGAGGAACTGGCAGTTCAGGCTCACCGGCAGCATGGCGCCGGCCTCCTCGCCCGCCGCGCGCAGCGCGATCGCCGCCAGGTAGCCGCCGTTGGGCCCCCACACCGACCAGTCCTCGGCCAGATGGGCGCGGTACCGGCCCGGCGCGCTCTGCCGCACCGCGGCGTCGTCCGCGAGACTGGCCATCGAGGACCCCTTCCGGTGTCGGTACGCGTGAAAACAAGATACTGCAAATCAAAAGCAGATACGAGTACGATGCGGCGCATGGATCTGCGTGACAGCGTCGAGGAGGCGCAGTTCCGGGCGGGACTGCGCGAGTGGCTGGCGGGCGCGGTGCCGGCGAACACCGGGCCGGACGTGGCCCCACCGCTGGGACGGTGGGACGACACCGCCGCGGTGCGGTCGTTCACAGCCGCCCTGCACGCCGCCGGGTACGCCGGCCTGACCTGGCCGGCCGAGTACGGCGGGCGCGGGTTGTCCCCGGCGTACCAGGCGATCTACCTGGAGGAGACGGCCCGGGCCGAGGCCGCCGAGCACATCGGAGTGATCGGCCTCGGCATGGTCGGGCCGACGATCATCGCCTGCGGGTCGACGGAGCAGCGTGCCCGGTACCTGCCGCGGATCCTCACCGGGGAGATCATCTTCTGCCAGGGCTTCTCCGAGCCGGAGGCCGGCAGCGACCTGTCCGCCGTGCGGACCGTCGCGCGACGCGAGGGCGACGAGCTGGTGGTGACCGGGCGCAAGGTGTGGTCGTCGTACGCGCACCTCGCCGACCACTGCCTGCTGCTGGCGCGCACCGATCCGCAGCAGCGGCGCCACCGAGGCCTGTCCTGCCTGCTGGTGGACCTGCGCTCGCCCGGGGTCACGGTCCGCCCGATCCGGCAGATGACCGGTGCGGCGGAGTTCGCCGAGATCGAGTTCGACGAGGTCCGGGTGCCGCTCGACGCGGTGGTGGGAGGGATCGGTGACGGCTGGCGAGTCGCCATGACCACCCTCGCCCACGAGCGGGGCACGTTCGGGTTCACCCTGACCGCCCGCCTGGAGGTGGCGTTCCGGCGCCTGGTCGCGACCGCGCGCGCCCGGGGCCGGGACACCGACCCTCTCGTACGCGACCAGATCGCCGCCCGCTACGTCGAGCTGGAGGGCCTGCGCTGGACCAACCGGCGCGGGCTGGCGGCGCTCGCGCGTACCGGGGTGCCGGGCCCGGAGACCTCGGTGATCAAACTGCGCTGGTCGCAGGCGCATCAGCGACTGACCACCCTGGCCGTGCAACTGCTCGGCGCCGGCGCCGAACCGGACGGCTGGGACCGGTACTGGCGGCACCAGATGCTGCGCAGCCGCGCCAACACCATCGAGGGCGGCACCTCCGAGGTGCTGCGCAACCTGGTAGCCGAGCGCGTACTGGGCCTGCCCCGGTCGTACTGACCCGCGCTCCGAGGCGACGCCCACGACGAGGAGAGACCCATGGACTTCGCACTGACCGGCGAACAGGAGACGCTGCGGGACACCGCGGCCAAGTACCTCGCCGACGACCGGTCCTTGAGCGACGGCCAGGCCTGGACCGAGATGACCGACCTCGGCTGGCTCGACGCGGAGCTGGGCATGGTCGAGCTGGCGCTGCTCGCCGAGCAGCTCGGCTGGGCGCGCAGCCCGTCGCCCTGGTGGGCCACGATCGGACTGGCCGGCCCGGCGTTGCGGGCGGCGGGTCGCCCTCCCGGGGCCCCCGCGACGCTGGCCTGGGCCGAGGAGAACGGCCCCGGAACCCTCGCCGGCGCCGTGGCAGCCATCGGCCGGTCGGTGGCCGACCCGGCGGTGGGCTGCGTCGTCGCCGCCGACGGGACACTGACCGGACGCAAGATCCGAGTGCCGAACGTGGACGATGCCGTGGACCTGGTGGTGACGGCTCGCGGCCCGCGCGGCGTCGAGCTGCGACTGGTCGACGCGTCCGCGTTGCGGCCGGCGCCGGCCGGCGCCGGTGGACAGGCGCTCGACCCGACCCGGCCCGTCGCGACGGTGGAGCTGACCGGCGTACCCTCGGTGCCGCTCGTTGCCGCGGACGCCGCCGCCGACGTGCTCGCGGTGACCCGACGGCGGAGCCTGGCGCTCCTCGCCGCCGAGGCCGTCGGCGTGGCGGCGAGAGCCCTGTCGTGGGCCAGCGGGTACGCCGCCACCCGCACCCAGTTCGGCCAGCCGATCGGTGCGAACCAGGCGGTCGCGCATCCGCTGGCCGAGAGCTACGGGCAGGTCGAGACGGCCCGGTCGCTGGCCTACCGGGCCGCGTGGTCGGTCGAGGCGGAGCCGGGCCCGATCGCCGACCGGGCGGTGCTCACGGCCAACGTGGCGGCCCGCGAGGCCGCGATGGCCGCCTGCGAGGCGGCCATCCAGACCTACGGCGGCAGCGGCTTCACCTGGGAGCAGCCACTGCACCACTGGTACCGCCGGGCGTGGTGGCTGGCCACCTACGACGGGACGGTCGCGGACCTTCGGGGCGAGCTGGCCGGGCTGCTGCTGGACGGCTGAGCCCGCCGGCCGTGCGGGATCAGCCGGCGGTGATCAGGACGAGCCGGGTCGGTAGGAGCCGAAGCTCCACAGGTTGCCCTCGGCGTCGCGGACGGAGTATCCCTGACCTCCGTAGTCCTCGTCGCGGAGCTTCTGCACGACCTCGGCGCCGGCGGCGACGACCCGCTCGTAGTGCGCCGCCACGTCGTCGATGACCACATAGGTCGCGGCGGGCCCGGTGTCCAGAACCATCCGGCCGTCGCTGCCGTCGGTCTGTGAACCGAGCATGATCATGCCGCTGCCCCAGGTCAGCTGCGCGTGACTGATGGAGCCGTCCGGACCGGGGACGACCAGTTCCTCGCGGAAACCGACGACGTCGACAAGCCACCGGATGGCGGCCGGAGCGTCGCGGTAGCGCAGGGTGGGGATGACTTCCGGGCCTCTACTCATACACGAGAGTCTAATGAAGAATCGCGGATAGCACATGTGATGCGTCCTGGCATGTCGTGTATTCGGCTAGGCTGACCCCATGCTTCGCTACGACTACGTGATCGTCGGCGCGGGTGCGGCGGGCGCGGTGCTGGCGGCCCGCCTGAGCGAGGACGCGGCCCGTTCCGTGCTGCTGTTGGAGGCCGGCCCCGACCTCGTCGGAGCGGCCGTGCCCGAGGCGTTGCGGACCGGCTCGGTGGAGGCCGAGGACGGCTTCGACTGGGACCTGCGGGCCACCGTCGTCGCCGGCCGGGAAGCGCCGCTGCGCCGTGGCCGGGTGGTCGGCGGTTCCACGCAGATCAACGACAGGGGCGCGATGCGGGCCCCGGCCGCCGACTTCGTGGCGTGGGGCGCCCGCGGCCTACCCGAGTGGGACTGGCCGGCGGTCCTGCCGGCGTTTCGCCGGCTGGAGAGCGACCAGCAGTTCGGCGAGCGCGACCACCACGGCGCCGACGGTCCCGTCCCGATCACCCGCTGGTCGCGCGGCGAGCTGACACCGGCGATGGACGGCTTCCTGCAGGCCACGCTCAGCCTCGGGCACGACTACCAGGACGACATGAACGCCCCCGACGCCGTCGGCATCGGGATGTATCCGCAGAACCGGCGCGACCGGCTGCGGATGTCGACCGCCCTCACCCACCTGGACCCGGCCCGGTCCCGGTCCAATCTGGTCGTCCGGGGTGACGCCGAGGTCGAGCGCGTGCTGCTGGCCGACGGGCGGGCGGTGGGCGTGCAGGTCGCGGGGGAAACCATCGGTGCCGGAGAGGTGATCCTCTGCGCCGGCTCGCCGTACAGCCCGGCCCTGCTGCTGCGCTCCGGGATCGGCCCCGCCGACGAGCTGCGCGCCGCGGGGATCACACCGCTGGTCGACGTGCCGGGCGTGGGCGCCGACGTGATCGACCAGCCCGGCGCGATCATCCTGGTGGTGCCCGAGCCGGAGACGGTGGGCGGGGACTGGCCGCGTACACAGCTCATCGCACGGCTCGCCGGCATCCCGGGGCACGAGGCCGACCAGGCGTTCTACCTGAGCCTGTTCACCGGTATGAGCACCTCCCGGGGCGCCGGCGCGGGTCTGGACCGGATCATCGGAGCCGACCTGGTAAACACCTGAAGGCCGTCGAGCTGCTGCGGCACGTCCAGGTCGAGGTGATCCGCCGGGCCGGGATCGAGCCGGGCGCGGTCGAGCAGATCATCGGCGGCTGCGTCACGCAGGTCGGCGAGCAGAGCCTGAACGTCACCCGCAACGCCTGGCTCAACAGCGGCCTCGACCACGAGGTCGCGGCGAGCACGGTGGACGCCTCCTGCGGCTCCGCCCAGCAGGCCAACCACCTCATCGCGGCGCTCATCGCCGCCGGCGCCATCGACGTGGGCATCGCCTGCGGCGTGGAGTCGATGAGTCGGGTGCCCGTCGGCAGCAACCTCTACCAGGGGCCCGGGCACTACAAGACCCCCGACTACCCGTACGACGACCCGCCGAAGGCGCAGTTCGGCGGCGCCGAGCGGATCGCGGCCCGACAGGGGCTGACCCGCGCGGACGCCGACGCCTACGGGCTGCGCTCGCAGCGGCGGGCGGCCCACGCCCGCGCCGAGGGCCGCTTCGATCGGGAGATCACCCCGGTGCCGCTGCCCGACGGCACGGTGGTCGACGCCGACGAGGGCATCCGGGAGACCACCGCCGAAGGGCTGGCCGCCCTGCGGCCGGTGATCCCCGACGGCATCCACACCGCTGGCACCACCTCCCAGATCTCCGACGGCGCGGCCGCCCTGCTGTGGATGTCGCGGGAACGCGCCGCCGCCCTCGGCCTGCGTCCGCGAGCCCGGCTGGCCCACCAGGTGGTCACCGGCGCCGACCCCTACTACCTGCTCGACGGCCCCACCGTGGCCACCCGCAAGCTGCTCAAGCGGGCCGGGATGACCCTCGACGACGTCGACGTCGTCGAGGTCAACGAGGCGTTCGCGTCCGTCGTGCTCTCCTGGGCCGCGCACCACGACGCCGACCTGGACCGGGTCAACGTCAACGGCGGGGCCATCTCTCTCGGGCATCCGCTGGGCAGCAGCGGCAGCCGGCTGCTGGTGACCGCCCTGCACGAGCTGGAACGCGACGGCGGCGAGGTCGCCCTGGTCACGATGTGCTGCGGCGGCTCGCTCGGCACTGCGTCGCTGCTGGTGCGGGAGTAGGCGGGCATGGACACCGAGATGCGCGCCGCGCCCGCGCCGCCCGCCGCTGAGACCCGCGACGCCGCGGCCTTCTACGCCGACGCCCGGCACGACCTGACCGGGCCGTTGCAGGGCGTACGGGTCCTGGACGTCACCAAGGTGTGGTCCGGCCCGGTGGCGAGCTGCGTCCTGGCCGACCTCGGCGCCGACGTGCTGCGGGTGGAGATGCCCGGCAACCGGGAGGGCCTGATGCCCCCGGACATCCCCGGCACCGGGCTGTCCTGGTTCCGGCAGAGCGTGCACCGCAACAAGCGCAGCATCGGTCTGGACCTGCGCCGCCCCGGCGCGGCCGAGGTGTTCCTGCGGCTCGTCGCGACCGCCGACCTGGTGGTGGAGAACTACAAGCCCGGGACGCTGGACGCCTGGGGCGTCGGCTACCAGGCCTGCCGGGCGGTCCGACCGGACGTCGTGCTGGTCTCCGTCTCCGGCTACGGACAGTTCGGCCCGGACGCGGGGCGGCCCGGCTACGACCCGACCACCCAGGCCGCCGCCGGCTGGATGGCGCTCAACGGCGAACCCGACGGCGCACCGCTGAAGGCGCCCACCTTCCTCGCCGACGACCTCGCCGGCCTGCACGCGGTGATCGGCGCGCTGGCCGCGCTGCGCCACCGCGACCGCACCGGCGAGGGCCAGCACGTCGACGTGAGCATGCTCGACTCGCTGCTCTTCTCCAGCAACGGCTACCTCACCCTCGGCGCCACCGGCGTGCCGCTGCGCCGCTGGGGCGACCAGGCCGACTTCGTGGTGCCGGCCGGCTGTTTCCGCTGCGCCGACGGCCACGTCTACGTGGCGGTCGCACTGGACCGCTCCTGGCGTCGACTGGCCGAGGTGGTCGGCCGCCCCGAACTGGCCCGGGCACCCGGGTACGCGACAAACGAGGAACGCCGCGACAACCGCGCCACCGTCAACGCGGTCCTCGCCGACTGGTGCGCCGGGCGGGGCTGCGCCGAGGTGGTCGCCACCCTCGACGCGAACGGGATCACCGCCGAACGGGTCCGCACGTTCGCCGAGGCCGCGACCGACCCGCAGGTCCACGCCCGGGCGATGGTGCAGGAGACGGTGCTGTCCAACGGCAGCACCGCGCCGCTGACCGGGCCGGCCGTCAAGTTCTCCCGGACGCCGACCGCGGTCCGCTCCGGCGCACCGGAACCCGGCGCCGACACCGAACGGGTCCTCGACGACCTCGGCGTCGACGCGGCCACCCGGGAACGGCTGCGCGCGCAACGGGCGATCGGATGAGCAGGAGGTGACATGACATCGGCAGGCGACGCGCCGCGCTGCGCGCTGGTGACCGGGGTGTCCCGAGGGATCGGCCGGGCGGTCGCGCTGCGGCTGGCCGCCGAGGGGTACGCCGTGGCGGGCTGCTACAGCGCGCCGAGCGAGGCCGCGGAGAAGACCCGGGCGGAGGTCGAGGCGTACGGGGTCGGGACCTGGTTCGGGCCGTGCGACGTGACCGACCCGGCCGCGGTCGACGAGTTCGTCTCGGCCGCCGAGCGGCACCTCGGCCCGCTCACCGCGCTGGTCAACAACGCCGGCATCACCCGGGACCGGCCGCTGGTGCTGATGGCGCCCGACGAGTGGCACGACGTGATCGGCACCAACCTGACCGGCACCTGGAACACCTGCCGGACCGTCGCGTTCCGATTTCTCAAGCGACGCCGCGGGGCAATCGTCAACCTCTCCTCGGTGGCCGGGGTCAGCGGCAACACCGGGCAGGCCAACTACGCCGCCAGCAAGGCCGGCATCATCGGGCTCAGCCTGTCCCTGGCCCGGGAGGTCGCCGGGTACGGCGTACGGGTCAACGTGGTGGCGCCCGGCTTCATCGAGACCGACATGACCGCCGCGCTGCCGGAAAAGCTGCGCGACCAGGCCCTGGGGCGGATCCCGCTGGGCCGTTTCGGCGCACCCGCCGACGTCGCCGAGCTGGTCGAGTTCCTGCTCTCCGAGCGGGCCGGCTACGTCACCGGCCAGGTGATCCGGGTGGACGGGGGGATCGTGCTGTGACCGCCGTACCCACGTTCCGCGTCGGGACCCGCCCCGCCGAGACGTACCAGGCCGCGGCGGCGCCGCTGCCGGCGATCGGCTGGGTCGAGGTGTCCGCCGGGCCGCGGGGCGGCATCAGCCTGCGCGCCGGCACCACAGTCGACCCGGCCGACGTCTACCTGGGCGGGCACTTTCCCGAGCTGACCGTCTACCCGGGCGTGTTCACCCTGGAGACGATCGGGCAGGCGGTGACCGCCGCCGTCGGCTACTGCGCGGGCCGGCTGCCCCAGCTGCACCGGATGCGCTCCGCCCGGTTCCTCGCCCCGCTGCTCGCCGGGGACACGCTCACCGTCGAGGCGTCGGTCGGCCCGGTCGCCGAGGACCAGTCCTTCGAGGTCGCCGCCCGGTGCGTACGCGGCGACGGGGTCCGCGCGGCGACGGTGCGGGCCGTGTACCGCTGGCCGGCCCCGGGCGGGGAGGGCACCTGATGAGACTGGACCACGGCGAGCTGCGTGCCCTGCTGCCGCACCGGTACCCGATGCTGCTGCTCGACCGGGTCGACAGCGTCGAGCCGGGCGCGAGCCTGGAGGCGGTCAAGGCGGTCACCGGCTGCGAGCCCTGCTACCGGGGCATCGCCGAGGGGCAGACCCCCGACCGGTACGCGTACCCCGCCTCGTTGCTGATCGAGTCGTTCGGTCAGGGCGCGGCCGTGCTCTGGCTGCTGTCCCGGGGACCGGGAACGGGACCGCTGTCCCCGGGACCGGGCACGGCCGGGCTGCCGATGTTCACCGCGGCCCGCGACTGCGTACTGCTGCGCCCGGTGTACCCGGGCGACGTGATCCGGCACCGGGTCCGGCTGGAACAGGTCGTGCACGGGGCCGCGTTCGCCTCCGGATCCAGCTGGGTCGGGACCGACCAGGTGGCGGAGTTCGGCTCGATGATGGCGGTCGTCCGACCGGCCGACGCCATCACCGGAGCCCGACGATGAGAGAAAGAGGGAACCCCGATGAGTGAACGCGAACAGCACATGGCCGAGCTGCGGGAGATCGTGGCCGAGGTGCTCGAGTTGGAACCGGAGGAGGTCGCCGACACCGCCGACTTCGTCGAGGAGTACGAGGCGGACTCGTTGCGGGCGATCGAGATCCTGGCCCGGATCGAGAAGAGGTACCGGGTGGAGATCCCGCAGGCCGAGCTGAACGAGATGCGTAGCCTCAAGGCCGTCCACGAGGTCGTGGCGCGACACGCCGGCTGGCAGGACTGACCCCGTGCACCGCGTGGTCGTCACCGGGCTCGGCCCGGTGTCCGGCATCGGCATCGGCGTCGACGAGTTCACCGCCGGGCTGCGCTCCGGCCGGTCGGCCGCCGCACCCATCACCAGCTTCGACGCGACCGGGTTTCCGCACCACTGGGCCGGCGAGGTGCCCGCGTTCCGGCCGGAGGCGCTGCTGCGACGGCTGCGGATCGCCGACTGGGGCCGCTCGGCGCTGTTCGCCGCGGCGGCCGCCCGGCTGGCCGTGACGGACGCCGGTCTGCCGCTGGCCACCATCGATCCGGGGCGCGTCGGCGCGGTCGTCGGCACCACCAGCGGCGAGTCCACTGTGGTGGAGCAGCTCACCGCGGAGCTCGTCGAGGGCGGCTACCCGGCGATGTCCGTCGAGGCGCTGCGGCAGGCGCCGGCCGAGCGGTTGTCCTACGCGGTGAGCGCGGAGCTGGGGCTGGCCGGTGAGTCGGTCACCCTCACCACCGCCTGCTCGGCCAGCAACTACGCCATCGGGTACGCGTACGACCTGCTCTGCTGCGGTGAGGCGGACGTGATGGTGGCCGGCGGCGCCGACTCGGTGTGCCGCTGGGCGCACGCCGGCTTCTTCCGGCTCGGGGCGTTGACCGAGCGGGCGTGCCGACCGTTCGACCGGGACCGTTCCGGCATCCTCACCGGTGAGGGCGGCGCGGCCCTGGTGCTGGAGACCCTGGAGCACGCGCAGGCCCGGGGCGCCCGGATCTACGCCGAGGTGCTCGGTTACGGCGTCAACTGCGACGCCCACCACATGGTCGCGCCCAACGAGGAGAGCGTCGCGGCGTGCATGCGGCTGGCCCAGGACAATGCCGGGGTCAAACCGGAGGACGTCGACTACATCAGCACGCACGGCACCGGCACACCGGCCAACGACCTGTGCGAGGCGCGGGCGATCCGGGCGGTGTTCGGCGACCGGGTGCCCCCGGTCAGCTCGATCAAGTCGATGCTCGGTCACACCATGGGCGCGGCGAGCGGGTTCGGCGCGATCGCCACCACGCTTGGCATCCGGCACGGGTTCCTGCCCCCGACCATCAACTGGGCCAACCCCGACCCGGAGCTGTCCTGGATCGACCCGGTGCCGAACACGGCCCGGTCGGCCACCGTACGGGTGGCGCAGAACAACGGGTTCGCCTTCGGCGGCAACAACGCCATCACGATCTTCGGGGCGATCCGGTGAGCGGCCTGGTGACCGGCTGGGGCGTGCTCTCCGCCGCAGGGGACTCCGTCACCGAGCTGCTCGCCGCCGTACGGGCCGAGGCCGTCGTCCGCGCCGACGTCCGCGACCGCTTCGAGGAACCGCTGCCCACTACCGAGGCGCCGGCGATCGCCGACTTCGACGTACGTCGCCTGCTCGGCCGCAAGGGCACCAGCTTCCTGGACCGGGCGACCGCGCTGGCCATGGTGGCCTGCGGGCGGGCGCTGGCCGACGGGGAGCTCACCCCGGACGACGACAACCGGCACCGCGTCGGTGTGGTGCTGGGCACCACCACCGGCAGCCTGAAGTCCACCATGGACTTCTCCCGGGAAACGCTCGTGCAGGACAAGCCGTACCTGGTCAACCCGGTGCTGTTTCCGAACACGGTGATGAACTGCGCGAGCGGCCAGGCGGCGATCCGCTACGGGCTGCGCGGCGTCAACGCCACAGTGGCCGGCGGCCCGCTCGCCTTCCTGTACGCGCTGCGTTACGCGCTCAACGCCATGCGGCGGGGGTACGCCGACGCCCTGCTGGTCGGCGGGGTGGAGGAGTACACGCCGAACACGGCGTGGGCGGCGGAGCTCACCGGCACCGGCCCGGCCGGCGAGGCCGCGGCGGTCTACCTGCTGCGCCGCCCGACGCCCGGCGTCACAGTGCCACCGCGCGCGGAGGTGCTCGCGGTGGCCACCGGCTTCCAACCGGACGGAACCGGCGACGGGCTCGCCGGCTGCGTCCGCCGTGCGCTGGCCGCCGCGAAGGTGCGCCCGGGCGACGTCTGTGCGGTCGCCAGCGGTGACCTCGACGGGGACAGCCTGTCCGATGTGGTGCCGGCCACCGCGCAGCGGCTGTCGGTGCGCCCGGCGTTCGGAGACTGCCAGGCCGCCACCGGCGCGCTGGCGCTGGGCGTGCTGCTGGCCCGGTACGCCGAGGACCCCGCCACCCGCGGACGACCCGCGCTGATCACCGGCCGGTCCCGCGACGGCGCGGTCGCCGCGGCCGTGGTGCGGGGGTAGCACATGCCGGCGACCATCACCGCCAGCGCGGTCCGTACCTGCTTCGGCGACGGCCCGGCCACCTTCGCGGCGCTGCTGCGGGGTGACTGCCTTGCCGCCCCGCTGCGGCGGGTGGACCCCGCTCGGGTGGGCGTCGGCCACGGCTACCCGATCAACGACGACCGGCCGTTCGGGCCGAGCCGCTGGCTGACCGACTGCGTGGCGGAGGCCCTCGCCGCCGCCGGCCTCGACCCGCGTCGGCGGCGGGTGGTCAGCCTCGTCGGCAGCGGGCTGCGCGAGTCGGCGGAGGTGGAGCGGGCGGCCCTGAGCGGGACTGTCGACTTTCCCGCCGAGCGGCTGCACTTCGCCGGCGCGGTCACCACGGCGGCGCCCGGCGTGCGGCGGGTGGTGACCCTGGCCAACGCGTGCAGCGCCGGTGGGCACGCCCTCGCCCTGGCGCAGGACCTGGTGGAGACCGGTGAGGCGGACGCCGTGCTGGTCGGCGGCACCGACGGCAGCACCGCCTCCATGCTCGCGATGATCGGTCGGGTGGCCAGCCGGCCGGCGCACCGGGTACGGCCCTTCGACGCCGACCGGGCCGGCGTGCTGCTCGGCGACGGCGCGGCGGTCCTGGTGGTCGAACCGGAACGGCCCGGCGCCGGCCTGGCCCGGTTGCTCGGCACCGGGCTGTCCTGCGACGCCGGGCACGAGACGGCACCCGACCCGGCCGGCATCCTGCGGGCCGTCCACGACGCTCACCGCCGTGCCGACCGCCGGCCCGACCAGGTCGACCTCGTGCTGGCACACGGCACAGGCACCGCGCTGAACGACGAGACCGAGGCACGTGTCGTCGCCGAGGTGTTCACCGACTGTGAACCCGGCCCCCTGGTCACCGCAGTGAAGGGCGCAGTCGGCCACACGTCCGGCGGATCGGCGCTGCTCAGCGTCGCCGTCGCCATCGAGATCCTGCGTACCGGCCGGGTTCCGCCGGTGGTCGGGCTGACCCGCCCGGCGTCCGAGGCGGCCGGGCTGCGGCTGGTCCGCGACGCGGCCGTCCGGGCCGACCCGCGAGTGGCGCAGGTGGACGCGTTCGGCTTCGGCGGCCTCAACGCCGTCACCCTCCTGGAGGCGTTGCGATGACCGGCCGCACCGACGCCGCGCACCTCGCGCCGATCCCCGTACCGACGCGTTCGGAGGGGTCGCCCGCCACCGACGCCGGCCGGTACGCCGGGCACGATCCGGATCGGCCGGTCGCCGCAGTCCTCGCCGCCTCGCTGCACCTGCCCGGAGTCGACCTGCCCGACGGTGTCGCCGACGACGACCCGGCCTGTCCCGCCGAGCGGGCCGCCGACCTGCTCGGCCGTAAAGGCCTGCTGGCCAAGGAGCCGGCCACCCGACTCGCCCTCTGCGCCGTGCACCGGGCGTTGGGCCTGCCGCCGAAGGCGCCCCGCCGGACCGGGCCGGCGGATCCGGGTACGGCCGTGGTGGTCAGTTCCAACCTGGGCAACGTCGCGACCGTCGGCGACATCGCCCGCCGGCTGCGCGAGGGCGGTCCCCGCGAGGTCGGGCCGCTGGAAGCCCCGAACGCCTCCAGCAACGTCATCGCCGGGGCGGTCGCCATCTGGTTCCGGTTCGGTGGGCCCAACCTCACCGTCTGCTCCGGAGCCACGGCGGGTCTGGACGCGATCTGGCTGGCCGGGCTGCTGCTGCGTACCGGACGCGCCGACCGGGTGGTGGTGGTCGGCACGGAACCAGACGACCCGCAGGCCCAGGCCCTGCACGCCGCCCGGGAGGGTGCCGTCGCCGGGCGGCCCCTGCGGGCCGGGGCGGCCTGCCTGCTGCTCGGCCCGGTCGACGCGCCGCAGCGACCGCTGGCCCTGCTGGGGCCGGTCCGGGCGGGCGGTGCACCCGCCGACGGCGCACCGCTTGTCGACTCGACCCTCCTCGCCGGCGACCACTACGGTGCCGCGGGCGTCGTGCACACCGCGCTGGCCGTGCGGCTCGGCGGCGGCGCGGCGACGAGCGTCACGGTCCGCTGCGGCGACCCCGTCGACGGTGTCCGCGAGCTGACTGTCCTGGTGGGACCGCGATGAGCGGCACGCCGCCCCCGGTCGCCGTGCACCGGCTCGCCGGACCCGAATCCGGGGCGCCGACCGTGCTCCTCGCGCACGGCATGTCCGACACCTGGCGCAGCTGGCGGCCCCTGGCGGCGCGGCTGCCGGTCGGCTGGCGGCTGCACGGGGCCGAACTGCCGTGGAAGGCCGGCACCGACCACCGCTGGCGGCGCCGGGGCACCCCGGGGTCCTGGCTGGCCGCCGCCGTACGCGCCATGGCCACGCCACCCGACGTCGTGATCGGGCACTCGCTCGGCGCGAACGCGGTGCTGGAGATGCTGGCCACCGAACCGGACGTCGCACCCCGCGGGGCGATGCTCATCGCGCCGTTCTACTGCCCGCCCGACCTGCCGATCACCTGGGCGGTGCACGAACGGGCGCAGGCCAACTTCGTGCAGATCATCGACGAGGGGCTGCGCCACCGCCTCGGCGCCCGGCTCGCCGACCTGGACGCGGACACCCTGGCCGCCATGCGGGACATCATGGTGGAACGGATCGGGCCGGTCGGCTTCACGACGCTGTTCGACCACTTCACCGCGACCGCCCACCTGCCGCTGCACGCGGTGACCGTGCCGACCATGGTGCTCACCGGCGGCCGGGACCCCGGCCTCGACGGCCCGCGCGTCGGCGCGCTGCGGGCCCAACTGCCCGACGCGCACGTCGTCGTCGAGTCCGAGTTCCACCACTTCTGTCATCTCGACCGGGCGGCCGAGGTGGCCCGACACGTCGCGGGCTTCGTTGAGAAGGTCTGCCCCGACCCCACGATCCGAGGAGGTACGCCGTGACCACGGCGGTTGAGAACGCATCCGTGACACTGTCCGCCCGACCCGGTTTCGAGGGCGCGAACATCCGCACCTGGATCGGCTTCAAACACTTCGCGTACCTGGTGGAGCGGGGCGTCCTGCAGTGGTTCCGGGAGCACGGGCACGGCCCGGGCCGGCTCTACCACGAACACGGGGTGGGGTTGTCGATCCGGGACTGCTCGCTGCTGCTGCCCGCCGTACTCGACGTCGACGACGAGGCGAGGGTGCTGACGACCCCCGGCGCCAGCGGCCGGTTCGCGGTGCGGATGAACGTCCGCCGCGACGCCGACGTCACCGTGTGCCGGGCCCGGGTGCGGGTCGCCCTGGTCCGGGAGGTGGACGTGCCGCGGGCGGCGTCCCTGCCGGCGGAACTGGCCGGCCTGGTCGGGGAGCCGACCGCCGGCGAGCCGGGTGCCCCCGCCGGGGCGGACCCGGCCGCGACCCTGCGCGCCGCCGGTGCGGGATTCGTGTGGCCGTGGCGGGTGCCCTACTTCTACTGCCAGTACTCGCAGCGCATGCAGCACTCCGGGTACGTCCGGCTGCTCGAGGAGGTGGTCGACCGCTACCTCGCCGACCGGGGCGTGTCGGTGGGCCGGATGCTGCGCGAGCGGGGCTGGATCCCGGTGGTCTCCCGGGCACGGATCGAGGTGCTCGGCGACGCCCACCTCGACGAGCCCATGTGGATCACCTTCACCGTCACCGACGTGCTCAAGGACGTCACGTACGACGCGCGCATGGACTGTCACGTCCGGCGCGCGGGACGCCTGGTCCGGGTGGCGACCGCCAGCATCCTGCACGGATACGCCGTCAGCCGGGGCCCCGAGGCGGGCCGGCTGGCCACCCTCGACCCGGACACCGTCACGGCCCTCACCGGCGGAGGTCGGTGATGGCCGCCAAACGACCCCGCCTGTACTTCTCCTTCCGCAGCCCGTACAGCTGGCTGGCGGTGGAACGGCTGACCCGGACACTGGGCCGACCGCAGGAGGTGCTGGAGTTCATTCCCTACTGGGACCCGGACGAGCGCACCGAGGCGGCGCTCAGAGCCCGCGGCGGCGCCTTCCACTACGTGCAGATGAGCAAGCCGAAGCACCTGTACCTGCTCCAGGACGCCAAGCGGCAGGCCCAACGGCTGGACCTGCCGATGCGCTGGCCGATCGACATCGACCCCTGGTGGGAGGTGCCGCACCTGGGCTGGCTGGCCGCGCGGGAGCGGGGAGTGGGGGAGGCGTTCTACCGGGAGGTCATCGCCGCCCGGTGGCAGCGGGGCGAGGACGTGTGCACACCGCATGTGATCTCCCGGGTCGCCGAGCGGGCCGGGGTGGACCCGGGGCTGGTGCTCGGCGCGGTCGAGGACTCCACGGTCCGCTCCGCCGGGGTGGACTGCCTGCTGCGGGCGTACGAGGAGGACATCTTCGGCATTCCCTACCTCCGGCTGGGCCCGCACCGGTTCTGGGGGGTGGACCGGGTGGACGACTTCCTCACCGCGTACGCCGAGCGGACCGGCACACCGGTCGCGCCACCGGCGGTGCCGGCGGGCGTGGGCGGATACGACACCGACACCGGAGGCGGCTGTGGCTGAGCGACGAGATCCCGAGCAGGAGCGGGCCCACCGCCGCCGGCAGTTGATTCTGACGTTGCGTGCCTTCGCCCTGGCCGGGTTCGACGAGGGCGCCGGTGGCCACGTCACCGCCCGGGACCCGATCGAGCCGGACACCTTCTGGATCAACCCGTTCGGCCGGCACTTCGGCCACGTCCGGGACGACGACCTGCTGCGGGTCGACCACACGGGGGACGTGGTCGACGGCTCGGGCCGGATCAACCCCGCCGGGTACGCCATCCACTCGGCCATCCACAAGGCACGCCCGGACGTGGTGGCCGCCGCACACACCCACTCGATCCACGGTCGGGCGTTCTCCGCGCTGGGCCGCCCGCTCGCCCCGATCACCCAGGACGCCTGCGCCTTCTTCGAGGACCACGAGGTCCACGACGAGTACGGCGGGGTGGTCCTCGACGGCGCGGAGGGCGACCGGATCGCGGCGACGCTTGGCACCGGCAAGGCGGTCGTCCTGCGCAACCACGGCCTGCTCACGGTCGGCGGTTCGGTGGCCGAGGCCGCCTGGTGGTTCCTGGCGATGGACCGCTGCTGCCAGGTGCAGCTGCTCGCCCAGGCGGCCGGTGAGCTGGTGGTGATTCCCGCCGACGCGGCCCGGGCCGCCCGGGCGGACATCGGCACCCCGCAGATCGCCCGACTGAACTTCCGGCCGGTCGCCGAGCACGTCCTGGCCCTCAGCCCCGACCTCACGGACTGAACCACGCGCAGACAGGAGTGACAAGTGGCCGAGCTGCTGAAGAACATGGTCCGGGACCGGGCCGGCGACATAGCGCTGACCGACGAGCGGACCACGCGGACGTGGGCGGAGCTGGACCTGTCGGTGGACCGGTGGATCGGCGTGCTGCGCGGAGCCGGCCTGGACGTGGGGGACCGGGTGGCGTTCGTGCTCGGCAACCGGCACGAGACCTTCGAGGCGCTGCTGGCCTGCGTGCACACGGGACTGGTGGCGGTGCCGGTCAACTGGCACCTCACCGCACCGGAGATCGCCCACATCCTGACCGACTGCGGCGCCCGGGCGGTGCTGACCGAGGCGACGTACGCGGCGACAGTGCGCGAGGCGGTGGCCCGCACCCCGGCGGCGCCCGAGCTGTTGGTGACGGTCGACGGTGGGGAGGGTTTCACGCAGGTGGACGGCCTGCCGGAGGGTCCGGCGGTCCCGGCGGTCTCCGGTGGTGTGCTGCTCTACACCTCGGGCACCAGCGGACGCCCCAAGGGGGTGGTCAATCCGCTGCTCAAGGTGGGTGCTCCGATCGACCGGGTGGCCGCCACCACCGAGATGCTGGGCGGCGGGCTGGGCATCCCGACCGAGGGCCAGGCCCTGCTGGTCGGTCCCTGGTACCACTCGGCGCAGCTGTTCTTCGCCCAGTTTCCGCTGCTGCGCGGGTGCGGGCTCGTGATGCGCCGCGGGTTCGACCCGGTCGAGGTGCTGCGACTGATCGATGAGGAGAAGATCACGATCAGTCATCTGGTGCCGACCCAGTTCATCCGCCTGCTCCGGGTCGACGCCGCCACCCGGGCGGCGTTCTCCGGCGCCAGCCTGACCCGGATCTGGCACGGCGGCGGCCCGTGTCCACCGGAGACCAAGCGGGCGATGATCGACTGGTGGGGGCCGGTGTTCGTGGAGTACTACGCCGCGACCGAGGCCGGCATCGTCACCCTCGCCGACTCGCACACCTGGCTGGCCCGGCCGGGCACTGTGGGCCGGCCGGCGCCGCCCACCGAGGTGGTGGTCATCGACGACGAGGGCCGGCCGGTGCCCGCCGGGCAGGAGGGCCGGGTGGCCGTCCGGCGGCCGCCGGGCCGGGGATTCCACTACCACAACGCCCCGGAGCAGACCGAGCGGGCGCACGTCGCCCCGCACACCTTCACCGTCGGCGACCTCGGCCGCCTGGACGAGGACGGCTACCTGTTCCTCACCGGCCGCTCGGCGGAGCTGATCGTCACCGGCGGGGTTAACGTCTACCCGGCGGAGGTGGAGGCGGTGCTGCTGACCCATCCCGCCGTGCAGGACGGGGTGGTCATCGGCGTACCGGACCAGGAGTTCGGCGAGCAGGTCCGGGCGGTGGTGCAGCTCGACCCGGCGTGGCCGGCCGAGGACATCGACCGGGTCCTGGACGCCCACTGCCGGGCCAGCCTGGCCGGTTTCAAGGTGCCACGCTCGTACGAGGTGATCGAACGGATCCCCCGTGAGCCCACCGGCAAGCTGCCCCGGCGGGCGCTGCGGGACCGTTACCGGCAGGCGCAGGTGTCACCGAGTCTGCTCGCGGACCCGGCCACCTACCTGACCGGCGTGCCGCACGACGAGTTCGCCCGCCGCCGGCGGGAGGCGCCGGTGGCGTGGGTCGACGAGGTCGAGCTGACCCGCACCGACCAGGACCGGTCGGTGCGTTCCCGAGGCCGGGGCTTCTGGGCGGTCACCCGGTACGCCGCCGTGTCCGAGGTGTCCCGCGACCCGGCGGCGTTCTCGTCCGCCACCGGCGGCGCGTTCCTCGCCGACCCGAGGACGCTGCAGGACCTGCACCGCAACCGGCAGCTTCTGATCAACATGGACGCTCCGGAGCACGCCTGGGTGCGCCGGCTGGTGGCCGGCGCGTTCACCCCGCGCGCGGTGGGTCGCCTGGGTGAGCTGGTCACCCGGCACGCCGAGGAGGTGGTCTCGCGGGCGGTGGCCGCCCGGGAGATCGACGTGGTGGCGGACCTTGCGGCGGAGTTGCCGCTGCTCGTCCTCACCGACCTGCTCGGCATGCCGCAGGCGGACCGCACGCTGCTGTTCGAGTGGAGCAACAACCTGGTCGGGTTCGACGATCCGCGCTACGGCGGTGGCAGCGTGGACCGGTACCGGGAAACCTTCGCAGCGGCCTTCGCGTACGTCCGGCAGGTGGCCGCCGAGCGGCGCGCCCGGCCGACCGACGATCTGCTCAGTCTGCTGGTGCACGCCGAGGCCGACGGCCGGGGGCTGACCGACGCGCAACTGTGCCAGCTCTGGCTGCTGCTGGTCATCGCCGGCAACGAGACCACCCGGCACCTGATCTCGAACGGGGTGCAGTCGCTGCTGGAGCACCCCGAGCAGCGGGACCGGCTGATCGCCGATCCCGACCTGACCGGGACCGCGGTGGAGGAGCTGCTGCGCTGGGTCACGCCGATCATGCAGTTCCGGCGCACCGCCACCCGCGACACGGTCCTCGACGGCACCCGGATCGCCGCCGGGGACAAGGTGGTCATCTACTACGCCTCGGCCAACCGGGACCCCGCCGCCTTCCCGGACCCGGACCGGCTGGACCTCGGCCGCGATCCCAACCCGCACCTGGCGTTCGGCATCGGACCGCACTTCTGCCTGGGCGCGCACCTGGCCCGGCTGGAGATGGCGGCCCTGCTCACCGCGATCCGCCCGCATCTGGGCCGGCTTCGACTGACCGGGCCGGTGCGCCGGATGCGGACCAACTTCATGAACGCCATCACCGCGATGCCCGCGCGCTTCGACGCCGCGCCGGAAGGGGAGTGACCCCATGCCACTGGACCTGCACTGGTTCCTGCCGTCGCACGGAGACGGCCGGGACCTGGCGGAGCCGGCCCGCGGCGGCGCGAGGCCGACCCGGGTGAACCGCCGGGCACCGGACATCGGCTATCTGGCCCAGGTGGCCCGCGCCGCCGACCGGCTGGGGTTCACAAGCGTGCTCACCCCGGCCGGACTGTTCTGTGAGGACCCGTGGGTGGTGGCGTCCGCGCTGGCCGCGCAGACCGAGCGGCTGAAGTTCATGATCGCGCTGCGGCCGGGGCTCGCCTCACCCACGCTTGTCGCCCAGATGGCCGCGACCCTGCAACGCGTCTCCGCCGGCCGGGTGCTGCTCAACATCGTGGCCGGCAGCGACCCGGACGAGCAGCGCCGGTACGGCGACTGGCTCGACCACGACGCCCGCTACGCCCGAACGGAGGAGTTCCTCACCGTGCTGGGCGGCCTCTGGGGCGGCCAGCCGGTCGACCACACCGGCGAGCACTACCGGATGAAGGCCGCGTTGCTGGCCCGGCCGCCGGTCACCGCGCCGGCCGTGTTCCTGGGCGGGTCCTCACCGGCGGCACAGCGGGCGGCGGCCCGGCACGCGGACGTCTACCTGGCCTGGGGTGAGACACCGACCCAGCTCGGGGAGCTGCTGGGCCGGGCACGCGACCTGGCGGCGGAGGCCGGGCGGACGCTGCACACCGGAAGTCGACTGCACGTGATCACCAGGGACACCGCCCGGGAGGCGTGGGCCGAGGCGGACCGGCTGCTCGCCGGCGTCGACTCGGCGCGCATCACCGCCGCTCGCCGGCGGTTCGCCCGTACCGACTCCGAGGGGCAGCGGCGGGCGGCGGCGCTGCACGCGGGCGGCAACGCCCGGATGGAGGTGTACCCGAACGTCTGGGCGGGCTACTCGCTGATCCGACCCGGTGCCGGCGCGGCGCTGGTCGGCAGCCACGAGGAGGTCGCGGAGCGGATCGCCGAATACCACGCCGCGGGGGTCGAGCATCTGATCCTGTCCGGGCAGCCGCACCTGGAGGAGGCGTACTGGTTCGGTGAGGGGGTGCTGCCGCTGCTGCGGCACGACGGTCTCCTCGACGCCGGCGCCGCGCGGACCCCGGAGCTGGCGGTGGGCCGATGACGTCATCCGTCACGGAACTGCCGATGACCACGCTGATCGGCAACCCGAAGCCGCACTCCCGGACGCGGACCGTCGCGCTGGCCACCGCGGCGGCGCTGCGGGCCCGGCTGACTCCCTGCCCGACCCCGGTCGGAGCGCCGACCGTGATCGACCTGTCCGAGTTGACGGCCGAGCTGGTCGGTCAGGGCAGCCGACCGGAAGCCCTCGACGAGGTACTGGAGGCGGTACGTCGACCGGGGCTGCTGCTGGTGGCCAGTCCCACGTTCAAGGCGGCGTACAGCGGTCTGTTGAAGCTCTTCGTCGACGTGCTGCCCCGGGGCGCGCTCGCCGGGGTGGTGGCGGTGCCGTTGATGACCGCGGCCCGATCGGGTCACCGGCACGTCGTCGACACCTACCTGGGCGCCCTGTTGGCCGAGGTGGGTGCGTGCGTACCCACCTCGGGTCTGTGCGTGCTCGAGCGGGAATTCGACACGGCGGAGGTCGGCATCAAGCTCTGGCTGGACCGGGCGGCGCCGGCGGTGGCGAACGCGCTGGCCGACGTGCCCGACCGGGCGGCCGAGCCCGGGGTCAGCCGGCGTTGACCTCGGTGTCGTGCTTGCGGCGCATCCGGCTGATCCAGCCCTGCGCCGTGTGCACCGGGACGTCGAAGTGTTCGGCCACCCGGCTGATCGTGCCGACCTGCTCGTAGACCGCTTCCAGGTCCGCGGGGTCGGGTGCCCGGCGGTAGGCGCGCCCGGCCTTGAGCCGGCTGAGCCGGTCGGCTTCACCGGCCCGGCGGGCGGGTCGGGGCGCCTGCGGGCGGGGCGCGGCGGCGGTGGTCGCGGGGACCGGCCCGACCGTCACGGCCGGGCGGGAGGCGGCTGGCGGGATGTCGCCGACCGGGCGGCTCCGGTCCCGGTCCTGCGGCGGGATGAAGGCGCGCAGCAGGGCGTCGAAGTCGACGTACGGCAGCTCGCCGGTCAGGCCTGCGCTCTGTGGCGCGCGGACGGTGAGCTCCCGCACGACCGGGTGGCCGTTCCCGGTCTCCAGACGGACGACGGTCTGCGCCACGGGGCCGGTGATCTCCTCACCGTCGTCCTCGACGGGCACGATGGTGATGATGTATTGACTCACGACGATGCCTTTCCTGCGCATCTCCGGGAGAGCCAGTGCGGCTTCCGGCCCGCCGGTCAGCCCTGTCGGGTTTGGCCGTTGGTGGGAGACAAGATATCAGATTCTGGCAGGCAGAAGGCGAGATATCCGACACTCACCACCGGACGCCTATCCCTCATCTCCGTTTGATACTGGGCATCACTGATCAAATGGGGTTCTCCGTGCGGACCCGCGATCCTCGCCAGACCCTCGATGGTTGACCCCGCCGGAGACCAGCAGCGCCGCCAGCCCGGCACGCGACGACACCCCCGTCTTGCGGAAGATGCGTGTCAGGTGCGCCTCCACCGTCTTGACCGTCACGTACACCTGGTCCGCGGCTTCGGCGTTGCTCGCACCCGCCGCCACCAGCCGGGCGATGTCCCACTCCCGGCGCGTCAAGGTCAGCTCTCCACCGTGGACCGCATCCGGCAGGCGCCCGGCCGCCCCCGCGGCGCGACTCTGCTCGCCGGCCACGGCCCTGCGCAATGGCGGGGAGTCGACCAGCTCCGCGATGCGGCGCGTCTCGGCGAGCTCGACCTCGGCCGCGGCCCACTCCCGCGCCTCGCACAGAGCCCGTGCCCGCACCAGCCGCGCCGACGCCTCCTCCAGTCGCCACCCGAGGGTCGCGAAGGTGTCCGCCGCGGCGGCGGCCAGCTCCGCCGCGCGCCGGGGATCGGCCTCCAGGGTCAGCCGGGCCCGGGCGGTCCCGGTCAGCGCGCTCTGCCCCCGTAGCCCCAGCCGTTCGGCGTACCGCTCCGCCACTGTCAACCAGCGCGCCGCCGTGTCCCGACGGCCGGCCTTGTGGGCCATCTCGGCCAGCGCCGAGGCCCAGCACGCCCGATTGGTCAGCTCGACCTGGTCGAGCCCGTCCCCGCCGCAGGCCCGCAGCAACGCCGACGTCGAACCGGCCCGGTCGCCGGCCAGGAACCGCAGGCGCGCCGCCACCCGCTGGCTCGCCCCGTCGTACCAGTTCCCCCGCCGGGTGCCGGCGTCCAACACGGCGGCGTCGGCCAACTGGCGGGCCGCCGCCGGGCCGCCGCGCCAGGCCACGGCGATCGCCCGGTACGCGCGCGCCAGCGCCACCAGAGGGTCGACGCCCATGGCGACGGCCACCTCCTCGGCGTCCTCGCCCTCGACCCGGGCGCGCTCCAGGTTGCCCAACCGGGCGGTCACGGCGCACCGGCCGACCAGCAGCCACGGGGTCAGCGCCACCAGACCGGAGCGGCAACAGATGTCCAGCGCCCGGTCGAAGTGGTGCAGGGCCGAGCGTTCCCGTTCGTGGAAGTACTCGGCCCAGCCGAGCAGGGCCAGCAGGTCCGGGTGCTGGGCGAGATCGGTGTCGGCGAGCGCGTCCACCTCGGACGATGCCCGGTCCAGGGTTTCCGGCACCGGAATTCCGCAGTCGCTGTACGCCGCCACGAACGACTGCACCACCGCCGCCGTCGTGGCGCAGACCGGCTCACCGGTCTGCGCGGCCAGCAGATCCAAACCCCGGGCGTGCTCCGCCGCGTCCACCGATCCACTGAGGACGCCAGCGATCGCCGCTTCGGTGCTCAGCAGGAAGCGGCTGCGCGGCGCGACCCGCTCGTCGCGGTGCGGCAGCACCAGCGCGTACGCGTCGAACGGCCGGCCCAGCAGCCGCTCCACGCGCGCCCGAGCGGCCAGCGCCCGCAGCCGCTGGTCGCAGTCGCCGAGCGGGCGGCGGGTGAGCTCCTGCAACAGGGTGCGGGCCTGGCGCAGGTGGCCGGCACCGACAAGCGCATCGGCCATGGCGAACTCCAGCCGGGTGCGGCGCGGCTCGGTGAACTCGGCGGCCGGCAGCAGCCGTTGCACGTTGGTCAACCAGCGGATCGCGTCGAGTCGGGGCGCCAGCGCGCTCTCCGCGGCCTCGATCAGCGCGTCGGCGGTCGCTGGTTCGGCGCACTGTCCGCTGGCCGACAGGTGCTCGGCGTACCGACCCACCGGATGTCCGGCATCGCGCAGGACGCTGGCCGCCGTGGCGTGCAGCCGTCGTCGCCGGCCGGGGGAGAGCGAGCGGTACACCACTGTGCGGTCCACCTCGTGCCGGAACGACAGGGTCGACGCCTCGGCCGGGTCGGTACGCAACAGGTCGGCGGCCACCAGCGCGTCGAGCAGATCGCTGGTGACCTCCGGGCCGCGACCGGCCAGCGCCCCGGCCAGTGCCGGCTCGAACCCGCCCGGGCACACCGAGACGACCTCCAGCATCTGCCGTTGCTCGTCGGTCAGCCCGTCCAGGTCGAGCTGGACCGCGCCGGTGACGTCGACGGGCAGCTCGGTGGGTAGGCCACGCAGGGCGGCGACCGGACCGTCCAGGGCACCCGGCCGGTAGGCCAGCACGTAGCGGGGCACACCGCCGGAGAGCAGGTGCACCCGCCGGGCGGCGCGCCCTTCCGGCAGCCCGAGAAGCGCGGCGACGCTGGCCGGATCGAGCGGGCTCAGGGTGACCGCCCGGCGGCTCAGATAGATCCCGGCGGCGAGCGCGGCCGTCGCGCAGGAGGGCATCTGTCGCGGCCGGTAGGCGGTGACCCACAGCAGACCGGGGGGCGGCACCTGCGCGAGCCGGCCCAGCAGAGCCGCCGTCGCGGGCGAGACGGTGTGCAGGTCGTCCACGAGTAACAGCAGCGGGGTCGCCGACGCGTCCAGCAGGCTGGCGAGGGCACCCTGGACCTGGCCACCGTCGCGCCCGGCGGCGGCCAGCACCGGTACGCCGGCCCGTCGGGCCCGCGCGGCGACCTCGCGCAGCAGTCGCGTCTTGCCGGTGCCGGGGTCGCCCACGAACTCGATCATCGTTGGCTGGCCGTCGCGGACACCCGTCAGAGCCCGGTCGAACAGGTCGAGCGCGCAGTTGCGGCCGACCAGGGGCTCGAGAGGGTCGCCCGACGCTGCCGGGGCGAGGTCCTCCTCACTGGTGTTCATCGGTGGCCCACGACGATCGCTCGCACGGCGCCGACCGCCGAGGTGAGCCGTCGCGTGGACGCGGTCGGACGCGCGTCGTGCGGTGCGACGACGGCCGGGCGGCCTGGTCGTCCGCGACGATGCGGCGAGCTTCGGTCCAGCTTCAACTGCCACCCCCAGGATGTGTCCCGTTCGGGCCTCTCGGCGTGCCCGACACCAGCGGTGCCAATTGCCGGCGCTCGGGCGAGCGGCAGATGCAACTCTAGGGTGGCAAGCCAAGAACGGCGATCACGCGACCGGTTGGTCCTATCGCCGAAGAGAGCAAATGTTGACACCCAAAAACCGAAATAGTCGGCTTTGTTCTTGACGCAGCGCGTACCGGCCGTTGCGTTGGGTTCACGACAATGTGGGGTTTCCCCTACTGTCGCATCGTTCGCCGTCGCTTAATGTCGACCCCGGCGGTGCGACGCCTTGGGGGGACTTCGGATGACCGTTCAATACCGATCCTATCTGGACAATCCGGTAAATGTGGAGGGAGCGCTGAACGAGTCGGAGCAATGGCACGCATTCCAGTGCCTTTTGCCGCCCCGCGCCGCGGTGGCCGACGCGTTCCTCACCCGCGGTGTCAGTCCACTGTTGCGTGATCTCCAGGCCACCGGCGAACTGTCCGGCTGGTCATTCACCCGACAGTCGTCCCGCGTGGTCAACCTTCACCTGCTGGGACGCGCGCCGCGACTGCTGGCCGCCCGACTGGCCGGGCTGTGTGCGGCGGTCGGCGCGGAGGGGCCGGTGCACGCCCCGCACCTGAGCGCTCCGCCGGCCCGCGATCCACGACTGGTCGGCGTGGCGGTCGATCTGATCGGAATGACCCCTGGCCGCCAGGCCCGGCTCGCCGCAGCCGTCGACCTCGCCATGGTGGCGGCCGTGCGCAGCTGTCCCGCAGTGCGGAACGGGGCCGAGCCCACCACGTCCGTGGGCCTGACCGTACTGCCGGGCGCTCGCTGGCAGCGGATCTCCGCCGCGCTGGCCACCGAACGCCATCCGCTGACGTGCTGGTCGCGTCTGTTGGACGCGTGCCGCGGCACCCCGGGGTACGACGGCGCGATGACGTTCGACCTGGTCCACCTGCTGCACAACCAGCTCGGGCTCAGCCCCCGTGACGAGCAGCGGGTGCACGCCGACCTGATCCGTACGCTGTCGCGGCGCCGGACCGGCCCGCGCCACTCAACCCGGTCACACCTGAGCGTCCTGCATCCCGGGGCGGTCCGCCCGAAGCGCTGAGCAGGCACACGGCCGACCGGCGTCGGGCGACCGATCGTCCCGACGCCGGACACCACCCCTGCTCGCCAGGGTCAGCGGGCGAGCCAGTCGCGGTAGGAGGTGGGCGCGATCACGGCGTCCTGGGGGGCGATCAGCACACCGCTGGGCGTCGCCGCGAACATCCCGGCGCTGTCGTCGGTGGTGACGGTGCGCTGGTCGCCCTGGGCGGCGAGGGTGATCCGGCCCAGCTCGTCGAGCGGGAAGACGTCGGGGCCGGCGACGTTGCGGATGCCCTGCAGGGGAACGCCCGCGCTGACGTCGGCGACGGCCTGGGCGACGTCGGCCGCCGCCATCGGCTGTAGCGCACTGCTGGGCAGGCGGACGGTGTTCTCGTCGGCGGTCCAGGACATGACCGCGCCGATGAACTCGAAGAACTGGGTGGCGCGGACGATCGAGTAGGGGACGGGACCGGCCTTGAGGATGTCCTCCTGGAGGACCTTGGCGCGGTAGTACGCCAGGTCGGGGACCAGGTCGACGCCCACGATCGAGAGGATCACGGCGTGCCCGACGCCGGCCCGCTCGGCGGCGGTCAGGAGGTTGTCCATGGTCGTCTGGAAGAAGGCGGGGGAGGCGTCGTCGAAGGTCGGCGAATTCGTCAGGTTGACGACGACGTCGGCGTCCTTGAGCGCCTCGGCCAGACCCTGCCCGGTGAGCAGGTCGACCCCGGTCGACTGCGAGTGCGGCAGCGCGTCGTGCCCGGCCGCCCGCAGGATCTTGACGACCTGGGACCCGATCAGGCCGGTCCCACCCATCACGGCGATCTTCATGTTCGTTCCACCTTCCCTGTGGTGATTCCAGCCCGTCTGTTCGCCGGGCCGGATACTCGGACTTCCTATGTCCGAGAACTATACTCGGACAGCATGGGTCCGAGTATCGGGGTGGCTAGGGTGAGGCGATGAAGATGTCCGGCGGGGTCGAATGGGCGCTGCACTGCTGCGTCGTCCTCACGGTCAGCAGCAGGCCCGTCCCGGCGGCCAGGCTCGCGGAGCTGCACGACGTCTCCAGCAGCTACCTCGCCAAGCAACTCCAGTCGCTCGCCCGCGCCGGCCTCATCCACTCCGTCCAGGGCAAGTCCGGTGGCTACGCCCTGACCCGCGCACCGGAGAGCATCACGTTGCTCGACGTGGTACGGGCCGTCGACGGCCCCGGACCCGCCTTCGTCTGCACCGAGATCCGGCAACGCGGCCCGCTGGCGACCCCGGCGAACGCCTGCACCCGGGCGTGCCCGGTTGCCCGCGCCATGTGGACCGCCGAGGAAGCGTGGCGCGAGGCGCTGGCCGCGGTCACGATCGCCGATCTCGCCCGCGACGTCGGCACCGACTCCGGCCCGGAGGCCCTTCCCGCGGTACGCACCTGGCTGACCGGCGCCAGCGACCACTGACCCCGCCGTCAGCCGGCGTGGCGTACCTCGGTGTCCCAGATCTGCGCCCACGGGCGCCGCAGCCCTCGGCACACGAAGATCGGGCCGCCGTTCTCGTCGTTGTCCACCTCGACCCGCTGGTCCACCCGCCCGGCGGGCGCGCACTCGTCGAACCAGGCGTTCAGCGGGGCGGAGCGTTCCCAGCCGACGACGATCACCACGTCGGCGTCGGCTGGTGGCCGGCCGAAGTCGACCATGCTGTTGTGCCCGGAGTACGCGTGGGGGAGACCACGGGCCGGGCCGTAGCGGGCCAACGCGCCCGCCTCGCCGTAGTTGCCGGTCAGGATGACCGTCCGCGGGCGCTCCGCGGGCGGCAGGCCACGGTGGACGGTGGCCACCGAGTCGGTGAACGCCGGCCAACCGATGGTCTCACCGGCGTCGTAGTTGACGTCCACCACGAAGCCGGGCAACCGTTCGGCCGGCAGCACCGGCAGCAGCAGCACGACGGTGGGCAGGAGGAACGGCACCGCGCCCAGCGCGAGCAGGCTCCGACGCAGCCTCGGCGCGCCACGGGACGCCCATGCGGCGGTCACCACCGCACCGGCGGCGGTGAGCACCAGCAACAGCGGCGCGTCGTAGTAGCCCTTGCCGCCGGCGATCAGCACGATGCCGACCACGACCAGCCACGCCCAGCCCACCGGGCGGTACGCCCGCCACGCCGGTCGGCGCAGCAACGCGACGAGCCCGGCGATCCAGATCGGCACCGCGTACGGGCTGATGATGACGAACTGGAGGGTGAGCGCGTCGAGGCGGCCGCTGTAGGAGCTGTCACCACCGGAGATCGAGGCGGCCACCGACAGCTGCGGAAAGCCGTGCGTGGCCTGCCAGATCAGGTTCGGCGCGGCCAGCAGCGCGGCGATCCCGGCGGCGGCGAGCACCCACCGGTCGCGCAGCAGCCGACGCGGCCCGGCGATGCCCACCCCGGCGATCAGGCCCACGGCCAGCAGCGCGGGCAGCAACTTGTTGAGCATGCCCACGCCGAGCGCCACCCCGATGCCGAGCGCCCACCGGCTGTCGCCGGTGCGCAGCAGCCGCACCGCACACCACGCCGCGGCCAGCCAGGCCAGCAGGTCGATGGTGGTGGTGCTGAGCAGGTGCCCGCCGGCGAGCACGATGCCGGACAGCGCGGCGAGCAGCGCCGCGAAGCTCTGCCCGCCCCGGCCGGCGCCGAACTCCCGGGCGATGGCGGCGACCAGCAGGACCGCGGCACCGGCCAGCAGTGCCGACGGGGTACGCAGCACGACCAGGTTGCCCGGGGCGATCGTGTCGAGCAGCCGGGCCAGCGCCGGGACCAGCGGGCCCTGGTCGACGTAGCCCCAGTCGAGGTGCCGGCCGCAGAGCAGGAAGTACAGCTCGTCCCGGTGGTAGCCGTAGCGGCCGGCGAGCAGCAGCAGCGTCACGCTGACCGCCCCGGCCAGCAGCCACGGCCCGAGCGCGCGCGGACCGGGCGCCGGTGGCGCCGGCGGCGGGGACGTTGGGGCTGGCTGGTGCGGGCGGTCGGTGGTGGCGGATTCGCTCACGCGCACATCATCACCGATCTCCGGCCACAATGGTGGCCCGCCACCTGACGTCGACCCCCGCGACGTGGCGGCTTCGGGCGTCAGCGCCCGATGCGGCAGTGGGGGACCGATGCGGCGACGGTTCCCTCAGCCCGCCTGTTCATGGCCAGGGCCACGTCGACGAATGCTCCGACGTTGACCTGCGCGGCGTCCGCCAGCTGGGCGATGAGCAGTAGTCCGTGCCGCGTCAGCGCCGGTTCGCCGGGTACGTCGGCGACCGGCGGTCGGTGACCGTCGGGGAGCAGTGCGGCCAGCAACCTCCTGTCCACCTTCCCGTCCGGGTCGAGCTCGTCGACGAGCAGCTCCGCGGTGTCCCTGAGGACCTCGTGCGTCCACGCGTTCGGCAGCCGTAGGAGGCGGACGACGGAAGCACGGAATCGCCCGTGATCCATCTGGTTGACCGCTCGTACGCCGGCCACCACGGCGTTCCACAGTTCCTGCTCTGCCGGTGTAGGCGGCTGCCACATCACCAACTCCTCTCGTTGCCGGGCTGGCAGAAGCCTGCTGGCCCGGGCCTCGGCGGCACCTCGCCGTCGGGGACGCTGCACTGTGCCTTCTCGTTGGGGTGGCCGGCACGGGCCCGTAGGAGGCGAGGCCCGTGCCGGCCGACGGTGATCACCCCCATCACCGTCTCCGCCGACGGCGGCTCAGCCGGGCCGTGTCGTTTTCCGGCCGTGCCGTCGCGGCGTGGTTTCGCGCCGAACAACGCTCACGTCAGTACTGATCGCGCGTGTTCGTGTAGCCCATCTGGAACGTCCTTCCCATCGGACGCTGCGGCCCCCGAAGCCGGTTGTCCTGCCCGATCCCGCTCTGCCGTTCGCGGCGCCCGGGGCCAGGGCGACAAGCGAGGCGACCGCCGGGCGCTGAGGTCCTCGATCCAACCGAGGGCCAGAACCAGTCCGGTGAGCAGCACCAGGGCGACCACCAGGTAACCCAGCTTGCCGAGTCGCCAGACCCCGAGCAGGTCACCGACGGCGAAGCAGACCGCGATGGCCGCGTTGTGCCAGAGGTAGATGGTCAGGGCACGACTGTTCAACGCGGTGACCAGCCGATCCAGTGGCCGGATCCGGGCGATCCAGGTCATCGGTGGGGACACCCGCATCAGCAGCAGCACGATTCCGAGCGACCAGAACGCCTGCGCCACCGGGATGTCGTTGAGGTCGAGCCCGGCACCCGGGTGGATGAGGAGCCAACCGACGGCGAGTCCCAGGCACAGCGCCGCCAGGGTCAGCAGGAACCGAAGGGGGAGCCGTCGCAGCTGACCGTCGCGGTGTGCGAAGCCCACGAGCCAGCAGGCGCCGAACGTGGACACGTCGGTCAGAACCGAATCCACCCGTCCGCCCAGTGCCGACCCCGCGGTCTGCAGCAGGACCACGCCGGCCAGCGGCGTCAGCACGGACCACACCGGCCAGCGTCGGTACAGCGTCAACACCGCGGGGGAGAGCAGCACGAACCACAGGTACGCGACGAGGTACCACAGCACACCCGTGACGTCCGCCGCCCACGCGCTGCCCGGCGGCTGCAGCACCGGGACCAGCCAGTTCAGCAGCGCCGGCCAGGCCGGACGGTCGGACCAGCCGTGCCAGGCCATCAGGGGCAGCAGCACGACGCCCAGGGCCCACAGCGCCGGTAGCAGGCGCCGGAGTCGACCGCTGACGGCCCGCTGCGGCGAGCGATCGAGCGAGCTGGCCATCAGCGAGCCGCCCAGCGCGAACATCACGCCCATGGCGGGGAAGGCGAAGCTCAGCCAGGCGGCCCCGAACATGTGGTACGTGATGACTCGAGCCAGCGCCAGCGCCCGCAGCGTGTCGAACCAGCGGTCGCGCCCCTCGCGGCCAGGCGTCGCGGGGGAATCGGCGCGGCGTTTGTCGTCCGCGACGTCACCGGCCCGCTTGAGCTTGCGCCAGCCCAGCCGGGCGCCGGTCAGCGCGGTCACCACGGAGCGGGCCAGGACCACGTACATCAGCTGGCGGTAGACGAACTGCTGGATCGGCAGGGTCAGCAGCGGGCGCATCCGTTCCCGGTCGAGCCGGAAGGCCACCGCGGCGGTCGCGGTCTGGACGACCAGCATCGCCACCCAGGCCAGCGCGGTCTTCGTCGTGTCCAGGAAGAAGAGGCCATAGAGGGCGAGCAGGTCCAGCACTGGGCCGAGCAGTGGCAGCACCACGCCGAAGAGGGCGAGCATCGGCAGGCCGAACCGGCCGAATCGGCCCGAGGCGCCTCGGTCGAACACCGCGCGCCGGTGCTTCCACATCGCCTGTATGGTCCCGTAACTCCACCGGTAGCGCTGCCGCCACAACTCGCGAACCGTGGCGGGAGCCTCCGTCCAGGCGCGGGCGCGGTCCTGGTACACCACGCGCCACCCGGCCCGCAGGATCGCCATGGTGATGTCGGTGTCCTCGGCCAGCGTGTCACCGCTCATCCCGCCGACGCCGAGCAGGGCACGGCGGCGGAAGGCGCCGATCGCTCCCGGGACGGTGGGGATGCAGCCCAGCCTCTCGTAGAACCGGCGGTCCAGATTGAAGCCGATGACGTACTCGATGTGCTGCCACTGGCCGAGCAGCCGCCGCCGGTTGGCGACCTTGACGTTGCCGGCCACCGCTCCGATCCGCGGGTCGTTGAACGGCTCGATCAACCGTCGGATCGCGTTCGGTTCGAAGACGGTGTCCGCGTCGACGGTCACGATGATGTCGTGCGAGGCGTACAGGAGCCCGGTGTTGAGGGCGCTGGCCTTGCCGCCGTTGGGCTTGCGGATCACCCGGACGCCGTCCAGTCCCAGCGAGTCGACGAGGTCTGCCGTGCCGTCGGTCGAGCCGTCGTCGACCACGATCACCTCGACGTCCCGGTGGTCGTTGGCCACCAGCGAACGGACCGTGGCGACGATTCCGGCCCGTTCGTTGTACGCGGGCACGATCACCGACACCGCTGCGTCGAACGATCCCCAGGGCCAGCGGTGCTTCCGTCGGCGCCGGGCGAGCCGTCCGGCGATCAGGAGCAGCAGCAGCGTCCGGGCCAGGATGAGGACCCCGACGACCACGAAGAGCAGGGCGAGCGCGCGCAGGATCGAGTCCGCCAGCCGGATCGCCCACACCACGGGGGCGGCCCGCCAGCGGTCCACGGTCGACGTGGGGGCGTTGCCGACGAATGGCGCCGCGTCCTGTCGGGCCCGGTTCATCCCGTCGCTGATCGTCGTGAAGGTGTAGCCGCGCGCCTGCATCATCGGGATGAAGCGCTCCAGCGCCGCGATGGTCTGCGACCGGTCTCCGCCGGCGTCGTGCAGCAGCACCACGGCCCCCGCTCCGTCGGCTGGCGTCATCTGCCGCACGATCGCGTCCACGCCGGGTCGGGACCAGTCCTCCCCGTCGACGTCGTTCACCACAGTCAGGTAGCCGAGCCGGCCGGCCTCGCGGATCACCGGCCAGTTCGCGTCGTCGACGGCGCTGGGCACGGAGGAATAGGGGAAGCGCAGCAGGCTGGTCCGGACGCCGGCCGCGTCCACGATCGCCATCTGGGTCTGCGCGTACTCCATCCGTTGTCGCCACCCCGGCAGCAGACTCACGTCGGGGTGGGTGAAGGTGTGCACGCCGAGCTCGTGACCCTCCTGGTTGACCCGCCGGACCAGGTCCCCGTGCCTGGCGACCTGCGAGCCGATCACGAAGAAGGTGGCCGGGGCTCGATGCCGGTGCAGGACGTCGAGCACCCGGGGGGTCCAGACGGGGTCCGGCCCGTCGTCGAAGGTGAGGGCGATGGTCCGCGCGGGAAGGCGGTAGGAGCGGGGCTGGTCGTACCGGGCATCGATCACGGGTCCGCCATTGAGGACGTCGGTCGGGACGCTGCCCTGGTCCTCGGACTCCCGCACGTGATCGGGTTTGAAGCTGGAGTTGGCGTACGCCTCCACCAGCAGCACACACATCACCACAGTCACCAGGGAGGCGCAGACGAACCGCCCGGCCCCCCGGCCGATACCGCCGGGCCGACGGTCACCGTGGCGGCCGCGGGCGAGGCGGCGACGGTTCACCAGGGTCATCCCGTCACCCATCGCGCGAGGTCAGGCGTGATCGGCCGGGTCGTGACGGGTCCGGGGCTGGGCTCGGCCGGAGTGGACCTGGTCGGCGAGGGGGTGGGGGGCGGTGTCGGGCCCACGGGCGGTGTCGGGCCCTCGGGCGGCGGGGCCGGCGGCGAGGTCGGGGGCATAGGCGTAGCGGGCGGGCGACTGGTCGGGCGCACGTGGGTCGGTTGGCTGGGCTCGGGCTCCGGCGGGTCGATCGACGGCACGGTGGTCGGCACCGCATCGTCCGGTGTCGGTTCGGCCGCGAGTTGCGGACCATCCACCGTGTCCTCGGGCTCCGGGGTGAGGTCCGGAGTCGGATCGCCGAGCGGCGGTGGCGCCGTCCGAGGGTGTTCACCGGTCCCGCCGCCCGGGCCGCCGACGGACAGTGGACCGGGCTGCGCCGGTGCCGGCGGACCGGCGAGCAACCCGGTCGCGGCCATCGGCAGGTAGCTCAGCGAGGCGACCGCGACCAGCACGCCCGCGCGTCGTAGCCGGCGGTGGCGGATGCCAGTGGCGTCCACGAACACCGGTTCGACGGGTCGGGACAGGACGGTGGGCGGAATCTGCTGAGGGCGATCCGGCAACCCATCGAAAGACATGTGAACAGCCACCGGTCGAGGCTATGGGGGAACTTGTCGGTGTATGTCCTGATTCACGACTCAGCCTTCGGCGCATTTTTCGCCATTCGCACATCCCGAAAGTCGTGCTGTGAACGGTCGAACGGCACGATCGTTCGCTGAGTGGCGAAACAGGATTTCGAGCACATGAGGCATCAGACGCCCCATTCGCCTACTGAGTGGCGAAACAGGATGAACGACGCCGATGTTCCTCGGCCACGTGGGGTCCGGGTCCCGCAAGCGGCCGCCCTCGCCGTCGGGGCCCAGGGCGGCGGTGGCAAGATCGGCCAGGTCGCTCGACCGGAAGGACGACATGCGCTATCGCACTCTGGGCGCCACCGGCACTGTGGTGTCGACCCTCTGCCTGGGCACGATGACCTTCGGCGCGGAGACCGACGAGGTGGGCAGCTTCGCCCAGCTCGACCGGTTCGTGGAGGCCGGCGGCACGTTCATCGACACCGCCGACGTCTACTCCGCCGGCGTGTCCGAGGAGATCGTCGGCCGCTGGCTGGCCGCGCGGCCCGGTATGCGTGACCGGTTGGTCATCGCCACCAAGGGGCGGTTCCCGATGGGCCCGGGGGCGAACGACGCCGGCCTGTCCCGGGTGCATCTGACCCGCGCCCTGGACGCCAGCCTCCGTCGGCTCGGCGTCGAGGCCGTCGACCTCTACCAGGCGCACGCCTGGGATCCGCTGACCCCGCTGCCGGAGACGCTGCGGTTCTTCGACGACGCGATCCGCGCCGGCAAGATCCGCTACGCGGGGGTCAGCAACTTCACCGGTTGGCAGTTGCAGAAGGCCGCCCTGCTCACCCAGCACCTCAACCTCACCCCGATCGTGACCCTGCAGCCGCAGTACAACCTGCTGGCCCGGGAGATCGAGTTCGAGCTGGTGCCGGTCTGCGAGAACGAGGGCATCGGCATCCTGCCGTGGTCGCCGCTGGGCGGCGGCTGGCTGACCGGCAAGTACCAGCGGGACAGCACGCCCACCGGCGCCACCCGACTGGGCGAGAACCCGCAGCGCGGCGTCGAGGCGTACGCGGGTCGCAACGCCGAGGAGCGCACCTGGCGGGTGATCGACGCGGTCGGCCAGGTGGCCAACGAACAGGACGTGTCCATGTCGGCGGTGGCACTCGCCTGGTTGGCGGCCCGCCCGGCGGTCACCTCGGTGATCCTCGGGGCGCGGACGACGGCGCAGCTCGACGACAATTTGACCGCCGCCGACCTCGTCCTCGACGCGGCACAGACCCGGCTGTTGGACGAGGCGAGCGCCCCACCGGTGGGTGACTACCCGTATGGCGCCGCCGGTGTCCAGCAGCGTGGCCGTGATCTGCCCGCCGGCTGACCCACGCCGCACAATGGGCCGATGACCACGCCCTTCCCCGAGCCCACGGGCCCCGCCGGCAACCGCGCCGAGGTCTTCCTGCGCTACCTGGACTACTTCCGGGAGTCCGTGTCGGCCAAGGTGTCGGCGCTGCCCGAGTCGGAGCTGCGGCGCAGCGGCCTGCCGTCGGGATGGACACCGCTGGAGTTGCTCAAGCACCTGCGGTACGTGGAGCTGCGCTGGATCGAGTGGGGTTTCCAGGGCCGGGATGTCCCCGAGCCGTGGGGTGACCGCCGCGCGGATCGCTGGTACGTCGCGCCGGAGGAGACCCGCTCGGAGTTGGTGGCGGCGCTGCGGGCGCAGGGTGCGCACACCAGCGCGGTGGTGACGGCGCACGACCTGGCGGAGGTCGGCGCACCGGGCCCGCGCTGGGACGGCGCCGACCCCGCCTCGCTGGAGCGGGTGCTGTTCCACCTGCTTCAGGAGTACGCCCGCCACCTCGGCCACCTCGACGTCGTGGCCGAGCTCGCGGGTGGACCGACCGGGGAGTGACCCGCCGACCGGTCGAACCGCTCACGGCGCGTCGGCGGCGGCGGGTTCGACCGGTCGCGGCAGCTCCGCCGCCGGCCAGGTGAGCCGGCGTACGCCGGGCACCAGCGCGGTGCCGGCGCAGGCGGCCAGGACCAGCAGGCCGGCGACGGCCAGCGGTACGGGCGCCCCGAAGGCGTCCGCGGCCAGGGGTGCCAGGGCGTACCCCAGCGGCACGGCGCCCAGCGACACCAGCCAGTCGTACGAGGTGACCCGGGCCAGCACCTCGGGCGGGAACTGGTGCTGCACGACGGTCTCCCAGACCGGGTTGAGGTAGCCGAGGGCGGTCAGCGCGACCCCGTAGGCGACGATCACCGCCGGGGCGGGCGCGGCGACGGCGAGCAGCAGCAGTGGCGCGGCGTAGCTGGCCAGCCCGAGGTTGGCCAGCAGGACCGGCCGGTGCAACCGGACCCGCCCGGCCAGCAGCGATCCGGTGAGCATGCCGATCGCGCCGGCCTGCAACAGCAGCACCCAGGTGGCCTCACCGCCGAGGCGGTCGATGGCGATGGCCGGCCCGAGGGTCATCAGCACGGCGGCGGCGCCGTTCCAGACACCGTGCCCGATCAGGCTGGTCCAGAACCAGTCGCGGGCGCGTACCTCGCCGAAGCCGTGCCGCAGGTCGGCGAGGACGGAGCGGCGGGGCACCGGCACGTGCCGGACCCGGACCAGCGCGAGCAGCGTGGCGCTGAGCGCGAACGACACGCTGTCGATGACGAACGCCCAGCCGGGTCCGGCGGCCCAGATGAGTGCGCCGGCCAGCGCCGGGCCGGCGAGCCGGCTGGTGTTGGCGGTGATCCCCATCAGGGCGTTGGCCCGCTGCCGGTCGGCCGGTGCGACGGTGCCGGCGACCAGCGGGGAGGCGGTCGGCATGGCGAACGCCGAGGCGGTGCCACCGAGCGCCGAGGCCACCACGACGATGCTCAGCGACGGCTCGCCACCGAGCAGCTCCACGCCGACCGCGAGCTGGGTCGCGCAGCGGACCAGATCGGCCACCAGGGCGACCCGGCGGGCGTCGAACCGGTCGGCGACGACGCCGCCGAGTGGCAGCAGGAGCAGCCGGGGGACCATCGCCGCGGCGAGGACGACGGCGAGCGCGCCGGTCGAACCGGTGGCCCGCAGCACGGCCAGCGCCAGGGCGGCGGGCACCACGGCGTCGCCGACCGCGGAGACGGTCCGGCCCAGGAACAGCAGCCGGAAGGAGCGGGTGCGCAGAGGGCTGGTCACCCACGCACAATACTTCGACGTCGAATATTTCGGCAATGAATATTTCTGCGCGGTAGGATCTGACGATGAGCACCCACGACTCCGTCGACCGGCACGTCGAGCGCTGGCTGCCCGTCCTGCCCGACCTCGACCCCGACGTCGAAGGGGCGGTGACCAGGATGGGTGTCCTCACCCGGCACCTGCGCACCGTGAAGGAGCGGGTCCTTGTGGATTTCGACCTGCCGGCACACGAGTACGACACGCTGCACGCGCTCGCCGGCCGGCAGGGACGTGCAGCGCCCTCCGAACTCGCCGCGGATCTGGCGATGGCACCCGCCTCGATCACCGCGCGGGTCGACAGCCTCGTCGAGCGCGGCTTCGCACGGCGCACCCCGTCCACGGTCGACCGGCGCAGGGTCGATGTGGAGCTCACCGACGCCGGCCGGGCCGCGTGGCACGGGGCGATGGACGTCCGGGGCGCTGAGGAGCACCGGCTGCTCGACGCGCTCACCCCGGCGGAACGGCGGCTGCTCTCCGACCTGCTGCGCCGGGTGCTGCTCGTCGCCGAGCAACCGACCGACTGACCCGGACCGCACCGGAAAATCGCCTGGCGGTCGGCGTACCGCCGATGAAAGGGTGACCGGCATAGAAAGACGTTCTGCGTGTCGATGCAGGACGTAGGAACGTCCCCCTGATGCGCTTGTCGGGCTTGGTGTCCCATCGCAGGAGGAGGACGTTCATGGGTAACGGTAGCGGTGTGTCCCGGGGTGATCGCAACCGCAACGCGCGGCTTGCTCGGCTGCGGGCGCTGGTGCCGGTGACCAACGCGATCGTGGGGATCGACTTGGCCGACGCGAAGCAGATGGTCGTAGTCACCGATCACGACTCGAAAGTGTTGGCCCGTAAGACATTCCGCTGCCGCGCCTGGAATCTCGGGGCAGCGTTGGACTGGGCCGCCGAGCGGGCCGCGGCGAAAGGCTGGGCGGGGGTGACGGTGGCGTGCGAGCCGACCGGGCACCGCTGGCGGGTCCTCGGTCAGCTCGCTGCGGACCGGGCGATGCCGTTCGTGTGCGTGCAGCCGATGCTGACCTCGTGGGCGCGGCGCAGCGAGGACCTGACCTCGGACAAAACCGATGAGAAGGACGCGGTGCTCATCGCTCGGCTGACCGCGCAGCTGCGCTGCTACGTGCCGGAGCCGATCGATGAGACCTGGGGCCGGCTGCGGCATCTGGGCGCCCGCCGCGAACAGCTCATCATCGAGATGGTCAGCCAGGTCCAGCAGATTCGCGCGCTGCTCGAGTGTGTCTGGCCCGCCGCGCTCGATACCGCCAAGCAGCCGTTTCGGTCCCGCACCTGGGCTGCAGCGATGACGGTGATCTGCCAGCGTGACGGCGGCAACCTCGCCCGCACCCGACGCCTCGGCGCGACCCGATTCGAGCAGGCCGTACGCCGTGAGATCACCCGCCGAGGCGGGTGCAAACCCTCGCTGCGCATCCTGCGGCACCTGTTCACCGCCTTGGCCGACCCCACCGGGGTGATCGCCCACCGGCCCGGTGCACTGGAGCGGGTCGCGTTCCTGCTGCAGGACTGGCACACCGCCACCGACAAACTCACCGACACCGAGACCCGGATGACCCGCGTCCTCGACGAGCTCAAGCTGACCGATCTGGCCACCTCCATCCCCGGCCTATCCGCGGTTGGCGCCGCGGCGATCCTCGCCGAGACCGGTGACCCGAACCGGTTCGCCACCGCCCGCGCCCTGGTCAAGCACGCCGGCCTCGCACCGCGGGAGAAACTGTCCGGCACGTTCGTCGGCCGCACCAAACTCACCGGCCAGGGCCGACCCGCGCTGCGTCTGGCCGCCTGGCGGGCAGTCTGGGGCGCCCAGCGCAGCAATGCCGTCTATGCCGCCCGCTACCAGCATTTGACCACCCGGGAGACCAACAAGCTCACGGCGACCCAAGCCCAGACCGTCATCGCCGCGGCGATCCTGCGCCAGTTGCACGCCGTCATCACCACCGGACGAGCGTGGAACGCCGACATCGCCACCTACGGCAGCCACCACCGCAGGCAGGTGGCTCTAGCCGCCTGATTCTTCGTCGCGGCGTTCAAGCTGACGGCCGGGGCGAGCCCTACGCGGCATTGAGACACGCACTGTGATCTCGCCTGTCATCATGGGCAGCCCCGGCCCGTCGTCTCATCAACCCGATTACACGCTGCTGGGGACCAACCCCATCACCGCTATGCAGGGACAGACGACGGCCGAGGCACCGACCAGAAGCTTGACCAAAACGACTTACGCTGATGACAGCGGACGCTCTGGCCGGAGCCCTGGCCGACGACGGACGCCGGCGGATCTTCGCGGCCATCGTGCTGGGTGCGGCCAGCGCGGCCCAGGTCGCCGAGCGGACCGACCTGCCGGCGCGGACGGTGCTCACCGGTGTCCGTCGGCTCACCGAGGCGGGCCTGGTGACGGGCTCCGACGGCGCTCTCGCGGCCGACGAGGTGTCGCTGCGGGCGGCGGCGCGCGAGCGCCGTCCGGCCGACGACGCCGAGCCGGCCGACGACGCCGAGCCGGCCGACGACCCGGTGCTGCGGACGTTCCTGCGCTCCGGTGTGCTGGTGGGCCTGCCGGCGCAGCGCGGCCGGCGGCGGGTGCTGCTGGCGCACATCGCGGAACTGTCGTTCGAGCCGGCGACGCACTATCCCGAGCGGGCCGTGGACGAGGCACTCAAGCCGTGGTGCGCCGCTGGCGGGTCGGACCACGCCACGTTGCGCCGCTACCTCATCGACGAGCAACTGCTCACCCGCGAGCACGGCATCTACCAGCGGCCCTGATCGTCCGCCCCGCGAACCGTCCCGTCGGGGAACATCTTGTTAGCCTCCCTGCATGACCTCCTGCTCGCCCGCCGACGGCCCGCCCGACCTGCTGTTCCTCCTCTCCTGGGCAAGTCACGCGCTCCAGTCCGAGCATGCCGCCGGCCTGGCCGAGCTGGGCATCTCACCGCGGGCGCACTACGTGTTGGCACAGGCCCGCACCGGGGACCTGACCCAGCGGCAGATCGGCGAACGGTGCGGGGTGGACAAGACCACAATGGTCGTCACGCTCGACCAGCTGGAGCGGGCCGGCCTCGCCGAGCGTCGCCCCGCGCCGGCTGATCGGCGGGCCCGGCTGGTCGCGGTGACGCCAGCGGGCGAGCAGGTCCTGGAGCGGGCGCAGGACGTTGTCCGGCGCATCCAGGACGCGCTCCTCGCCACCCTGCCCGAGCAGGACCGGGAGGCGTTCCTGCGCGCGCTCACCGCGCTGGTGAGCGGTCCGTTGGCCAGCTCCTCCCCGTACGCGCCCGGCGGTCGCTCCGGATGCTAGTCCCGACGCAGATAGTCTCGTACGAGACTATCTGATACGGTCGCACTCGTTCGTATCCCCGACCGAGGAGCCCGTCATGAGTGCGACCGCCGAACCATCCGTCACCACCGCCACCACCACGTCGTCACCGCGTCGCCGAGCCCTCGGCGTTGCCGCCTCCGTCCTGGCCTGCCTGGCCATCTGGGGGATCGGCGAGGCTGGCGGGGTCGACTACACCATCGAGAGCCCGGGGCAACCCGCCCTGGTCATCGGACCCGGCGAGATCTTCGGGATCGCCCTCGGCGCGGCCCTGCTGGGCTGGGCGGCGTTGGCCCTGCTGGAGCGGTTCGTCCCGCGTACCGCCCGCCTCATCTGGATCTCACTGGCCGTCCTGGTGACCCTGCTGTCCTTCGGCCCACTGTTCGGCACCGAGGCGACCGCCGGCGCCAAGGTGGCCCTCGGCGCGATGCACGTGGCCGTGGCGGTCGCCCTGATCGCCCTGCTGCCGGCCCGCCGCCGGTAGCGTCCGGGCCGGACGGCGGATAATCCGTTGACCGGGCACTGATGATCGACAGGTGACCAGCACGCTCCGACCCACCTGGGTGACCACCGCCGTCCGTCCCGATCAGCCCGACGCGGCACTGCTGCTTCGCGAGTACATGACGGAGATGGTGGTCCGCTACCACCGCCGTCCCGCGCTGCCCGGCGAGGTCGACCTGGCGCTGGCCGACCTGCCCAGCGACGACCTGACGGATCCGACCGGCCTGCTCCTGCTCGCCCACCGCGGCGGGGACCTGGCCGGCTGCGCCGGGCTGCGGTGGCAGCCGGACTGGGCCGAGCTGACCCGGGTCTTCATCCGCCCCGCACATCGCGGCACCGGTGGGGGCGGCGCGCTGCTGGCCGCCGTCGAGCAGCGGGCGCGGGAGGCCGGAATGGACCGGATCCGGCTGGACACCCGCAACGATCTGGTCGAGGCCCGCGCCCTGTACGCCCGGCACGGCTACGTCGAGATTCCGGCGTTCTCGCTCGGCCCGTACGCCGAGCACTGGTTCGAGAAGCGGCTCCGCTGAGCGGTTGACGGACGCGTCCGGTCGCGCTAAATAAAGAAGAGGAAGTTGAGTCACTCCGACTCAACTCATCACCTTCGGCCAGGAGAACCGAGGAGGCACGACAATGTTGATGCGTACCGACCCGTTCCGCGAGATGGACCGGCTCGCCGAGCAGTTCTTCGGTACGGCAGCCCGTCCCGCGACGATGCACCTGGACGCCTACCGCGACGGGGACTACTTCTACGCCGCGTTCGACCTGCCCGGCGTCGACCGGGACACCATCGACTGCACAGTCGAGCGCAACGTGCTCACCGTCCGGGCCGAGCGGCGCCGGCCGACCGGCGACGGTGTCGAACTGGTCGCCGCCGAACGCCCGATGGGCACCTTCACCCGGCGGCTGTTCCTGGGCGACACCCTGGACACCGACAAGCTCGAGGCGGGCTACGACAACGGGGTGCTGACGCTGCGCATCCCGGTCGCCGAGCGCGCCAAGCCACGCCGGGTGACCATCAAGGCCAACGGCGACGGACGCCGGCAGATCAACGCCTGACCGGTGCCCGGGGCGGACCAGCCGCCGCGCCCGGTCCGCCCCGGGCATCGGAGGTCCGCGCAGCCGTACCCGCCGGCCGCTCACCGTCCGCCGCGGGGCCCGCGTCCGCGACCGGCTCCCCCGCGACCGGGATCGGCGGATAGAGCGCCGCGAGCGCGTGGGCGGTGCCCGCGACGAGTTCGCGCAACTCGGCCGGTGCGAGCACCTCCACCTGCGCGCCGAGCTTGAGCATCTCGACGTGGCCGTGCCGGACCGACTCGATCGGCACGGTGGTGACCAACCAGCCGTCCGCGTCCGGAGCGCCGGCGGCCTCGCGTGCCGCCCGACTCATCGCCGGCGGGAAGAGGTGCACCGTGCGCGCCAGCGCCGCCACGGTCATCCGTACCCGGGCCTCGGCGCGATAGACGCTGCGCTCGTAGCGCTCGGTGTGCTCCTGCCAGCAGTCCGCCAGGTCGAACCCGGGCGGCCGGTCGGCGGGTTCATCCAGCACGGTCAGGTCCAGGATCGCGCCCACCCGGTAGGTGCGTACCTGTCCGTCCGCCGCGGCGACCAGATACCACCGGCCGGCCTTGAGCACCACGCCGAGCGGGTCGAGCGTGCGGGTCACCTCCCGGGGTTGCTGCCACCGCTGATAGCGCACCCGGATCCGGCGGTCCTCCCACACCGCGCCGGCCAGGGCGGCGAGGTGCGGGGTGGGCTCGGGTTCGCGGAACCAGCTCGGCGCGTCCAGGTGGAACCGTTGCCGGATCCGCCCGCCCCGGTCGGCGAGGTCGCTCGGCAGCGCGGCCCGCAACTTCAGCTCGGCGGTGGTCAGCACCGACCCCAGGCCCAACTCGGAGGCCGGGCCGGGCACCCCGGCCAGGAACAGCGCCTCGGCCTCTCCGGCGGTCAGCCCGGTCAGCCGGGTGCGGTAGCCGTCGAGCAGCCGGTACCCGCCGGCCGGGCCGCGCTCGGCGTACACCGGCACCCCGGCGGCGCCCAGGGACTCCACGTCCCGGTACACCGTCCGGATCGACACCTCCAGCGCCTCGGACAGCTCGGCAGCGGTCATCCGCCCCCGGGTCTGCAGGAGCAGCAGCAGGGAGACCAGCCGACTGGCACGCACCGTCCGACGGTAACCGGCCCGCCGCGCCCCGACACCGGCCGGTGGTCCCGGCGCGCCTTCCCGCCGAACACAGCCCGAGCTGAGAGTGTTTTTCACATGGTGTCCTCCGACGCTCCGGTGCTCGCCCGCCCGACGGCCCGACCGGCCCTGCCCGGCGGGCCGGTCGACGTCACCGAGGCCTGGTTGCGCAACCGCCGGTTGTCCGAGCACACCCGCGACGCCTACCGGCGCGACGTCACCGGCTGGCTCAGCTGGTGCGCCGGCCGTGACCTGGATCCGCTGCAGGCCAACTTCCTGCACGTCAACGAGTACGCCCGTGCCCTGGAGTCCACCCTCGGCGCGCGCAGTAACCGGCCACTGACCCCGGCGACCGTGGCGCGTCGGCTCTCCGCGCTGTCCAGCTGGTACGACTTCCTCGTCAAGCTCGGCGCGGTGCCGGCCAACCCGGTCGCCGGCGCGGACCGACCGCGCGTCGACCGGGACCACTCCGCCACTGTCGGGCTCACCCCGGAGGAGGTGGACGCGCTGCTCAGCGCCGCCGACGCGGACACCGGCCCGACAGCCGCCCGCAACCGGGCCGCGATCGCGCTCCTGGCCGACCTGGGCCTGCGCGTCGGCGAACTGATCTCGCTGGACCTCACCGACCTGGGCACCGAGCGCGGGCACCGCAGCGTGCGTTTCGTCGGCAAGGGCGGCAAGCAGCGCCGGCGGGCCCTCACCCCGGGCACCGCGTACGCGGTGGACGCCTACCTGGCCCAGCGGGCCGCCGCCACCGGCGTGCCGGTGCCGCAGCTGACCGGGCCGCTGCTGGTCACCGCCAGCGGCGGCCGGCTGGACCGGCACTCGGTGTTCCGGATGGTCCGCCGGCTGGCCCGGGCCGCCGGCATCCCGGCCTGGGCGAAGCTCTCACCCCACTCGTTGCGGCACGCGTTCGCCACCACCGCCCGCTCCGAGGGCGTCCCGTTGGAGGACGTGCAGGACGCGATGGGTCATGCCGACCCCCGTACCACTCGCCGCTACGACCGCGATCGGCACAACCTCGACCGCGACCCGGCGTACGTGGTGTGGGCGGCCCGGTCCCGCCGCCGCGGCTGAGCGTCGTACCCCCGCCCTACTGTCGATGGATGAGACACGGTCTGGAGCTTCCCTGCGGCGGCGGCTCGGTTTCGGTGTCCACCCTGGTCGAGCTGGGTGAGCTCGCCGAGCGCGCCGGGTGGGACGGGGTGTTCCTGGAGGACTATCTCGTCCACTACTCCGGCGACGACCCGCCCACCTACGACCCGTGGCTGGTGCTCACGGCGATCGCCGTGAGCACCAGCCGGGTGCGGCTGGGCACCACGGTCACCGCGCTGCCCCGGCGCCGCCCGGTGAAGCTGGCCCGTGAGGTGCTCACCCTCGACCACCTCAGCGCGGGGCGCGCCACGGTGGCGGTCGGCCTGGGCGACCCGGGCGACCGGGGCCTGGCCGCGTTCGGCGAGCCGACCGGGGTGGCCGTCCGGGCCGCCATGCTCGACGAGGGTCTCGACCTGCTGACCGGGCTGCTCAGCGGAGCGCCGGTCAGCCACCAGGGCACCCACTACCGCGCGGACGGGGTGGCGCTGCGGCCGCCGCCGGTGCAGTCGCCCCGGGTGCCGGTCTGGGTCGGCGGCAGCACCCAGGCCGGGTCGGTGCGGCGGCGGGCGGCCCGCGCCGACGGCATCGTGCCCTACAAGCTCACCGACACCGCCGGTTGGTCCGACTTCACCCCGGATGAGGTACGCGAGCTGGTGAGCGCCCTGCCGGCCACCCGCGCCGACGGCCAGCCGTTCGACGTGGCGATCGGCGGCCGGCGGCGCCGACCGGACGAGCGAGCCGAGCGGGCCTACCTGGGCGAACTCGCCGCGGCCGGCGCGACCTGGTGGTTGGAGTACGTTCCGGTCGGCGACGCGGAGACGATGCGGGCCGCCGTCGCCCGTGGTCCGCTGCGCTGACCGGCCGCGCGGCCGGTCAGCGCAGGTGTTCAGCTCTGCGGGCGGGGGCAGATGCAGAACGGCTGACCGATCGGGTCGATGAGCACCACCCACCGGTCGCCGCCGGGCTGGAACTCCGGCTTCGAGGCGCCGGCCCCGACGAACTCCTTCTCCGCCGCGGCCAGGTCGTCGACGTAGAGGTCGAGGTGGTAGCGCTTACCGCCGGCCGGGTCCGGCCAGGACGGCGGCCGGTAACCCTCGACCAGCCCGAAGCCGAGGGAAACGCCACCGCCCTTGATCATGGCGTACTCGGCTTGGCTGTGGGTGATCTCCCAGCCCAGGGCCCGGTGGTAGAACGCGGCGTGCGCGGCCGGGTCGGAGCTGTCCAGGTTGACCATGGCGAGGTCGGCGGTTGTCGTCATGCTGGGCAGTCTGCACCGGCGTACCTGCCAACCTGTGTCAGGTACGCCGGTGTTTCTCGGCGGCCGTCGGGAACAGGGCACAGCAGCCCATCGGTCGCACCCAGTTTCGGACTTGTCGTGCTCGACTGCGACGGCGTTCTCTACGGTCGGTAGTCGTGGGTGCCGGCCAGCCGTACAGCAGACCGGCCCGGCGGCACCGCCCGATGCGCACCGGGCTGGCCTTCGCCGGGTTCGGCATGGCGCTGTGCTGCGTCGGGGTGGCCGGGCTGGCCGCCTGGAACCTGCAGACCGTACGCCAGGCCACCGGCCCGATCCGGGAGACCGCCGACGGTTTCCTGAACGAGGTGACCCTCGGCGACAGCGACAGGGCGTACGAGCGGCTCTGCGCGGACGCGCGCAGCCGGTGGAGCGCGATCGGCTTCACCAGTTGGGTGCGTACGCCGCCGATGGTGACCGACTACGAGATCACCGACGTGTCGGTGGCGACCAGTGGTGGGCGACCGCATGGCACTGTGACAGTCAAATTGACCCGCGACGGCGGGCGCAGCGAGGAGCGCCGCCTGCCGGTGGTCCGCGAGGACGGGGACTGGCGGGTCTGCGGTGACCCGTTCTGAGCCGGCGGTCCGGCCGAAGCGGCCCTGGTTGCTACGCGAACGACGGGGGGGTGGAGCCGACCACCTCGACGGAGCTCTTCTTCGACCTGGTCTTCATCTTCACCATCACCCAGTTGGCGCACTACCTGATCGAACACCCGGACTGGCGTGGCGCCGCCCGCACCGCGCTGCTGCTGGCGCTGGTCTGGTTCGTGTGGATCTACACCGCCTGGGGGACGAACTGGCTGCACCCGGACCAGGCGCCGGTGCGGGCCCTGCTGATCGCGCTGATGCTGGGCAGCCTGCTGCTCTCGGCGGCGATCCCCGATGCGTTCGCCGGTGGCGGCCTGCTCTTCGCGCTGGTCTACCTGACCCTGCAGGTGGGGCGCACAGTGTTCGCGTTGTGGGCGGTGCAGGGCCAGCCGTGGCTGGTCGACGGGTTCCAGAAGACGCTGCCGTGGTTCGCCGGGACGTCGTTGCTCGTGCTGCTCGGCAGTGTGTTCGGAGGCGCCTTCCAGGAGGCGCTGTGGACGGCGGCGATCGTGATCGAGGTGATCGGTCTGTCGACCGGGTTCCCGGTGCCCGGTCGGGGCCGTAGCCCCGCCGAGCGGTGGATGGTGGAGGGCGGGCACCTGGCTGAGCGGTGTCAGGCGTTCATCCTCATCGCCCTGGGCGAGTCGATCCTGGTCACCGGGAGCACACTCGCGCGGCACCTGGACCTGAGGATGTCCGGCGCGTTCGTGCTGGCGTTCGCCGGTTCGGTGGCGCTGTGGTGGGTGTACTTCGCCCGGTCAGCTCCGGCGGCGGCGGAGGTCGTCGCCCGCGCGGGTGAGCGCACCGGAGCGTTGAGCCGGGTGGCGTTCAACTTCCTGCACCCGGTGATGGTCGCCGGCATCATCGTCACCGCTGCCGGCGACGAGCGGCTGCTGCGCGAGCCGGGGGAGGCGGCCAGCACGGTCACCGCGCTTTTCGTCCTTGGCGGTCCGGCGCTGTTCCTCGCCGGGCACGCCGGCTACAGGTCGGTGCTGTGGCGGAGCGTGCCGATCAGCCGGATCGTGGCGGTGGCGCTGCTGGTGGCACTCGTGCCGGTGTGCGTGGAGCTGGAGGTGTCGCTTGCGGTGTGCGCCGCCGCCGCGGTGGTGGTGACGGTCGCGGTGATCTTGGCGGATCGGCGGCTCGCCGCCGGTCAGTCGCGGGGGCCGAGGTCGCCGCTGCGGTAGTGCCGGCGGCAGAGCACCTGGTAGCGCACCTCGGCGGTGTCGACGGTGTCGCCGATGACGACCTGCGCGCCCTCGCGCACCACCCGGCCGTCGACCACCCGGGCGTTGAGCAGTCCTTCCCGGCCGCACCAGCAGAGCACCTCGACCTGGATCCGGGCCACCTCGTCGGCCAGCTCGAACAGCCGCTGGGTGGCGGGGAACAGGCAGGAGCGGAAGTCGGTGGCCAGGCCGAACGCGAACACGTCCACGTCGTAACTGTCGACCAGCTCGGCCATCTGCTCGACGTGCTCGACGGTGTAGAAGCACGCCTCGTCGCAGATCAGGTAGTCGACGCGTTCCCCCTCGGCCCACCGGCCCCGGACCAGGGCTCGCAGGTCCAGGTCGTCGGTGACCTCGATCGCCTCGTGTGCCAGACCGATGCGGGTGGTGACCTGTGGGCCCAGCGACCGGTCGATGCGGGTGGTGACCAGCCCGCGCCGGCCCTGTCGGGCGTGGTTGTAGTTCATCTGCAGCGCCATGGTGGACTTGCCGCAGTCCATCGGCCCCCAGAAGAACTTCAACGCCGCGGCGTGCACCGGACGCCCGTCGAGTCCGCGTGCCGCGGCGCACCCGGCCGGAGCGTGCGGCTGGCCGGGGAACGGGTGGGCCAGGCAGGTCGGGGTGGCAGCGGCGTCGTCGGTCACGGTCGGGCAGCCTATCTGATCGACCAGGGCCGATCAGCCGGGTGCGGCCGGCGTCAGAGCACCCGGGGTGGGGTGTTCCCGGCGGCGACGATGGCCCGGCGGATCGGCACGGCCAGAAGAAGCAGGAAACCGACGACGAAGAAGATCAGCAGGGAGACCAGGCCCACCCGGTAGGAGGCGGTGAGCTGGAACACCAGACCGAAGGCGAGGGGTCCGAGCCAGCTGGTGCCCTTGTCGCTGATCTCGTAGAAGCCGTAGTACTCGCCCTCCTTGCCGGCCGGGATGAGCTGGCTGAACAGCGACCGGCTCAGCGCCTGGCTGCCGCCCAGGACCAGGCCGATGGCCGCGCCGAGGACCATGAACGGCACCGGCGCCTCGGCGGGCAGCCGGAACGCGCCGATGATCACACCGGTCCAGAGCACCAGGCTGAGCAGCACCGTCTTCCAGGCGCCGATGCGCCGGGCCAGCGCGCCGAGGCTCAACGCGCCACCGAAGGCGAGGAACTGCACAAGCAGGATGGTGACGATCAGGGTGCTCTGTTCGAGCCGCAGCTCCTCGGTGCCGTACTGGCTGGCGAGGGTGATGACGGTCTGGATGCCGTCGTTGTAGACCAGGAACGCGAGCAGAAAGAACAGCGTCAGCGGGTACGCCTTGACCTCACGCAGGGTGCGGCCGAGCTGCCGGAACCCGTCGGTGAGCACGTTGCCGCCGGCGGCCAGCGCCGCCGCGGTGGGGCGTTCACGTAGCCAGCGCAGCGGCACCAGGGTGAACGCCGCCCACCACACCCCGGCGGACACGATCGACCAGCGGGCCAGGTCCAGGGTGCGCTGCGGGTTGTCGTCCTGGCTGAGCAGGGTGACCGCGACCAGGTTGAACGCCAGCAGCAGGCCACCGCCGAGATAGCCGAGCGCCCAGCCGCGGCTGGAGATGCCGTCGCGCTCGTCGGGACCGCCGAGCTGTGGCAGGAACGAGTTGTACACCACGATGGCCGCGCCGAAGGAGATGTTGGCGACCAGGAACAGCGCCCCGCCGAGCAGGTACCGGTCGCCGGTGACGAAGGCCATCGCCATGGTCGCGCCGGCGCCGGTGAACGCCGCGCCGCCGAGCAGCCGCTTCTTGTGCGCCGACCGGTCGGCGATCGCCCCGATCACCGGCAGCACGAACACGGTCAGAAACACCGACAGCGAGATCAGGTACGGGTAGTAGGAGCCGGCGGCCACCCGGATGCCGAGCGGGTGCACGTAGCCGTCGCAAGTGTCCGCGCCCAGCTCGCAGCCGGCGGCCAACTCGGCGACGGTGGTGAGGAACGGGCCGAGGAAGACCGTGATGACTGTGGTCTGGAAGGCGGAGTTGGCCCAGTCGTAGATGTACCAGCCGCTCCGCTCGCGGCGGGTGCTCGCCGGGGGCGGGGTGTCGTCCACCGTGGGGGTCACGGTCTCGGCCATCGGGGGTCCTTGGATGGTCAGGCGGCCCAGTGGCCGCGGCTGCGGTAGACGTCGCGCAGCACGCCGACGTGATCGGTCATGATGCCATCCACGCCACGATCCAGTAAGTCGTGCATCTGGGCGGGTTCGTCGATCGTCCAGACATGCACCTGCAGGCCGAGTCGGTGGCAGTAGTCGAGGAACCGGCGGTCCACCACCGGCACCCGCCCGTAGCTCGGCGGCACCTGCGCGGCGACCACCGACGGGGGCAGCCGCAGCGGGCGGCCGTGCAGCGAGGCCAGCCGCAGCCGGGCCACCCCGCGCATGCCCAGGCTGGTGGCGACCCGCCCGTCGGTGAGCCCGCGCAGCCGGGTCAGCCGGGCGTCACTGAACGAGGCGAGCAGCACCCGGTCGGCGGCGCCGGCCCGGGTCACAGTGGCCACCGTCGGCTCGACGCCGCCGTCGGCCTTCACGTCGATGTTGAACCGCACCTGCGGCCACGCGCCCAGCACCTCGTCGAGCCGGGGTACGACAGCGGCCCCGCCGACGCGTACCGAGGCGAGGTCGGCCCAGCGCAGGTCGGCGATGCGCCCCGGTTCGCCGGTGATCCGGCGCAGGGTCGGGTCGTGGAAGATCACCGCCACCCCGTCGGCGGTGGCGTGCACGTCGGTCTCCACGTACCGGTAGCCCAGCCCGATGGCGCGGGCGAACGCCTCGCTGGTGTTCTCGTCGCCCTCGGCGGCGCCGCCGCGGTGGGCGAACGCCAGCGGCCCGGGCGCGTCCAGGTAGCCGAATCGGGTCAGCACGCGACGCAGTATGCCTGCCGCCGGTGGAGCGTGGGTGGCCTGCCGGCGACATTCGTCGGCCGGCTGCCGAGTCACCGCAGCAGGAGCCGGACCGTCTCGTCGAAGAGGAGGTCGGCGTCCTTGTCGTCGAGGGCGTACGGGAGCACGCCGCTCATTCCGTCGGAGGGCTCGGCGATGACCGGGGCCTCGTGACCGTCCTCGAAGTAGCGGCCCGTCACGCCGTCGACCTCGGGGGAGGCGGCCAGCAGGACCGTGGTGGCCGCGCCCTGCTGCGGGGTCTTCCAGCCCGGCGGCACCTCCAGGCGGTTGCCCTGCTCGTCCACCGCGCCGACGTAGCGCAGTTGCGCGTCGTCGAGGTGTCGTTGGAGGTTGGTCATGATGCCGCCGGGGTGCAGGGCGTTGGCCGTGATGCCGTCGGTGTCCCACCTTCTGGCCAGGGCGACGGTGAACAGGATCGTCGCGGTCTTCGACTGGCCGTAGGCCGACCAGGCCTCGTAGGGCCGGGCGGTGAAGTGGATGTCGTCGAAGACGACCGGGGACTGCTGGTGGGCCGAGGAGCTCACGACGACGATCCGGGCGTCCCGCGCGGCCGCGAGCGCGTCGTGCAGACCCAGGGTCAGCTCGGCGTGACCGAGGTGGTTGACCGCGAACTGCTTCTCCCAGCGCTCGGCGGTCCTGGTCAGCTCCGGCAGGGCCATGACGCCGGCGTTGTTGACCAGGATGTGCAGCGCGCCGGACCAGCCAGTGACGAAGGTGTCGATGGAGGCGCGGTCGGCCAGGTCGAGCCGGGCGACCCGGACCGCGCCGAGTGCCCCGCCTGCCGTGATGTCGGCGGCGGCGCGGTCGCCGGCGGCGGTGTCGCGGACGGCCAGCGTCACCTCGGCGCCGGCATGGGCCAGCGCCCGGGCGGTCTCCAGGCCGATCCCGGACGCGCCGCCGGTGACCACGGCCCGGCGGCCGGTGATATCGACGCCGGCAATCACCTCGGCGGCGGTCGACGCAGCCGAGTAAGGGGTGATGATTCGTGACATTTCGGAACTCCTTGGACGCGGGAAATCTACGGGAGGGGTGCGGTCGGTGGCGGCGGGTCAGCGCGCGGTGCGGTGGATCAGCCGCAGGGCCCGGCGGATCCGTTCGCGGAACTCGTCCCTGGTGGCCGAGGTCGACTTCCAGGTCAACGCGGCGGAGAAGAGCAGGTCCATCACGTCGTTCGCGGTCAGCTCCGTGTCGAGCAGGCCGGGCGGAGCGAGATCGTCGATGTGGGCGCGCAGCGTCGCCCGAGCCCGCTCCTGGTAGTCGTGGAACATCGAGCCCAGCTGGGGCCCGCTGTTCTCGAGCAGCTCGTTGAGGTCGCGGGCCACCTGGGTGTCGATGTACGGGCCCATCAGCGCGTCCAGCCCCGCCACGATCCGCTCGTCGAAGCTGAGCGCCGCGTCGGCGAAGCGCGCCTTCATCGCTGCCTGGGCGCGCTCCATGACGCCCTGCATGGTGGCCCGGTACAGCTGCTCCTTGTTGGGGAACATCAGGTACAGGCCCGGCCGGGAGATGCCGGCCGCCTTGGCGACCGCCTCCATCGACGTCTTCTGGAATCCATAGCGCCCGAACACGCCGACCGCCGCCGCGAGGACAGCGGCGCGCTTCGGGTCGTCGTACTCCATCTCCACGCTGCTCACGATAGACAGCTTAGACAGGTTTCCGAAAGTTGTCTAATGCGTTAGGTCACTCGCGCCTGCGACGGTGGGCCCGGCTGGGGTCGCTCGGGCGGCCCGGGTCGACGTGCCGGGGTCGGTCGGGCTCGGCGGGGCGCAGCGGAACGAGGGTGTCGGTGAGCGCGTCGATGATCCGGTCGGTGGCCCGGCGGGCGACGCCGGGGCTCGCGGCGCTCACCTCGCCCAGGTCGACGGGTGTGCCGAAGTGCACCCGGATCACCGGGCGGCGCCACAGCGCGCGGGCGACGCCGCGCAGCATCCCGCGGGGCGCCCGGTACGGCAGCACCTCGTGGGCGCCCCACTGGGCGACCGGGATGACCGGGGCGGCGCAGGCCAGGGCGAGCCGGGCGGCGCCGGTCTTGCCGCGTTCGGGCCACATGCCGGGGTCCAGGCCGATGCGGCCCTCCGGGTAGATGAGGATCACCGAGCCTCCGGCGACGGCGGTGGCAGCGGCGTCCAGCGCCCGGTGCACCGCGTTGGTGCCCCGGTCGACGCGGATGTGCCCGGCGCGGCGCATGGCGGCGCCGAACACCGGTGCGCGGAACAACCCGGCGGTCGCCATGATCCGGGGGGCGATCCCGCGGGTCTGACAGGCGGCGGCCATCACCACGGGGTCGAACGGGCTGATGTGGTTGGCGGCCAGCACCAGCGGTCCGCGACGCAGGTACGCGGGGACGTCGCCGGTGACCTCGAGGCGGGCCAGCAGGCCGACCAGGGCTCGGGCCAGCAGTTGGGCGGCACGCCAGATCAGCGGCGGTTGCCAGGGGGAGTGCGCGGTGTCCATCAGCGCGCCATCGTCGCACGCGCGAGGGGTGCCGCGAGGGCGGGTCGGCCGGTTGCCGCCGGACCCGACGGCCCGGGTGATCAAGGTCATTGGTCCGGGGCCGGTTCGGGCCGCCCAACCCTGTCCGCTCCTCTACGACGAGCAGTAGTATTTACTACGTCTCGTAGTACGAAATGGCTGGGGGTTCCAGGTGGACGCGTTGGACGTCGCCCGATGGCAGTTCGGTGTCACCACCGTCTACCACTTTCTCTTCGTGCCGCTGACCATCGGCCTGTCCGTGCTGGTGGCGATCCTGCAGACGCTGTGGCACCGCACCGGCAACGAGCGCTACCTCAAGCTCACCAAGTTCTACGGCAAGCTCTTCCTGATCAACTTCGCGATGGGTGTGGTCACCGGCATCGTGCAGGAGTTCCAGTTCGGCATGAACTGGAGCGACTACTCGCGCTTCGTCGGCGACGTCTTCGGCGCACCCCTGGCCATCGAGGCGCTTGTCGCGTTCTTCCTCGAATCCACCTTCATCGGCCTGTGGATCTTCGGCTGGGACCGGCTGCCCAAGCGGGCGCACCTGGCCAGCATCTGGGCCGCCGCGATCGGCACGAACCTCAGCGCGTACTTCATCCTCGCCGCGAACTCGTTCATGCAGAACCCGGTCGGCTACAAGGTCAACCCGGACACCGGCCGCGCGGAGCTGACCGACTTCCCGGCCGTGCTGACCAACAAGGTCGCCCTGATCACCTTCCCGCACACCCTGGCCGGCTCGTTCCTGGTCGCCGGGTCGCTGGTCGCCGCCGTGGGCCTGTGGCACCTGATCCGTAACCGCGACTCCGCCGACACCGGCGCCTACCGCTTCGCCGCGAAGTTCGGTTCCTGGGTGGTCCTGGTCGCCTCCGCCGCCGTGCTGTTCACCGGCGACCTCCAAGGCAAGATCATGACCGACGTGCAGCCGATGAAGATGGCCGCCGCCGAGGGCCTCTACACCACCGAGAGCCCCGCCTCGTTCTCCGTGCTCACCGTCGGCAGCCTCGACGGCAGCCGCGAGGTGTTCGCCATCAAGATCCCGTACCTGCTGTCGTACCTCGGCACCGGCGACCCCAACGGCACAGTGCACGGCATCAACGACCTCCAGGCCCAGTACGCCACCCAGTACGGCGCCGGCAGCTACACCCCGATCATCCCGGTCACCTACTGGAGCTTCCGCTTCATGATCGCCTTCGGGATGGCAGCCGCCGCGATCGCCCTGCTGGTGCTCTGGAGCCAGCGCAAGGGCCGCACACCCACCAGTAAGTGGCTGCTGCGCGCCGGGCTGGCCATGCCGGTGCTGCCACTGCTGGCCAACTCGTTCGGCTGGATCTTCACCGAGATGGGTCGCCAGCCGTGGATCGTCTTCGGCGAGATGCTCACCCGCAACGGCGTGTCCCGCAGCGTCTCGCTGGCCGAGGTGCTCACCTCGTTCACCGCCTTCACGCTGATCTACGCCACCCTCGCGGTGATCGAGGTCAAGCTGCTGCTGCGTTACGCCAAGGCCGGCGTACCCGACGTCAGCGAGACGCCCCCGTCCGACGACACCGACGATGCCGAGCGTCCGCTCGCCTTCGCCTACTGATCACCGGAGCCTGCCGTGGACCTCACCACCATCTGGTTTCTGCTCATCGCCGTGCTCTTCACCGGCTACTTCATCCTGGAGGGCTTCGACTTCGGCGTGGGCATGCTGCTGCCCGTGCTGGGCCGCGACGACCGGGAACGGCGGGTTCTGATCAACACGATCGGCCCGGTCTGGGACGGCAACGAGGTGTGGTTGATCACCGCTGGCGGCGCGATGTTCGCCGCCTTCCCCGAGTGGTACGCCACCCTCTTCTCCGGCTTCTACCTGCCGCTGCTGCTGATCCTGCTGGCCCTGATCGGCCGTGGGGTGGCCTTCGAGTACCGGCACAAGCGCCCCGAGGTGTCCTGGAAGCGCCGCTGGGACGCGGCGATCGTGATCGGCTCGCTGCTGCCGGCGTTCCTGTGGGGTGTCGCCTTCGCCAACATCCTGCGCGGTGTGCCGCTGGACGCCGACCACGAGTACGTGGGTGGCCTGTTCGACCTGCTGCATCCGTACGCCCTGCTCGGTGGCGCGACCACCCTGGCGCTGTTCGTCACCCACGGCGCGGTGTTCATCGCGCTGAAGACCGCCGGCGACATCCGCGAGCGCGCCAGCGCCCTCGCGGTGCGCCTCGGCGTGGGTGCCGCCGTGCTCGCGGTGACCTTCTTGACCTGGACGCTGAGCATCCGCTCCAGCGCGGCCGCCGTGGTGCTCGCCGTCGGTGCGGCCCTAGCCTTGCTCGGTGGCCTCGCCGCCGCCCGGGTACGCCGGGAGGGCTGGGCGTTCACCGGCACCGCCGTGGCGATCGGCCTGGCGGTGGCGACCCTGTTCGCGGCGCTGTTCCCGAACGTGCTGCCCTCCACCCTGGACGCGGCGGGCACGTTGACCGCCACCAACGCCGCGTCCACCCCGTACACCCTGAAGATCATGACCTGGGTGGCGGTGATCTTCACCCCGGTCGTGCTGGCCTACCAGGGCTGGACCTACTGGGTGTTCCGCAAGCGGATCGGCGTGGCCAACATCCCACAGCACTGACCGCCGCGAAGGAAGGGCACCTTGTTAACGCCTCGTGCAGGTGAAGGGGCCCTTCCTAACAGCGGTTAGGGTGTGCCGATGCCCGCCACCGTGCACGTACGCGAACTCACCGCCGACGACCTGGCCGACGCCTGGGAGCTGGGCCGGTTCGCCTTCGGGTCCGACCCGCAGCGCCCCCCGCACGCCACCGCCACGGTGCCCGGCATGACCCGCTACGGCGCGTTCGACGACACCGGCCGGCTCGTCGGCAAGGCCGTCGACCTGCACCACGACCAGTGGTGGTCCGGACGGGCCGTGCCCGCGGCCGACATCGGTGGCGTGGCGGTCGCCCCCGAGGCCCGCGGCCGGGGCGTGGCCCGCGGCCTGCTCACCGCCCTGCTGCGTGGCGCCCGCGAGCGCGGCGCGGCGATCAGCGCGCTGTACCCGACCGTCGCCGCCCCCTACCGTGCCTGCGGCTGGGAGGCCGCCGGGGTGCTGCGCACCGTCGACCTGGCCACCGCAGTGCTGCACCGGCACCGGCCGGATCCCCGGTTGACCGTCCGCGCCGGCACGCCCGCCGACCTGCCCGCCGTCGCGGCCCTGTACGAGCGGGTCACCCGGCACCGCAACGGCCCGCTCACCCGCCGGGGTGAGCTCTTCGACTTCTTCGCCGCCGAGCGCGGCCTGCCCGCAGACGCGCTCACCCTCGTCGAGGACGGCGGCGACCTGGTGGGTTACGCCAACTGGGAACGGGGCCGCGGCTACGGCGCCGACTCGGTGCTGACCGTCGACGAGGCCCTGGCGACCAGCGCTGAGGCCGCCCGGGAACTCGTCGGCGTGCTCGGCAGTTGGGCGAGCGTCGCACCGACCCTGCGACTGTGCCCGCTCGACGGCGACGCCGTGAGCGTCCACCTGCCACTGGAGTCGGCCCGCGAGCACGCACGGGACCTGTGGATGCACCGGCCGGTGGACGTGGCCCGGGCGGTCGGCATGCGCGGTTGGCCCGCCCACGTCCGGGGTGCCGTCGAGTTCACCCTCGCCGACGAGGTCGCCGACTGGAACGCCGGCGCCTGGCGGTTGAGCGTCGCCGACGGCGCCGGCGAGTTGACCCGGATCGGCGGCGAGGCCGACCTGCGGCTGGACGTGCGCGGCTTCGCGCTGCTCTACGCCGGTGCCGCCCGCGCCCGGTCGGTCGCCGAGGCTGGTCTGCTGCACGCCGCCGGCGCCGTCCCGGACGCCCTGGACCTGCTGGGCGCGGGAGGCCCGGCGCAGCTGCTCGACTACTTCTGACCGACAGTCGTGGCGCCGCCCGGGATCGCTGCCAGTTCGGCGTTCGCGCGCTGGGTGACCAGGGCGAGAACCCGGGCGGCAACGCTCGTCTCGTCGGCCGGGATGTCCCCGTACAGCCGGGCGGTGATGCCCGCGACGGCGTCGGCGACGCGGCCCCGCACGGTGTGGCCGGTGTCGGTGAGCCGCACCTGCGGCTCCCCGCCGCCCGTCGAGGTGTGGTCGCCGGCCTGGGCGAGACCGGCGTCGACGAGTTGGGTGATCAGCGTGTGCACGGTCGGCTCGTCCACCTTGAGGGTGCTGGTGATCCGGTGCACGAGCCGGGTCCGTTCGGTGGTGCCGGCGGCGAGGACGTTGAGGGTGAGCACCTGGCCGAAGCTGAGCCCGAGCGGAGCGACGGCCCGCTCCAGCAGGGCCCGGGTGGCGTAGTGGGCCTGGCCGATGACCTGGCCGTTGAGGGTGGGAGCGGTGGACATGACGCCTCCTTCTTAACGTTGGCGGGACCAACGTTGGTGCAGCCAACGTAACACGGATCGTGGGTCGCGCCAACGATTGCTGTTAGGCTGCGGCCCATGGATTCCACCGCCCCGCAGTCACCCGCCGGGCTACGCACCACCCCCAGCTGGCTGCTCAACCAGACCGCCAGCCACGCCGCCCGCCTGATCAGCGAGGGCTTCACCGCTCACGACCTGCGCGGCTACCACTACCGGCTGCTCGCCGCGCTCGCCGAGGGCGGCCCCGCCAGCCAGGCCGACCTCGGTCGACGCTGCGGCATCGACCGCAGCGACGTGGTGGCGGCCATCAACGACCTGGCCGGTCGAGGGCTCGTCGTACGAGCCCCCGACCCGGCCGATCGCCGCCGCAACGTCATCAGCCTCACCGACAGCGGCGCCGACGAGGCACGCCGGATGACCCAGACCGTCGAGCGGGTCCAGCAGGACCTGCTCGCCCCGCTGTCCGCCGCCGAACGCGACCAGCTCACCCGGCTGCTCACCCGGCTGCTCGAGCACCACAGCAGCCGGGACTGACCCGACCCGTCAGCGGGCCTCGCGCAACTCCGCCAGCCGCGCCTCGATCTCGGCCAGCTCGGCGCGCAGCTTCTCCGCCTGCTGCTCCGCCTCGGCCCGCTCGGTGCCGAGGATCTGCTCCACCGCCTCCTGCACCCCCGGCACGTCGACAAGCGCCACCATCTTCAACGCCTCGGCCGGCTTCACCACGTACGGCTTGGCCAGGGCCTTGCTGCCCTGCTGCGCGGCGACCGTCCACTCACCCTCGGCGTACGCCAACGTCACCGTCAGGCCCGCGGGGCCCTTCGGCTTCACGGCCTTGACCGCCCGCCGCGCCGGCGCCTTCTCCACCTGCTGCTCCACCTTTGGCTCCTCCCGCCGCGGCGTCGGCACCCGCGGCGTGTCCAACACGAACTCCGGCTCCGCCACCGCGGGTGGCTGCTCCTGCGCCGGCGGCTCCGGCTTCGGCTCGGCGACCCGACGACCGGCGCCCTTCGGCGCCACCGCGAGATCCGCGGGGGAGAACGGCAACTCGTCGCGGCCGAAGCGCACGACCACGAACTCGTCGGACACCTCGGGATCGGTCAGCTCGACCACCTGGCCGATCTGACCGACGATCTGCCCCGCCGATGCGGTGAACACCACCCGGGGCCGGCGGCCCGCCGCCAACGCATCCCGCAGGCTCTGCACCTCGTCAGTGGACAAACCCTGGCCGGCATCCATCACAACCCTCTTCCGTACACCTGTTTGATTGCTGTCTTGATACCAGCCGGCTGCGACACCCGTCGCACGGGGCTCGCGCCCGCTCAGCCGCCCAGGGCCCGCAGCGCCCGGTCGGCGTGGTCGTTCATGCTGACCTCGCTGTGGATCACGTCGATCACCCGCCGGTCCGCGCCGATCACGAACGTCATCCGCTTCGTGCTCAGCGGCCCCAACGGCAGCCGCCGGCGCACCCCGAACCGGTGCGCCACCGTCCCGTCCTCATCCGACAGCAGGGGATAGTCGAAGCCGTGCAGCGTGGAGAACTCGGCCTGCCTGGCCACGCTGTCGCGGCTGATGCCCACCCGCGTGGCGCCGACCGCCGCGAACTCCGCCGCCAGGTCCCGGAAGTGGCAGCTCTCCGCCGTGCAGCCCCGGGTCATCGCCGCCGGGTAGAAGAACAGCACCACCGGCCCCGCCGTCAGGAACTCCGACAGCCGCCGGGGCGTGCCCGTCTCATCGGGCAGCTCGAAGTCGTCCACCACGTCGCCGACACCCACACCCGCCACCGCGCACCTCCGTTGTCGGACCAGACAGGCGGTGAGCGTAAGCGATCACGCCCAGAGGGCCGCCACCTCGTCCGCCACCACCGCGGCCTGCGCCCGGCCGGCCCGCGCCGATCCCGCCCGTCGCGCCGGGTCCAGCACGTTGCGGCCGATCGCCTTGCGCGCCGCCGCGTCCGGCGTCACCACCGCCACCCGTGACCCGGCCGCCCGCAACCCGGCCAGCTGCGCCGACAGCCGCGGCATCGGCCCGAACGCCCCCGACGTCGGCGCGATCACCAGCACCCGTCGGGCGTCCGCGGCCAGGTCGGCGTTCACCGCCGAGCGCATCCCGCCGTCGACGTAGCGACGCGCGCCGATCGTCACCGGCGGCCACACCCCGGGCACCGCGCAACTGGCACCCACCGCGTCCACCAGGGACACCGCGCTGTCGCTCCCGTCGAACACCACGAACTCGCCCGAGGACGCGTCCACCGCGGTCACCAGCAGCCGCCGCGCCGGCCACTTCGCCGTCGGCAGTCGGGCCTCGATGACGGCGCGTCGGGACGCCTCCGACGGGGTACGCGCCGCCACCGCCATCGCACCGATGCGCGCCCGTGCCCGCACGGGGTCGCGGGTCCGGGCACCGGCCCACACCATCCGCGCCAGCACCGCCACGCCCAGCCGCGCCGCCAGCTCGCCCGACGCCGGCGCCAACTGCGCCTCGTACAGCTGCTCCAGCGGCACCCCCGAACACACCTGCGCCCCGACGACCGAACCCGCCGACGTGCCCACCACCAGGTCCGCCTCGGTGACCGGGACGCCCCGCTCGGCGAGCCCCGCCAGCAGCCCCAGCTCCCAGGCCACGCCCGTGACCCCACCACCGCCGAGCACCAACGCCCGCTCCATGTGACTCTCCTCTCGACGACCGGTCCGCGCGGTCACGGTAGCGTCGGCGGGGCCGGCACGCAGCCGTCAGAAACCCGGGGGGCACCGTGGCACCTGTCACCGTCATCACCGGTGGTGGTCGCGGCATCGGCGCGGCCACCGCCCGCCGTCTCGCCGCGGCAGGCCACCACATCGCCCTGTGCTACCGCCGCGACGACGCCGCCGCCGGCGCCGTCCTGGCCGACCTGCGGGCCACCGGCGTGCGGGCCGTCGCGGTACGCGCCGACACCACCGACCCGGACCAGGTCGGTGCCCTGTTCGACGCCGCCGCGCAGCTCGGCCCGCTCACCGGCCTGGTCAACAACGCCGGCGTCACCAGCCCCATCGGGCCCTTCACCGAGCTGCGCGTCGACGACCTGCGCCGGGTCGTCGACGTCAACCTCGTCGGCTACGTCCTCTGCGCCCAGCAGGCCGCCCGCCGGTTGACCGACGGCGGCGCCATCGTCAACGTCTCGTCCGCCGCGGCCACCCTCGGCAGCCCCGGGGAGTACGTGCACTACGCCGCCGTCAAGGCCGCCACCGACACCCTCACCATCGGCCTGGCCAAGGAGCTCGCCCCGCGCGGGATCCGGGTCAACGCTGTCGCCCCCGGCATCGTGCGCACCGACATCCACGCCGACTCCGGCGTACCCGACCGCGCCGACACCGCCGTCGGTCGCATCCCGCTGGGCCGCGCCGGCGAGCCCGACGAGGTAGCGGCCGCCATCGCCTGGCTGCTCGGCCCGGACGCCTCGTACGCGACCGGAACGGTGCTGCGCGTCTCCGGCGGTCTGTGACCGACCGGGTGTGGGTGCCGCTCGGAAGCGGCACCCACCCGGATCAGTGGGTGAAGAGCTTCGCCGCCGTGATCACCGTCTGCGCCACCCCGTAGCCGAGCAGCGCCGCCACCACCAGCCAGGAGATCCACAACCGGGCCTGCTGCCCAGGCCGTCCGTTCTCGCTCATCGGGTGCCACTCCTCTCCGCCGCCACCGGCGCCGTGTCCTGGTTGCCGTCCTGGTCGGTGGGCGGCTCGTGGAACCGTTGCGGCACCGGCCGGATCAGCAGATTCGCCACGAAGCCGACCGCCAGCACGCCGACCATCGTGAACAGCGCCGGCCGGTACGCCGACGCCGTGAGGGTGCCCGGCTCGCCCTGCGCGTCGAGGAACCCGTTGACGATCAGCGGGCCCGCGATCCCTGCCGCCGACCAGGCGGTCAGCAGCCGACCGTGGATCGCGCCCACCTGGAACGTGCCGAACAGGTCCCGCAGGTACGCCGGCACCGTGGAGAACCCGCCGCCGTAGAACGACAGGATCACGCACGCCAGCAGCACGAACAGCGCGGTGGCCGTCTGCCCGATCAGGGCCAGCAGCGCGTACAGCACCATCCCGACACCGAGGTACACCATGTAGATCGGCTTGCGGCCGATCACGTCCGAGGTGGACGACCAGGCGAATCGGCCGGCCATGTTGAACAGCGACAGCAGGCCCACGAACCCGCCGGCCGCCGCCACCGACACCGCCGACGTGCCGTTGTCGCGGAAGAAGTCCTGGATCATCGGGCTGGCCTGTTCCAGGATGCCGATGCCCGCCGTCACGTTGCAGAACAGCACCACCCACAGCAGCCAGAACGACCGGGTCTTGACGGCGTTGGCCGCCGACACGTTCGCCGTGGTGACCAGCGGCTTGGACGCCACCGTCGCCGGGTCGAAGCCGGCCGGGCGCCAGTCCGCTGCCGGCACCCGCACGTTCGCCACCCCGAACATCATGATCACGAAGTAGCCCAGGCCGAGCGTCACGAACAGCCATACCAGGGCGCTGCCCGACGCCGTCGATCCCGCGTTGGCCGGGTCGTAGCCCGGGTCGTAGAACGACAGCAACTGCCGGGACAGGGGAGAGGCCACCATCGCCCCACCACCGAACCCCATGATCGCCAGGCCGGTCGCCAACCCGGGGCGGTCCGGGAACCATTTGATCAGCGTGGAGACGGGGGAGATGTACCCGATCCCCAGACCGATGCCGCCGAGCAGGCCGTAGCCCAGATACAGCAGCCACAGCTGCTTCGTGGCGATGCCCAGTGAGCCCACCAGGAAGCCCGCGGCCCAGAAAGAGGCGGAGACGAACATCGCCTTACGCGGCCCGTTCGCCTCCACCCACGTCCCCGCGACCGCGGCGGACAAGCCCAGCATCACGATCGCGATGCTGAAGATCACCCCGATCGCGGTCTGGCTGGTGTCGAAGTGGGCGATCAACGAGTTCTTGTAGACGCTTGTCGCGTAGACCTGGCCGATGCACAGGTGGATGGCCAGCGCCGCGGGGGGTATGAGCCAGCGGCTGTAGCCGGGTGGCGCGACGGTGTGCCGACGATCGAGCGCGGAAAGCATGAGCTGCTTCCTCTCCGAAGCGGGCGAGAAACGTGCTCATCACTTCCCCACACCGCAGGGCAGGAGCAAACCTCACCAGCGCCGGACGGTCGATCTGGTGAGCTGAGCGGTCAGTCAGCCCCGCGCGGACGCCCACGCCCGCGTGTCCCGGGCTGCGCTCGTTCGGGCACTGCCGACGTCCGCCGGGGCCGGGGCCGGACCGGGCCCGGCGCCACCGGGGAGCGGCTAGCGCAGCCGCGGGGCGTGCCAGCCGCCGGCGAGGGCGTCGGCGTCCGCCGGGCCCCAGGTGCCCCTGTCGTACGGCTGCACCGGCGCCGCCAGATCCAGGATCGGCTCGACGATGCGCCACTCCTGCTGGATCGTCTCCTCGCGGGCGAAGCGCAGGTGCTGCCCGTCCATCGCATCGTCGAGCAGGCGCTCGTACGCCTCCTGACGGTGCCCGAGGGCCGCGCCGAAGTCGACCGACAGGTCCACCGGGCGGCTGGCCACCTCGGCGCCGGGGCTCTTCGCCTGGATCGACATGGTGATGCCGTCGCCGCGACCGAGCCGGAACCGCAGCAGGTTCGCGGCCGCCTCGGCTCCGCCCTCGGCCCGGACGAGGGAGCGCTGGGGCTGCTTGAACTCGACCACGACCTCGGTCGCCGTTCCCGGCAGCGACTTGCCGGTGCGCAGGTAGAAGGGCACTCCCGCCCAGCGGCGGGAGTTGACCGTCAACCGGGTCGCCACGAACGTCTCGGTGTTCGAGTCCGGCCGCACGCCCGGCTCGTCCCGGTAGCCGGCGTACTGCCCCCGCACGGTGGACTCCGGCGACAGCGGCTCGATCTGCCGCAGCACGGCGACCTCCGCCTCGCGGAACGCGTCGGTGGTGTCGGCGACCGGCGGTTCCATGCCGATCAGCGCGACGACCTGCAGGATGTGGTTCTGAAGGACGTCGCGGGTGGCGCCGACCGTGTCGTAGAAGCCGGCACGGCCCTCGGTGCCGAAGCCCTCGGCGAGCGTCACCTGGATGTTGTCGATGTGCTCGCTGTTCCACAGCGGCTCGAACAGCCGGTTGGCGAACCGGAAGGCGTAGAGGCCCTCGACGGCTTCCTTGCCGAGGTAGTGGTCGATGCGGAACACCCGCTCGGGGTCGAACGCCGCGCGCAGCGTGCGGTCCAACTCGTGGGAGGACGCCAGGTCACGCCCGAACGGCTTCTCCACGATCACCCGGCCCCGCTCGGCCAGACCGGCCGCCGCCAGGCCCTCGACCACGGAGCCGAACACCGCCGGGGGGATCGCCAGGTAGAAGATCGGACGCTCGGCTCCCCGCAGTCGCTCGGCCAGCCGCTGGTACGTCATCGGGTCCGCGTAGTCGCCGGAGATCATCGAGAGGTTGCGCGCCAGCGCGTCGAAGGTCTCGTCGTCGATCTCGTCGTTCGCCTCGGCGACCGACTTGCGGGCGGTGGTGACGAGCTGCTGATCATCCCAGGGGGATCGGGCCACGCCGATCACCGGGACGTCGAGGCGGTCGCGGCGGGTCAGCTCGTACAGCGCCGGGAAGAGCTTCTTCGAGACGAGATCTCCCGTGACGCCGAACAGCACTACCGCGTCTGAGCGCACGTGCATGGCACTTCCATCCGATCGAATGAACCTGATCTTCCAACCGGTGAACCTACCGGCCCACCTCGGAATTCCCCGCCGGCCGCTCCAGGTGAGGACAGCGACAGGGCTGCTCGGGGTACGGCATGACCGGCCCGAACCATAAGGAAGGTTTACAGTCCAGGCGCGGCGCGGGTAGCGTGCGGGTCGGATCGATGACCACCGATCACGACGAAGGCCTGGAGGTACCCGTGCGTCGCCGACACACCATGACGCGGCTGCTGGTCATAGCCGCACTCGGACTGCCGTTCATCCTGCCCGGAGCCCCGGCCGTCGCCGCGCCGACCGCCCCGGCCCGCCACCTGGCCGACGTGGTCCCCGCGCCCGTCGAGACCCACCCCGACGCCCGGGGCGCATTCCGCCTGAGCCCCCTGACGGTCATCCGCACCTCGCCCGGCTCGGCCGCCGCCTGGCAGGTGGGGCGGCAACTCGCCGACACGCTGCGCCCCGCGACCGGCTACCCCCTGCCGGTGTTGCCGGTGCGCTCGACGCCGCTGCCCGAGATCGCCCTGGTCATCGGCGCAGCGCCCGGGCGCGTCGGCCAGGAGGGCTACCAGCTCGACGTCACCCGCCACGGCGTGACCATCCGGGCGAACACCCCGGCCGGGCTGTTCGCCGGCACGCAGACCCTGCGCCAACTGCTACCCGCCCAGATCGAGGCGTCCAACCGGCAACGGGTCACCTGGACCGTGCCCGGCGGACGGATCGTGGACTACCCACGCTTCGCGTACCGGGGGGCGATGCTCGACCTGGCACGGCACTTCCACACCGTCGACGAGATCACCGCGTACGTGGATCTGCTCAGCCAGTACAAAATCAACTACCTGCACCTGCACCTGACCGACGACCAGGGCTGGCGGATCCAGATCGACTCCTGGCCCCGGCTCACCACCGTCGGCGGCGGCCCGGGCACCGGAGTCGACGGCGTCGGGCCCGGGTTCCTCACCAAGGCCGACTACAGGGCCGTGGTCGCCTACGCCGCCGCGCGACACATCACCGTCATCCCCGAGATCGACATGCCCGGGCACACCAACGCCGCCCAGTCGACCTACCCCGAGCTCAACTGCGACGGCGTCGCACCGGCCCCGCGCACCGACACGGCCGTCGGCTACAGCTCGCTGTGCATCGGCGACGACCTGACCTACCGGTTCGTCGAGGACGTCATCCGCGAACTCGCCGCGATCACCCCCGGTCCGTACCTGCACATCGGCGGTGACGAGGCGCACGCGACCACGGACGAGGACTACCGCACCTTCATGCAACGGGTCCTGCCCCTGGTAGCGAAGTACGGCAAGCGCGCCTCGGGGTGGAACGAGATCATGCAGGTCGACCCGCCCACCGACGTCGTGGCGCAGTTCTGGGGCACCGGCACCACCAACGCCGACCTGGCCGAGGCCGCCGCCCGGGGCAACAAGGTGATCATGTCACCGGCGAACAGGTGCTACCTGGACATGAAGTACGACGCGAACACCCGCCTGGGGCTGCGGTGGGCCGGCCTCATCGAGGTGTCCGACGCGTACGGCTGGGACCCGGCCACCCGGGTGACCGGCGTCGGCGAGGACGCGGTCCTCGGCGTCGAGGCGCCGCTGTGGTCCGAGACGCTGCGCAGCCTGGACGACATCGAGTACATGGCCTTCCCGCGCCTGCCCGCGATCGCCGAACTGGGCTGGTCGACGGCGGCCAGCCACGACTGGGAGTCGTTCCGGGCGCGGCTGGGGGAGCAGGCACCCCGGTGGCGTCTGCAGGGGGTCGACTTCTACCCGTCGCCGCAGGTGCCCTGGCTCTGACCCGAGGACGCGGGGTCCGGGCCGCGGTGGCCCGGACCCCGTCCGTGCGTCCTGCTGGGCGACGCCGCCACGACATGGCACCATCTCGTACGTGACCAGCAGACCTGACGAGGCGCAGCACCTGCGCGACCTCGCACGCCTGCGCCGGGTCCGCGACCGGATCGACCGGGAGTACGCCCAGCCGCTGGACGTCGAGGCGCTCGCCCGCGGCGTGCACATGTCCTCCGGGCACCTCAGCCGCCAGTTCCGGGCCGCGTACGGCGAGTCGCCGTACGCCTATCTGATGACCCGGCGCATCGAACGCGCCATGGCGCTTCTGCGCCGCGGCGACCTCAGCGTCACCGACGTCTGTTTCACCGTCGGCTGCTCGTCGCTGGGCACGTTCAGCACCCGCTTCACCGAACTGGTCGGCGTACCGCCCAGCGTCTACCGGGCCCGGGCGACGCACGCCACCGCGGGGCTGCCGGCGTGTGTCGCCAAGCAGGTCACCCGACCGATCAGGAATCGAGAAGCGCGGGCCATCGAGCCGCAACTAGCGTGACCGGCATGGACATCACCATTCACTCGAGCTTCCTTCCGCACACCGACCCGGACGCCTCCCTGGCCTTCTACCGCGACGCCCTCGGCTTCGAGATCCGCCTGGACGTCGGACAGGGGGGCATGCGCTGGATCACCGTCGGCCCCGCCGGGCAGCCCGACACGGCCATCGTCCTGCACCCGCCGACCGCCACCCCGGGCCTGACCGACGACGAGCGCCGCACCATCCTCGAACTGATGGCCAAGGGCAGCTACTTCGGCGTCAACCTGGCCACCGCCGACCTCGACGGCACCTTCACCAAGCTGGCGGGCAGCGGCGCCGAGGTCGTCCAGGAGCCGACCGAGCAGCCGTACGGCGTCCGCGACTGCGCCTTCCGCGACCCCGCGGGCAACATGATCCGCATCCAGGAGCTGCGCTGACCCGTGGTGACCCCAGCCATGACCCACACCGACACCACCGCCGTCGAGCTGCCGCACGACCAGGCTGCCGACCCCCGTCCGCCCGCTCAACGTCGTCGCGACACGGAGCACCGGCTCACCCACGACGTCGACGTCTGGGTGGGCAGCGCCTCGACCGACGGTGCGCCCCACCTGGTGCCGCTGTCCTTCCACTGGGACGGCGAGACCCTGCTCCTGGCCACGGCGGCCGACACCCCGACCGGCCGGAACCTGGCGGCCACCCGGACCGCCCGGCTGGCCCTGGGCGACACCCGCGACGTGTCGATGATCGAGGGCGACGTCGAGGTCCTCGAGATCGACGCGCTGCCGCGGGAGCGGGCTGACCTCTTCGCCGCGCACACCGGCTTCGACCCGGGTGCGCTGACCACCGCGTACCGCTGGTTCCGTGTCTCCCCACGCCGCATCCAGGCGTGGCGCGAGGTGAACGAGATGCCCGGCCGCGAGCTGATGCGCGACGGCCGCTGGATCGTCTGACCCATTGGATACCGTGGTTGCCGCACCTCGCGAAGCTGACCAGGATCGCGCCAGGCGACGCCGACGAAGACCGCGACAGCGGCCGCCGCCCGACAGATGGAGACACGATGAGCAAGGCCACGAGGACGGACACGCAGCCGCCTGCGCCGCACATTGCCGACAGCCACGACCTGATCCGGGTGCACGGCGCGCGCGTGAACAACCTCAAGGACGTCAGCATCGAGATCCCGAAGCGCAGGCTGACCGTCTTCACCGGCGTCTCCGGCTCCGGCAAGAGCTCCCTGGTGTTCAGCACGATCGCCGCCGAGTCGCAGCGGATGATCAACGAGACCTACAGCGCCTTCCTGCAGGGCTTCATGCCGACGCTGGCGCGGCCCGAGGTCGACGTGCTCGACGGCCTGACCACCGCCATCATCGTCGACCAGCAGCGGATGGGCGGCGACGTCCGCTCCACCGTCGGCACCGCCACCGACGCCAACGCGATGCTACGCATCCTGTTCAGCCGGCTCGGCAAGCCCCACATCGGCTCACCGCAGGCCTTCTCCTTCAACGTCGCCTCGATCAGCGGCGCGGGCGCGGTCAGCATCGAACGCGGCGGAAAGACAGTGAAGGAGCGCCGCAGCTTCACCATCACCGGCGGCATGTGCCCGCGCTGCGAAGGACGCGGCTCGGTCTCCGACATCGACCTCACCCAGCTCTACGACGACTCCAAGTCCCTCTCCGAGGGCGCCTTCACCATCCCCGGCTGGAAGTCGGACAGCTTCTGGACCGTCCGGGTCTACGCCGAGTCGGGCTTCGTCGACCCGAACAAGCCGATCCGCGACTACACCAAGAAGGAACTCCACGACTTCCTCTACAAGGACCCGGTCAAGGTGAAGGTCGACGGCGTCAACCTCACCTACGAAGGACTGATCCCGAAAATCCAGAAGTCGTTCCTGTCCAAGGACAAGGAAGCGCTCCAGCCACACATCCGGGCGTTCGTCGACCGGGCCGTCACCTTCACCACCTGCCCCGAGTGCGACGGCACCCGCCTCAGCGAGGCGGCGCGCTCCTCGACGATCGACGGGATCAACATCGCCGACGCCTGCGCGATGCAGATCAGCGACCTCGCCGACTGGGTCAGCAGCCTCAACGAGCCGTCGGTCGCGCCGCTGCTCGCCGCGCTGCGCCACACCCTCGACTCGTTCGTCGAGATCGGGTTGGGCTACCTCTCGCTCGACCGGCCGTCGGGCACCCTGTCCGGTGGCGAGGCGCAGCGCACGAAGATGATCCGCCACCTCGGCTCGTCACTGACCGACGTCACCTACGTCTTCGACGAGCCCACCATCGGCCTGCACCCCCACGACATCCAGCGGATGAACGACCTGCTGCTGCGGCTGCGCGACAAGGGCAACACCGTCCTGGTCGTGGAACACAAGCCGGAGGCGATCGCGATCGCCGACCACGTCGTCGACCTCGGCCCCGGCGCCGGCACGGCCGGCGGCACCGTCTGCTTCGAGGGCACCGTCGACGGGCTGCGCGCCAGCGACACCGTCACCGGCCGCCACCTCGACGACCGGGTCGCCCTCAAGGACACCGTACGAAAGCCCACCGGCACGCTGGAGATCCGCGGCGCGACCGCCCACAACCTGCAGAACGTCGACGTCGACATCCCGCTCGGGGTGCTCTGCGTCGTCACCGGCGTGGCGGGCTCCGGCAAGAGCTCCCTCGTGCACGGCTCGATCCCCGCCGGTGAGGGCGTCGTCTCGGTCGACCAGGGCGCGATCCGCGGCTCGCGGCGGAGCAACCCGGCAACGTACACCGGGCTGCTCGACCCGATCCGCAAGGCCTTCGCGAAGGCCAACGGAGTCAAGCCCGCGCTGTTCAGCGCCAACTCCGAGGGAGCCTGCCCCACCTGCAACGGCGCCGGTGTCATCTACACCGACCTGGGCATGATGGCGGGCGCCGCCACCACCTGCGAAGAGTGCGAAGGCAAGCGGTTCCAGGCCTCGGTGCTGGAATACCACCTCGGCGGCCGCGACATCAGCGAGGTGCTCGCCATGTCGGTGACCGAAGCCGAGAAGTTCTTCGGCTCCGGCGAGGCGCGCACCCCCGCCGCGCACGCCATCCTCGAACGGCTCGCCGACGTGGGCCTCGGCTACCTCAGCCTCGGCCAGCCGCTCACCACGCTGTCCGGCGGCGAGCGGCAGCGGCTCAAGCTGGCCACCCACATGGCCGAGAAGGGCGGCGTCTACGTCCTCGACGAGCCGACCACCGGCCTGCACCTCGCCGACGTCGAACACCTGCTCGGCCTGCTCGACCGGCTCGTCGACTCCGGCAAGTCGGTGATCGTCGTCGAGCACCACCAGGCGGTCATGGCGCACGCCGACTGGATCATCGACCTCGGCCCCGGCGCCGGCCACGACGGCGGCCGGATCGTCTTCGAGGGCACCCCCGCCGACCTCGTCGCCGCCCGCTCCACCCTCACCGGCCAGCACCTCGCGGCCTACGTCGGCGCCTGACCGAGCTGCCTCATCCGCGCCGGCCCGGGGGAGCACCCCGGGCCGGCGCGACTGTCTACCCGCGATCTGACCGCGGCGCGGCGGTGTCGTCCGAGGCCGCCGGGGGTTTCGTGTAGAGGATCTCCCGGGCCTGCTCCGCGGCGCGCGCGATGCTCTCGGCGATGAAGTCGACGAAACGGGCGATGCTCTCCAGTCGCACGGCGGCCGGGGTGTCCGGACCGAGGACGCTGACGCCCTGCCGTGCGACCTCGGCGAGCTGGGCGTTGGATCGGGCGCCGGCGATCGTGCTCTGGTAGAAGACGTCGTCGTCCACGACGTAACGCTCCCGGCGGCGGTCATCGCGTTCCCGGCGGATGAGGCCCTGGCTCTCCAGGAACGTGATCGCCTTGGAGATCGACGCCGGGCTGACCTGGAGGCGCTGGACGAGTTCGGACGCGCCGAGGCTGCCCGCGTCCGCGGTGTAGAGGCAGGTCAGCACCCGGGACATCATCTTGGGCAGGCCCTGCTGCATGAGCAGGGTCGTGAACGTCTCCTCGTATTCGCGCACGGCCTCGGCGTCGCGTCCGTGCGCCTGCGTGGTTGTCTGCGGCCCTCGGGCAGGGGCCTGCCGGCGCCGGTGGGCGCGGCGTTCGGTGGCGCGGTGGGCCAGGTCGGCGCGGTAGGCGGTGGGGCCTCCGTTGCGCATCACCTCGCGTGTGATCGTCGAGGTGGGGCGGTCCAGACGCCGAGCGATCTCAGCGTACGCGAGCCCGTCGGCGAGCCCCAGCGCGATCTGCTGACGTTCGTGCTGGCTGAGCCTGCCTCCCGGCATCGTGATCTCCCTTCACGCTTCCCTGAGGCCCCAGCATAGCGTTCACTCTCACTCCAATGCAACGCGATGAACGGCGGACGTTGCGTTAGATTCAAAACGGTTGCAATGAAAATGCGGCTTTCACCTGCGAATATTCTGGTTCTGCGCAACGATCATGTTGCTTGATTCTTGAACGCAACGTAGCGTTTCCGGTGTCAGAAACAAACGCAGGAGGAGAGCACGATGCAGACGTTCGACACCCCCACCCCGATCTCCACCGTCCTCGACATCCCCGCCGGACGCGTCCAGTTCATCGCCGCCGACCGGGCCGACACCACCGTCGAGGTCCTGCCCGCCGACGGCTCCAAGAGCCGCGACGTGAAGGTGGCGGAGCAGACCAAGGTCGAATACCGCGACGGCGTCCTGCGGATCACGGCCTCGGCGAAGAACCAGATCCTCGGCAACTCCGGATCCATCGAGGTGACGGTCCAACTGCCCGCCGGCTCCCGGGTCACGGCGAAGGCGGCCAGCGCGGACTTCCGGGCCGTCGGACGGTTCGGCGACATCACCTTCGACGGCGCACACGGCGCAATCAAGATCGACGAAGCCGAGAGCGTCCACCTCACCACCGCCGCCGGTGACGTCTCGGTCGGCCGCCTCACCGGGCCGGGGGAGATCAGCACCATGAAGGGCGACATCCGGATCACCGAGGCCGCACGCGGCGCCATCGTGCTGCGCACCCAGGCCGGCGACCTGTCGGTCGGCGCCGCCCACGGCGTTTCCGCCTCCCTCGACGCCGGCACCACCCTCGGCCGCATCAACAACACCCTCAGGAACACCGACGGCACCCCCGACCTGACCATCCACGCGACCACCGCGCACGGCGACATCGTCGCCCGCAGCCTCTGAGGAGCACCCATCATGACCAACCTGGCCATCGCGGCGAACGGCCTGCGCAAGTCCTACGGCGACAAGGTCGTCCTCGACGGCGTCGACCTGGCCGTCCCCGAAGGAACGATCTTCTCCCTGCTCGGCCCGAACGGCGCCGGCAAGACCACCGCCGTCAAGATCCTCTCCACCCTCATTTCTCCCGACCCCGCCTCCGGCGCCATCGGTGTCGGCGGCCACGACCTCACCACCAACCCCCAGGCGGTCCGCGCCGCGATCGGCGTCACCGGCCAGTTCTCCGCCGTCGACAACCTCATCACCGGCGAGGAGAACATGCTCCTCATGGCCGACCTGCACCACCTGCCCAAACACCAAGGCCACCGCACCGCCACGGACCTGCTGGAGCGCTTCGACCTCACCGACGCCGCGAAGAAGCCCGCCTCCACCTACTCCGGCGGCATGAAACGCCGCCTCGACCTCGCCATGACCCTGGTCGGCAACCCACGGATCATCTTCCTCGACGAACCCACCACCGGCCTCGACCCCCGCAGCCGCCACAACATGTGGCAGATCATCCGCGAACTCGTCTCCGACGGCGTCACCGTCTTCCTCACCACCCAGTACCTGGAGGAGGCCGACGAACTCGCCGACCGCATCGCCGTGCTCAACGACGGAAAGATCGCCGCCGAGGGCACCGCCAAGGAACTGAAGCAGCTCATCCCCGGCGGACACGTCCGGCTCCGCTTCACCGACCCGGCCTCCTACCAGTCCGCCGCCTTCGCGCTGCACGACGCCACCCGCGACGACGACTCCCTCGCGCTGCAGATCCCCAGCGACGGCAGCCAGCGTGAACTCCGCTCCATCCTCGACCGGCTGGACTCCGCCACCATCGAGGCCGACGAGCTGACCGTGCACACCCCCGACCTCGACGACGTGTTCTTCGCTCTGACCGGCGGCGCCACCATCCCTCACCAGCCCAAGGAGACCGTCCGATGAGCACCCTCACCCTCGCCGTACGCGACTCGTCCACCATGCTGCGCCGCAACATCCTGCACGCCCGGCGCTACCCGTCGCTCACCCTGAACCTGCTGCTCACCCCGATCATGCTGCTGTTGCTCTTCGTCTACGTGTTCGGCGACACGATGGGCTCAGGCATCAACGGCGGCGGCGCCGACCGCTCCGAGTACATCGCGTACATCGTCCCGGGCCTCCTGCTGATGACCATCGGCAGCACCGTGATCGGCACCGCGGTGTCCGTCTCCAACGACATGACCGAGGGCATCATCGCCCGCTTCCGCACCATGGCGATCCACCGTGGTTCGGTGCTCGTCGGGCACGTCGTCGGCAGCGTGCTGCAGTCGGTCATGAGCGTCGTGCTCGTGGGCGCCGTCGCCGTGGCCATCGGCTTCCGATCCACGGACGCCAGCGTCCTGGAATGGCTCGCGGCCTTCGGGCTGCTCGTACTCTTCGCCACGGCACTCACCTGGATCGCCGTCGGCATGGGCCTGGTCAGCCCGAACGCAGAGGCCGCCAGCAACAACGCCATGCCGCTGATCCTGCTGCCGCTGCTGTCCAGCGCCTTCGTACCGGTCGACGCCATGCCCGGCTGGCTCCAGCCGGTCGCCGAGTACCAGCCGTTCACACCCGCCATCGAAACCCTGCGCGGACTGCTGCTCAGCAGCGAGATCGGCCACAACTGGTGGCTCGCCATCATCTGGTGCCTGGCCCTGACGGTGCTCGGCTACTTCTGGTCAACCTCCACGTTCAACCGCGACCCGAAGTAACCGCCAGGACAACGCGGGTCCCGTCCCGCAGCTCGTCCCGCCCGTGGGCGGCGTACCCCGACACACCACGTCGGAGTACGCCGCCCCGTTGGCGTTTCCGGCCATCCGCCGGGCGGGCCCGGCGACACCGAACCTGGTGCCCGCGAACGAGGGCACGTGGGGGAGCGGGTGGACTGCGGAGATGTCACCCGAACGGCATACGCCCTGGCAGCTACAGGGCGGTCGCGGTCTTTTCCAGGATGCTGGCAAGTGCGCCGTAGTCGACGGTCTGCCCGTCCTTGATGTCAACGGCTTTGCGTTCACCGTTGCCCAGTGCCCGAAGGAACCCCTTGACCTCCGGGATGTCCGTCGCGTTGAACACCATGAACGAGACCTTGTCCTTGGCCACCGCTATGACGGCCGCGTAGTGCCCGTTCTTGAGGTAGTGCGGCTTGCCGTACTGGAGCCGCTCTTCGACATCTGGAATGGTCTGGCCGACCATCGCGCGTAGCTTCTCACAGACATCGATCTGCCACGGCTGTGCCTTGTTGATGTACTGGGTGACATCGTCACTCATGGCCCTCTCCTTCACTGTCCTCGCCACATGATGATCTACATCTGGACCCGTGCTGTCATTTCTCAGTTGACCTGGGCCACGCGGATGGCTCTTGAGCTGCAGTGGCCCAAGTTAGCGAGATTCCTTGAAGAGTCATGGCTCTCATTATCTCGGGCCAGGTGCAAGTTTTTAGGGGCGGGGTGAGCGGGCGCGCGCCCTGGCGGCGGCGCGTGCGGCCCGTTAGGGCCCGCCTTGATCCGGTACAGAAAGTTTGCGCCAACCGGCCGGTGGGACTATGTCATACTCCGGATGATGCGTGACATCTTGGCTTCACTTGATGGGCGACACGTGCCTCGACGTCTCGATAACGCACGGTCGATGCCGATGCTGGCCGGATTGAGGGCCGCGCCTGCCGTGTCTCTCAGGGCCTGGCGGCTGGTATCAGTGTTGTGCGACAAGACGGCGCGGTCGCCGTCCCAGGCCGTCACTAGAGCAGCGCATTTCCCAGAGTCCAATCTCCAGGGATGAGACCGTAGATCCGCCGCAGATCGTCGGCCGTCCGGCCCCGGACGAACAGCCACGCCCACTCGCCTGCCCCGTCCAGGCGCAGCAACTGCCCGGGCGCGGAGAACCAACGAACCGGCTCCGCTGGTTCAGACCACATCGGGTACTCAGGAAAGTTCACCCGCTGGTAGTTCGCCTCAACCACGCTGATCAACTCGGCCGGTAGTTCGGCTGCGTTCTCCAGGTACTCAGAACCGAACAACACCTCGGTGAGCACCATCTCCACGCAGGCCAGCGAAACACGGTCCAAGAATGGCTGCCAGCCCTCCCCGTGCTCCATGACCACTGGGGGATCCAGCTCAGCGATGTCGGCCACTGGTATGCCCCACGAGGCCACGCCTTGGTTCTCGTCCCGGAAAACCAGCACCTCACCGCTCTCGTCGACCTCAAGGACGCGTGGCGGCAACAACCGGTCCTGGTTCCTTGTCAGGTCATCGCGCCGGCCGAACAGCAGGTACGCCTCGCGCAACGCCGCCGGAAGCTCGAATCCCAGCGCCTGTTCCGCATCACGCAGCTCTTCGTGGTCAACCCCGTCACCCTCACGCAAGGGCCTAGTCCACTCAGCCGCAAAGGCCCGGATGAAGCGCCAGGCCTCCGCCCGGCCGCCGATCCCGGACAGCATGACTTCCCCGACATCGAACCTGTCCGTCATCCGACCCTGCCCATCCGCGCCCCGTCTACGGGGGCTGAGGCTAGCGCCCGACCGGTCACGGAGCGCGGCGGGTCTAGCCAGGCATGTAACCCAACAACTGACACCGATCCGTAACGCAAGTGGAGCCCGACACGGCCGGTGGGACTAGACAGGCCGGCGGCCGGCCGGCAGCAGGCACGTGGGCTTCGTCGCCTGCGCGACAAGGCGTGCCTGCAGGACCAGGCATGCCGGCGGCCAGGCAGACCCGGCGCCGGCACTAGGCACGCTCGTAGGCACGGTTCGTAGGCACGGTTCGTAGGCACGGATGCAGGCATGCAGATCGGCAGTCGGCCGGCACCCGGGACGTCATGCGAGACCAGGCAACGAGATCAGATAGCGAGGGCAGATAGCGGCGATCGTTCGTGTTGAGCCCATCGGAACGGATCGCCGATCCTGCACCTTGTGTGTGGTGGGCGAAGAAGATGTGCCTATGAGGCTTATCTTACGATCCCGGCCGGTGCTGACCGAAGAGACGCACCGGGCGACCTCGTTCGAGATCTTCTTCGACCTGGTGTTCATCTTCGCCCTGACCCGGGTCATCGCCTTCATGGGGCATCCGCCGACACCACTCACCGTGGCGCAGGGGCTCATCATGCTGCTGCTGCTCTGGAACTCCTGGACGTCCTACACCTGGCTGGGTAACCAGGCCCGCGCCGACCTCGGCCTGATCAGTGCCGGCACGACCGTGGCGATGGGCGCGATCTTCGTGGCCGCCCTGGTCATACCCGACGCCTGGCGACGCGGCGCCGCAACGGTGGACGCGCCGCTGACCCTGGCTCTGGCCTACATCGTCCTCACGGCACTGCACCTCACCCTCTACTTCTTCGCGGCGATGGGGGACCGGCGGCTGCGCACCACACTGAGGCTTTACGGGAGCGTGACGGCTCTGGCCTGGATACCGCTGATCCTCGGCGCGGTGCTCGGCGGCACCGCGCAGGCCCTGCTGTGGTCGGCGGCGGTCGTCATCAACTTCGGCGGCGGCCTCTTGACCTCCGCCGTCAGCGGGTGGCAACTGCGCAGCCCCAGCCACTTCACCGAACGGCACGGCCTGGTATTGATCATCGCGCTCGGCGAGTCCCTGTTCTCGGTGGGAGCCGGTGCCGGGGCGGTGGTGACCCATTGGCCGGTCCGGGTGGCGGCGCTGCTCGCGTTCACCGCGACGGTGTGCCTGTGGTGGTGCTACTTCAAGAGTTCCGCGCCGGCTGCCGCCGAAGCATTGGGCAGGGCACCCACCGAACGGCGCAACCAAGTAGCCGTCAACGCGTACAGCCTGGCGCACTTCGCGCTGATCGCCGGGGTTATCTACCTTGCGCTGGGCATCGAGCAGGTCCTCGAGCACCTGGCCCACGACCAGCCCCGGCACGTCGCCGGAACGCCCCTGGACTGGACCTCCACCCTCGCGCTGTACGGCGGGGTGATCCTCTACCACACCGGCCGGGTGCTCTTCCTCCGATTCACCATCAGGTCCACCCCGCCAGCACAGCTCGTCGCCCTCGGCGTGCCGGTGCTGCTGTTACCCGTCGCCCGGATCCTGCCCGCCCTGGCCGCGCTCGGCCTGCTCACCGCCTTCCTCGTCGCCCTGGTCTGCTACGAGCGCCTCAGCAGAGGCGAACAAGGCCCGACCGCGGACGAAGCGGCAGACGTCTGAGCCGCGTCCAATGACGCTCGCTCCGCGAGCGCATGCTCGACGAATCCGAGCCGCTTGCCGGGCTGCTGCGTAAGTGCCTTCTCGTCGGCGTCGAGACCGGTTCCGAGGGCGCTGCGACTGGGCGCGCAAGGAACTCAACGGCTACGCGTCGGAGGCTGACGCCAAGGATGCCGTGCAGGAGACGATGTACAAGGCCGACCGGCGGTGGGGGACCATCAACAACCCCGAGGCGTCGGCACGGGTGACCCACATCCCGCGCGTGAGCCGCGCGCATCGGCACGCTAGACACGATTCCGGTCGACGACAGTGCGGAGCACACCCCGCACTGCGCGTGCAGCCGAATCATCACGCCGGCACGGAAGGTGCAGGGGGCAGGGCCGGACGCAGCCTCGGTGGCCCAACTCAATGAGAAGACTCGAGAGATGGCCCAAGTTGTTGAGAATGGCCCAGGTCAAGTGAGAAACGACATGTGGACCTGTACACATCAACCGGCTGGGTCTCGTTCGTGCCAGCCCAACAGTTCCGATTCGATAATGTACATTATGTAAAGTAGACGATCCGCGAGGACTCTTGTTCCCCCCGTGCGGCCGGCGTTCACCCCCCGCACTCGCGAATCTTGGGACAGTTGCCGTTACCGGTGAACGGGAACTGTTCAAGATCTCCATATCCGGGCTCCCTGGCGGTGGCGCTGGAGGTCTGATGGCGCCCTGCCGCTCGGCGATCACGCTGCTGGCTTCTCGCACGGGCTGGATCCCGATGCTCCCGGTCGGTACGCACCCCGCCGGGGTTCGGACATGCTCCCCTCTCCCCCTTGCCGCCCAACGCGAAAAACATGCATAATATCCCTTATGCATGACAAACGGGACGAATCGCTCGAAGTGTTGATCGAGGAGTTCCTGACCGCCCGGGCCACCCGCAAGCCCTCCCCGCACACCCTCGCGGCGTACCGGCGGGACCTGCACGCGGTGGCCACCCTGATCGCCGAGGAGGTCACCACTCCCCTCCCCCGTGATTCGCTGTCGATCAACGATCTCTCCCCCCGGGTGATGCGGGCCGCGTTCGCCCGGTTCGCCGCACCCCGGGCCCCCGCGTCGGTGCATCGGGCCTGGTCCACCTGGAACAGCTTTTTCACGTTCCTCGTCGCGGACGGGGTGGTGGCAGGCAATCCGATGCCGGCGGTGGGCCGCCCGCGCGCGCTGCTCCCCCAGCCGAAGCCGCTGCGCGGGGCGGACACCCCCGAGCTGCTGCTCGCCTCGGCCGCGCGCGACGACGGCCGGCAGCGTGACCCGTGGCCGGAGCGGGACGTGGCGGTGCTGGCGGTGGCGCTCTGCGCCGGGCTGCGGCTGTCGGAGCTGTTGGCGCTGCGGGTCGGATCGCTGGCGGGTCGGCCTGGTGAACGGCGGGTCGAGGTGGTCGGCAAGGGTGGACGGCCCCGGGTCGTGCCGATCGAGGCGGATCTGGACCGGGTGCTGGTGGACTACCTGGACAGTCGGGTGCGGCGCTTCGGGTCGCGGTCGGTACGCCCGGACTCGGCGTTGCTGGTGGACCGGCGGGGTGAGCCGCTGCGTCGCGGCGGGCTCCAGTATCTGGTGGAGTCGTGCTACCGGCGGGCGGGCATCGGTGACCGGGTGCCGCGGGGTGCGCGGTTGCACGCTCTGCGGCACACGTTCGCGACCCGGTTGGCCGAGGACGGGGCGAGCGCGGCGGAGATCATGCGGTTGTTGGGGCATGCGTCGTTGGCGTCGTCGCAGACGTACATCGAGGTGACGGCTGATCAGCAGCGCGACGCGGTGCGGGCCAACCGCACCAACCGGGCGTTGGCCGCTCTGGGGGCGGTGGACCGGGCGCGGTGAGCGCGGTCAGTGGGCCCGCTGGTCGGTGTCGTCGGCGGTGGTGGGCAGTGGGCCGAGGACCGCGTTGATGATGTGGATGCGCGCGTTGGTGGCCTGGTAGTCGGCGCAGACCGCGTCGGCCCGGTCGTTGAGGCGGGCGGTGGGTCCGGTGCGCGCGAGGGTGACGGTGGCGCCGTCGAGGGTGGTGGCGGTGCCTGCGGTGACCAGTTCGTCGATGGGGTGGGTTCCGACGATCAGGTGCGCCTTGAGCAGGGTGCGCAGCTGGTCGGTGTGGCGGGCCATCAGGTCGTCCCAGTTGTCCTCGGAGAACTTGGCGGCGAAGGCGTCGTCGGAGGGTGCCAGGACGGTGACGGCTGTGCCGGTGGGCAGGTCGGCGAGGACGCCGCTGGTGCGCAGGGCCGCCTCGAACGTGGTGAGGGTGGGGATCCACCGCAGTGCCTGGTCGACGGGTTGGCCGGCGAGGAAGGTCGGGTTTCCGGGGTCGGCGCCGGTGGGCAGGGCGGCGCAGAGTGGTCCGGTGACGTGGGGTGCGCTGGTGCTGCTCGGTGGTCTCGCGTCCGTTGTGGCGGTGGCGGTGCAGGCGGCGGTGGCCAGCAGCAGGGCCGGCACGAGGAGGCGGAGAGCGCGAGACGGGTTCGACACGGCGGGCTCCACGGGTCGGGGTCGGTGGGTGGGGTGTGCCGGCGGCGCGGGCGTGGTGCCCGCGCCGCCGGCACGCCGGCTCGACTAGCTGACGGTCACAGTGCCGCGCACTGGGTGGTGCGCGGACCGTGCACGGTGTTGGCGACGCCGAGGTTGATCGGGGTGGGGCTGTTCGCGGTGCAGCTGAGCGGGCCGCGGATGGTGTTGCCGGCCAGCAGGGGTGCGTCGGTGCCGGTGGTGTTGCCGGTCAGGCTGACCGGGCCGGCGACCGTGACGTCGATGATGGAGATCGCGTCGGTGGTGTTGGTGATCTGGAGCGGGCCGTTGACCGTGCTGTCGGCGAGGAGGACGCCGGCGGCGCGGGTGGCGCTGACCGGTCCGCTGATGGTGGTTCCGGTCGCGACGAGTGCCGCGCCGGCCCGGACGGTGATCGGGCCGTTGATGGTGGCGTCGGCGGCGCAGGTGAAGCCGGAGACGACCAGTGGTCCGTTGCGTCGGCCGGTGAGGGTCGGGTAGACGCGTTCGCCGTCGGTCAGCTTCTCGACGCCCTTCGTGTCGAGGAGCAGCGGGATCAGGCCGCGTTCGGGCTGGTTGAGCGGGACGTACCAGCCGTCGTCGGTCTTGATGACCTTCCAGCCGTGTGCGGCGATGCGCTGCGCCACGGTGGTGCCCACGCCGCCCGGTCCGTCGGTGCGTGCGCCGTTGTACTGCTCGTCGGTGAGCTTGTAGGCGCAGGGTGCGTTGTCGAGGATGAGGTCGGCGCGGGGTGCGTCCAGCGACGGCGGGCTGTCGCCGGGGTGCGGGGCGGGGTGGGCGGGGATCGGTCGGGAGCCGCGGAAGACCAGGCGGCCGGTGTTGGCGGCCTGGATTTCGATGGACTCGGCGCGGGAGGTGAGGATGTCGCCGCGGTCGGCGCGGTGGTAGTCCAGGAACTGGTGGAAGGTCCACAGGGCCGAGTAGGTCTTGCGGCGCCGGTTGTTGGCGGTGTTGCCCTCGTCGGGTCGGGTCTGCCCGCCGGAGCTGCGCAGTTCCAGCAGGGAGTTGGCGACGTTCTTGAGGCCGAGGGTGTTGCGCAGGATGGTTTCCTCGCTGAGGCCGACGTTGCCGCCGCCTTCGCAGCCGTAGGGGCAGGCCCACCAGCCGGCTTCGGCGCCCTTGGCGTACATGTGTCCTTCGATCATGTCCTGGGACTGGTCGAAGATGGGTTGGGCGACGTTCTGGTGTCGAGGCGGCAGCATCGGCAGGTCGCCGGCGCGGGAGTTGCCGTACTCGTGGCCGTCGTAGCCGGCGACGGGTCGGTAGTCGCGGACCATCTTGATGTACGCGGCGGTCTCCGGCTGGCGGATCAGCGAGTAGTCACGGTTGAGGTCCTGGCCGGTGGAGTTGCCGCGGGTGTTGGCGGCCCGGCCGTCGCCGTTGATGGTGGGGACGATCAGGACGGTGGTGTGGCTGAGCAGGTCCGTGATCCGGGGGTCGGTGCTGAAGGCGAGTTGCCGGGCCATGATGAGGCAGGCTTCGCGGTCGCCCGGTTCGTTGCCGTGCACGTTGCAGTTGATGGCCACGGGTGCGGTGGCGGCGACGGTCTCCGGGGTGGCCGCCGGGGTGGGGTAACCGATGACCATCATGTTGATCGGTCGGTTCTGGACGGTGCGGCCGAGTTCGACGACGCGGACGCGGTCGCTGAGGGCGTCGATGGCGGCGGTGTAGGCGTACTCGTCGGTGTCGCTGGTGTACTGCGCGGCGTGGGCGGTTTCCCACTGGGTCCGCAGTTGCTCGCCGGGGGTGCCGGGGTTGCCCCATGGTGCGGTGGTGGTGGCGACGATCGGGTCCGAGTAGGGCTGTTCGGTGGTGCCGGCGCGGGCGCGTACCCGCCATTGGAACGTGTCGCCGGGGTTGAACCCGGCGTCGGCGAAGGTGGGTGCCTGTTGGTTGATCTGGCGGTTGGGGCGCCAGATGCCGACGATGGTGGGTGCGCCGGTGGGGGTGCCGTTGGCGTCGACGGCGGTGCGTTCGATCTGGTAGTCGGTGGCGCCGTCGACGGGTTGCCAGGCGAGGGTGGCGTACCCGTCGGCCTGGCGGATGGTGAGGTTGGCGACCTGGTTGGGTTCTGCCGCGCTCTGGGCGTTGGCGGGGGTGGGTGCGACGGTGAGGGTGATGGCGAGGAGTGTGGATATGGCGATGACGGTGGGTCGCTGGCGTCTCATGTGGCCTCCGACTAGTTGATCGTGGCGCGACTCGACCAGCATGATTGTCGGAGTTCGTCGATGCAATGATCTTGAGGGAATCTTGCGGCTGGGCGTCGCCTCTCCCCTGGCCGTTCGGCCAGCCCAGCTCCGCGCTCACCGGCTGGGACAGCGGTGTGTGCCGGGCGTGGCTTCGGTGGTGGAGGCCTGGTCAGGGTTCGATGAGGCCTGCGCGGATGGCGTATCGGGTGAGGTCGAGCCGGTCTCGTAGGCCCAGTTTCTGCAGCAGGTTGCTTCGGTGTCGCTCGACGGTCTTGACGCTGATGAACAGCAGTTCGGCGATCTCCTTCGAGGAGTGTCCTTCGGCGACGAGTTTGAGGATCTCCTCCTCGCGTCCGGTGATGGCTCGTTCGGGTACCGGTTCGCCGATTCCCGCTGGCAGCGACTACGACGGCCGGCCCCTGGACAGCCTCGGCACCGACGCCGCCGTCGTCGCGATCCTGCGCGACGGCCACCGGATCCTCAACCCCGACATGCGGCGGACCCTGCGGTACGGCGACACCCTGGTCACCGTCGGCACCCGCACCGCGATCGACCACCTCGGGCGCGTCATCGCCGGTTACGTCACCGGCGGCGGGGCGACGACACGAAAGGCGTGAGCGGTGCCGGCCGTCCCGTTCGCGGCGGTGGCGTCGACTCTCAGCCGAGGTCGACCAGCAGGGGCCGGTGGTCGGAGATGGCGGACAGCGGGGTGGTGACCGCGCGTACCGGTGGGAGCTGCTCCAGGGCGTGCCGGTCGGCGAGGATGTGGTCGAGTTGGACGCGGGGCTGCCCGGCGGGGTAGGTGGGGCGGCGGCCCAGGGGGCGCCAGCCGGAGATGAGGCGGGCCGCGCCGGCGGGCAGGTTGAGATCGCCGAGCAGGACACGGGGAGAGGGCAGCGCGCGCAGGGCGCGGATGGTCTGGCGGAGTTGGCGGGCGTTCCAGCCGGGGACGAACGACAGGTGGGTCGCGGCGACGGTGAGCGGCCCGTGCGGGGTGTCCAGGACGGCGGCGAGCACGACGCGGGGTTCGTCGTGCAGCAGGACGAGGCCGCCGCCGGGGCCGGGCACGTACACCGGGGAGCGTACGGGTGCGGGCTTGAGTCGGGTGACCTGCCAGCTGCGTACGGGGTGGCGGCTGATCAGGCCGATGCCGTAGCAGGGTTCGCCGTGGCCGTCGTCGTCGTGGCGCAGGGGGCGGAACTGTTCGCCGGGGGTGCCGACGACGGCGGCGGCGAAGCGGTGGTGGGGTGCGTCCAGGGCGCGGGCGGCGATGGCGGTGAGGTCGAGGTTGCCGCTGCGGCTCTGGTCGCGGTCGACCTCCTGCAGGGCCAGCACGTCGGCGTCGAGGGCGCGCACGGCGGCGGTGAGTCGGTCCGGGTCGACGAGCCCGTCGGTCAGGGATCGTCCGTGCAGCACGTTGAAGGTGGCCAGGCGCACCCCTGCACCCTACGTCCCCGTGGCAGGGTTGCCGGGTGGTGAAACTGCTGCTGTGTTCGGTGCTGGTGTTCGTCGCGGTGGGCGCGTTGGGGGTGTGGTTGCGGCGGGCGCGGGGTCGGTGACGTGCGGGGGCGCGAGTGAGGCTGGCCACTTCGGTACGGGCGGGGCGGGGCGGGGTGGGCAGAATTGCCGCCCGTGGACGCCGTATCGCTGAGCACCCTTCTGGCCGCCGCGGCCCTGGCGGGCTGGGTCGACGCCGTGGTCGGCGGTGGTGGTCTGCTGCTGTTGCCGGCGTTGCTGGTGGCCGCGCCCGGGCTGCCGGTGGCCACCGCGCTGGGCACCAACAAGCTGGCCGCGATCTTCGGCACGGCCACGGCGGCGGCGACGTACGCCCGGCGCACGAAGGTCGACTGGCGGGTGGCGGGGCCGGCGGCGGGCGTGGCGGTGCTCAGCGCCGGGGTGGGTGCCGCGCTGGCCGGCGCGGTGCCGGCGTCGGCGTACCGGCCGGTGGTGCTGGTGGTGCTGGTGGCGGTGGCGGTGTTCGTGCTGCTGCGGCCCCGGCTGGGGGTGGTGGCGGTGCCGCGGCGGCGGACGCCGGTGCGGGTGGCGGCGGTGATCGCGGTGGCCGGGGTGGGCATCGCGCTGTACGACGGGTTGATCGGTCCGGGCACCGGCACGTTCCTGGTGCTGGCGTTCACCGCGCTGGTGGGTGCGGATTTCGTGCACGGCTCGGCGATGGCGAAGGTCGTCAACGCGGGCACGAACCTGGGTGCGCTTGTGGTGTTCGGGGTGACCGGGCACGTGTGGTGGCTGCTGGGCGCGGGGATGGCGGTGTGCAACATCGCCGGCGCCGTGCTGGGGGCGCGGATGGCGTTGCGCCGCGGGTCGGGGTTCGTGCGGGTGGTGCTGCTGGTGGTGGTCGTGGCGTTGGTCGCCAAGCTCGGCTACGACCAGTGGCTGGCCCGGTGAGCCGGCGCTGATGCCGGTACGCGCGGAGCACGACCGGGCCGTCCTGGCGGAGCTGCTGGGGCGTGATCCGGTGCTGCACGCCTACCAGTTGGGCGACCTGGACGACTTCTTCTGGCCGTACACCTCGTGGTTCCGCCGGGGTGAGCGGGTCGTGTTGCTGTATCACGGGGTGGATCCGCCGACGCTGCTGGCGTTCGCGACGCCGGCGGACACCGCGGCGCTGGCGGCGTTGCTGGCCGAGGTGGCGCCGGTGCTGCCGGCCCGGTTGTACGCGCACCTGTCCCCCGGGCTGGCCGACGCCCTGGCCGGGTCGTTCCGGCTGGATTCCGGTGGCCGGCACCACCGGATGGCGTTGACCGACCCGGCCCGTCTCGCGCAGGTGCGCCCGGCGGGCGTGGTGCTCGGCGCGGCGGACCTGCCGCCGCTGCGCCGGCTGTACGCGCGGGCGTACCCGGAGAACTGGTTCGATCCGCGGATGCTGGACACCGGGCAGTACGTGGGGGTGCGCGACGGCGGTGAGCTGCGGGCGGTGGCGGGGGTGCACGTGTGGTCGCCGGCCTACCGGGTGGCGGCGTTGGGCAACGTGACGACCGATCCGCGGTGGCGGGGGCGGGGTCTGGGTGCGGCGGTGGTGGCGGCGCTGTGTGCCCGGCTGCGCGAGAGCGTCGCGCACGTGACGCTGAACGTGAAGGCGGACAACGCGGCCGCGGTGCGGCTGTACGAGCGGGTGGGTTTCAGCCGGGTCGCCGACTACGACGAGTGGACGTTGACCGCCCGTTAGCGGCGGCGACTCGGTGAGTCGAACCGGCCGGCGCGGATCTCGCGCAGGGCGCGGCGGCGGATGTCTCCGCGCAGGGTGTCGACGTAGAGCGTGCCGCGCAGGTGGTCGGCCTCGTGTTGCAGGGCGCGGGCGAGGAAGCCGCTGCCGGCGATGGTCAGCGGTTCGCCGTGCTGGTCGACGCCGTGGGCGGTGGCGTGCATGGCCCGCTGGGTCGGGAAGTACAGGCCGGGGATGGACAGGCAGCCCTCCTCGTCGTCCTGGCGTTCCTCGGACAGCTCGAGGGTGGGGTTGATCAGGTGGCCGCGGTGCCCGTCGGCGTCGTAGACGAACACCTGGGCGCTGACCCCGATCTGCGGGGCGGCGACGCCGGCCCGGCCGGGCGCGCCGAGCAGGGTGTCCATCAGGTCGGTGACCAGGGCGCGTAGTTCGGCGTCGAAGGTGGTGACCGGTTCGCACGGGGTGCGCAGGACGGGGTCGCCGATGATCCGGATGGGCCGCATGGTCATGCCGGTCAGCGTATCGCCGGTCGCGGCGGGTTCAGCGTCCGGCCAGGGTGGCGCGGATCGGGGCGGTCTTCGCGGCGGCCTCGGCGACCTCGGCGCCGGGGTCGCTGTCCCAGGTGATGCCGCCGCCGGCCCAGGTGTGCAGCCGCTCGCCGTCGGCGGCGGCGGTGCGGATGGTCAGGCCGAGGTCGATCCGGCCGGGGGCGACCCAGCCCAACGCGCCCATGCTGGCGCCCCGGCCGACGGGTTCGAGGGCGTCGATCCGGGTCAGGGCGGCGAGTTTCGGCGCGCCGGTGACCGAGCCGCCGGGGCAGGTGGCGCGCAGCAGGTCGGCCAGGCCGAGGCCGTCGGCGACGGTGGCGCTGACGGTGGACTCGGCCTGCCACAGGTCGCACCAGCGGCGTACGGCGAACAGGTCGTCGACGCGGACGCTGCCGGTGCGGGCGATGCGGGCCAGGTCGTTGCGTTCCAGGTCGACGATCATGATGTGTTCGGCGCGTTCCTTGGCGCTGGCGAGCAGTTCGCCGCGGCCGGCGGGGGTGGCCGGGCGGGTGCCTTTGATGGGTCTGGTGGTCAGCTGCCCGGCGGTGACCTCGACGAGGGTCTCCGGTGAGGCGCAGCCGATGGCCCAGCCGTCGCCGGTGAGCACGCCGCCGTAGCGGGCGCCGGGCAGTGCGCCGAGGCGGCTCAGGGCGGGCAGCGGGTCGCCGGTGTAGCGGGCGGCGGCGTGGCCGACGAGGTTGGTCTGGTAGACGTCGCCGCGGCCGATGGCGGCGCGGACCGCGTCGACGGCGTCGGCGTGCTGGCGTGGGGTCCAGCTCTCGGTCCACTCACCGAGCCACCAGGGCGCCGGCGGGCCGGGCGGCGTGACCCGGGCGGCGCCGTGGTCGTAGACGACCACGGCGAGGTCGGGCAGGGCGGGTGCGGGGTCGGGCGCTCCGGTGGGGGCGCCGGCCAGCTGGGCCCCGGCGGCGGCGGACAGGTAGAGCGCGGCGCCGCAGGCGCCGGTGGCGGGGTGCGCGGGGGCGGGCCGGGTCAGGTCGTGCAGCGGCAGGCCGTGCGCGGCGAGGAACTCCTCGGCGAGCGCGGCGGGATCGCCGCCGTCGGCGCGGCGCCACTGCAGGCGGGCCCGCTCGACGAGCGCGCCCCGGCAACCGGGGGGCGTCGCGGGTGCATCGACCGATGCAGCCGGGGCGCGGTCTGCGGCGTACACGTGTGGGAGCGTTTCCACGCCGTACGGCCCAACCTTCCTCATCCGTTCAGTGGATTTCCCGCGAACCAGACCGGCACCTGCTCGATGCTGGACACTTTCGCTTGGTACTGTGCGTCACTGGTCATGTGAACCATGACACAGTGCCCCCACAGTCCGGAGAACCCGATGTGCCAGCACCAACCGACCTGCCCCTCTGCCGAAGCCATCGACCGGGAAGCCGCCCGCGTCCTCGCCTGCTTCCCTGAGCAGGGCTGGAGCCTGCTCTGCAACGGTGTCATCGTGTTCGAGGACACCGGCGAGCTGCTCCCCGACGGCAGCAGCATCGCCCCGCACCGCGGCCCCGCCCGACACGCCCTCGTCGCCTGATCGACCACTCAGCGTCACCGAATCGCCGCCGTCGACCCAGGCTAGTCCCCCGGTACGGGACGTCCCCGCCCAGGTCGGCGCGGCTGCCGGGGCGGCCACACCGCCCGCCCCGGCATACCGCCGTCAGTCCTCGAAGGCCTCCGGCGACGGGCACGAGCAGACCAGGTTCCGGTCGCCGTACGCGCCGTCGATGCGCCGCACCGGCGGCCAGTACTTCCCGGCCCGGTCCACCCCGGCCGGGTACGCGCCAACCGACCGCGGGTACGGGTGCGCCCACTCGTCACCGCTGACCATCGCCGCGGTGTGCGGCGCGTTCGCCAGGGGGTTGTCCCCGGCCGGCCACTGCCCCGACCCGACCTGGTCGATCTCCGCGCGGATCGCGATCATCGCGTCGCAGAACCGGTCCAGCTCGGCCAGGTCCTCGCTCTCGGTCGGCTCCACCATCAGCGTCCCGGCCACCGGGAACGACATCGTCGGCGCGTGGAACCCGTAGTCGATCAGCCGCTTCGCCACGTCGTCCACGCTCACCCCTGTCGCCTTCGTCAGCGGCCGCAGGTCCAGGATGCACTCGTGCGCCACCAGGCCCTTGTTGCCGGCGTACAGCACCGGGAAGTGCCCGCGCAGCCGCGCCGCCACGTAGTTCGCCGCCAGCACGGCGACCCCGGTCGCCCGGGTCAGCCCCTCGGCGCCCATCATCCGCAGGTACGCCCACGGGATCGGCAGGATGCCCGCCGACCCGTACTTCGCCGCCGAGATCGCCGGCGTCGCGTCGACGTGCGCGCCCAGCGGGTCACCGGGCAGGAACGGCGCCAGGTGCGCCCGGACCGCCACCGGACCCACACCGGGCCCGCCGCCGCCGTGCGGGATGCAGAACGTCTTGTGCAGGTTCAGGTGCGACACGTCCGCGCCGAACTTGCCCGGCTTGGCGAACCCGACCAGGGCGTTGAGGTTCGCCCCGTCGACGTACACCTGCCCGCCGGCGTCGTGGACCTTCGCGCACAGCGACGCGATGCCCGTCTCGTACACGCCGTGCGTCGACGGGTACGTCACCATGATCGCGGCGAGCGCGTCCCGGTGCTTGTCGATCTTCGCGTCGAGGTCGACCAGGTCGACGTTGCCGTCGTCGTCGCAGGCCACCACGACCACCCGCATGCCGGCCATCACCGCCGACGCCGCGTTGGTGCCGTGCGCCGAGGACGGGATCAGGCACACGTCGCGGTGCGCCTCGCCGCGGCTGCGGTGCCAGGCCCGGATGGCCAGCAGCCCGGCCAGCTCACCCTGGGAGCCGGCGTTGGGCTGCACGCTGACCGCGTCGTAGCCGGTCACCTCGGCCAGCCACGACTCCAGCTGACCGATCATCTCCCGGTACCCGGCGGTCTGCGCGTCCGGGGCGAACGGGTGGATGTGCGCGAACTCCGCCCAGCTGACCGGCTCCATCTCGGTGGTCGCGTTGAGCTTCATCGTGCACGACCCGAGCGGGATCATGCCCCGGTCCAGGGCGTAGTCGAAGTCCGACAGCCGCCGCAGGTACCGCAGCATCGCCGTCTCCGAGTGGTGGCTGCGGAACACCGGGTGGGTCAGGAAGTCGGTCGTCCGGGCCAGATCGGCCGGCAGGGCCGCGTCCACGGCGCCGTCGAACGCGGGCACACCGAACGCCGCCCACACCGCCGCCAGGTGCGCGACGGTGGTCGTCTCGTCGCAGGACACACCCACCCGGTCGGCGTCGACCAGCCGCAGGTTCACGCCCCGCTCGGCGGCGGCGGCCGCCACCACCTCGCCGGCCCGCCCGGGCACTGTCGCGGTGACGGTGTCGAAGAACGCGACGTCGTCGACGTCCACGCCACCGGCGCGCAGCCCGGCCGCGAGCCGCGCCGCCATGGCGTGGGTACGCTCCGCGATGTTCCGCAGCCCGTCCGGGCCGTGGTAGACCGCGTACATGCCGGCCATCACCGCGAGCAGCACCTGCGCGGTGCAGATGTTGCTGGTCGCCTTCTCCCGCCGGATGTGCTGCTCGCGGGTCTGCAACGCCAGCCGGTAGGCGGGGTTGCCGTCCGCGTCGCGGGACACTCCGACCAGCCGGCCCGGCAGCATCCGCTCCAGGCCCGAGCGCACCGCCAGGTAACCGGCGTGCGGCCCACCGAAGGCCATGGGTACGCCGAAGCGCTGGGTGGTGCCGGCGGCGATGTCCGCGCCGATCTCCCCCGGAGCGCGCAGCAGCGTCAACGCCAGCAGGTCGGCCGCGACGGTGACCAGGGCGCCGACGGCGTGCGCGGCCTCGACCAGCGCCCCGTGATCACGGACCGCGCCGGACGCCCCCGGGTACTGCAGGTGCAGGCCGAAGAACTCCGTCGGCAGCTCGTCACGCTCGACGTCGAGGACCCGCACGTCGATGCCGAGCGGCTCGGCCCGGCTGGTGATCACCGCGATGGTCTGCGGCAGCGCGTCGGCGTCGACCACGTACACCGCGCTCCTGCTCTTCGACGCGCGCCGCGCCAGGGTCATCGCCTCCGCCGCGGCGGTGCCCTCGTCGAGCATCGACGCGTTCGCGGTCGCCAGGCCGGTCAGGTCGGTCACCATGGTCTGGAAGTTCAGCAGCGCCTCGAGGCGGCCCTGGCTGATCTCCGGCTGGTACGGCGTGTACGCCGTGTACCAGGCCGGGTCCTCCAGTACGTTGCGGCGGATCACCGCCGGGGTGTGCGTGCCGTGGTAGCCCAGCCCGATCATCGACACGGCGACGGTGTTGCGCGCCGCCAGGGCCCGCAGCTCGGCGATCGTCTCGGCCTCCGTGGCCGGGTCCGGCAGGTCCAGGGTGCCGTGCCAGCGGATCACCTCGGGGATCGCGGCGTCCATCAGCTCGTCGATCGAGCCGTGCCCGACGACCTCCAACATCCGGCGCTCATCGTCCGGGCCGGGACCGATGTGACGGGTGGCGAACTGCTCTGCGGTCATGGCGGGCACTCCCGGGACGAGGTCGACGGATCGGCCTCCCCCTCTGTCGCGCCGCGCAGCGCTCCACAGTGCCTGCCCACGAGGTCCTTTTGCCTGAGAGGTTCCGGGGAGGATTTGCCCCTTCGGCGCCGCCCCGGGTGCTGTCGGGCGGTCTCTCCCACGTGGGTGGTACCGGCATGGTCAACGCTACCAGCGCCGGTGTTTCCGGCAGATGTCCTACCCCCGGGCGGCCGTCACACCCCGGCCGCGGTGGCCACCGCCGCGCCGCCGGTGACCCGGTCGGCCAGCGCCGGCAGCAGCGCCCCCAACGGCGCGTCGACGCACACCGTGGCGTACCCGTCACCCCGGGTCGGCCCCTGGTTGACGATCGCCACCGCAATGCCCCGTTTCGCGGCCCGAATCACGAACCGGCGGCCCGACATCACCGTCAACGACGACCCGAGCACCAGCACCGCCCGAGCCTGCTCCACCAGCGCGAAGCAGCGCGCCACCCGCTGCGGCGGCACCGTCTCACCGAAGAACACCACGTCCGGTTTCAACATCCCGGTGCCGCAGATCCCGCAGTCCACCGGCCGGAACGCGGCCACCTGCTCATCCGGGAGATCCACGTCACCGTCCGGGTTCACCGCGGCGACCCGGGCCACGAAATCCGGGTTGGCCTCGCGCAGCCGCCGGTCCACCTCCTCCCGGGAGGTCAGGTTGCCGCAGTCCAGGCAGGTCACCTCGTCCAGGCGGCCGTGCAACTCGACCACCGGATCGCTGCCCGCCGCGCCGTGCAACCCGTCGACGTTCTGAGTGATCACCGCGTCGACCAGGCCGGCGTGCTGCAGCCGCGCCACCGCCCGGTGCCCGGCGTTCGGCGCCGCCCGGGCGATCAACCGCCACCCCAGGTGGCTGCGCGCCCAGTAGCGCCGCCGCGCGACAGGATCGCGGGTGAACGCCTGGAAGGTCATCGGCGTGTGGCGGCGGGCCACCCCGCTGGGCCCCCGGTAGTCCGGAATACCTGACTCGGTGGACAGGCCGGCCCCGCTGAGCACCACCACCTGACCACCGGCCACCAGCGAGGTCAACACGTCCAGGCTCTCCGTCACCCCTCCATGCTGCCTCAACGCACCCGCCGCCGCCGAACCCCCGCACGCCTGTGGTGGCGACTACACCGCGACGACGTCGGCGATGACGCAGGCGATGTTGTCCGGCGCCCCGTGCGCCTGAGCCAGATCGATCAGTCTCCGCACCGTGTGCTCGGGATCGGTCGCCGCACTCAACGTCGACCGCAGGTCGGCACGATCGACGACGGCGGACAACCCGTCGGAGCACAACAGGTACCGATCACCGGTCAGGGCGGCGCGGAGCGCGAGATCCGCCTCGACCTGCGGCCCGGCACCGAGGGCACGCACCAGCACAGCGCGCTGAGGATGCGCGGCGGCCTGGTCGCGGTCGAGCCTGCCCTGATCGACCTGGGCCTGCACCCAGGTGTGGTCCTGGGTCAGCAGGGACAGCTCACCGTCGCGCAGGAGGTACGCCCGGGTGTCACCGACGTGCACCAGGGCCAGCTGGGAGCCGCTGCGCAGCAGCGCGGTCAGCGTGGTGACCGGCTGGTGGTCACCGCTCGCCAGCGCGCGCACGGTGCGGTCGGCGTCGGTGACCGCACCGGCGAGCATCGTCAGCAGGTCAGCGGTCGGCGCGTCGGTGAGCTCCAACGGTTTGAGGGCGTCGATGGCGGCAGCGCTGGCGGCAGCGCCGCCGGGTCCTCGCATGCCGTCAGCGACGGCGAGCAACCGCTCGCTGGCGTACGCGGCGTCCTCGTTGCTGTCCCGCACGAGCCCGGTGTCACAACCGGTGGCGTAGCGCACGGCAACGGTGGGATCGGGTTGGAACATGGTGGCACCCCCTTCGGACAGGTGGTCCACGAGGATGGTGGCGAGCCGGGCGCGAGCCGCGGTGTCCACGGACACCTGCTGCCAGTACGCGGCGATCGCCTCAGCCGCCGCCGCGGGCTCCAGGGCACAAACGACGCGGATCCGCGCCAGTGGCATGCCGATGCGACGGAGCTGCGCGACCAGCCGGGCCAACGGCAGCTGAGCCGGGTCGTACAGCCGGTATCCGGACTCGGGATCGACAGCGGCCGGCAGCAGGACACCCACCTGGTCATACAGGCGCAACGCCTTCGGCGTCAGTCTCGCCGCCTGGGCGAACGCCCCGATGGTCAGCAGCCCCACGTCGACATCCTCCTCGTGCCGGTCACGGCGACCGGCACAGACCAGGCTGGGGGTTGCCCGAAGGTCAAGGTCAAGGGGACCCGAGCCGCCGCGCGCCGCCGGTAGGTTGGGCGCATGCGTGTTGTCATCGCCGGAGGTCACGGCAAGATCGCCCTGCTGCTGGAGCGTTCCCTCGCCGCGCGCGGCGACACCGCCGTCGGCCTGATCCGCAACCCCGACCAGGCCGCCGCGCTGCGCGCCGCCGGCGCCACCCCGATTGTCTGCGACCTGGAACGCACCGACGTCACCGACCTCGCCGCCCACCTCGACGGCGCCGACGCGGTGATCTTCGCCGCGGGCGCCGGCCCCGGCAGCGGCGCCGCCCGCAAGGACACCGTCGACCGGGCCGCCGCCGCGCTGCTCGCCGACGCCGCCACCCACGCCGGTGTCCGCCGCTACCTGCTGGTCTCCTCCATGGGCGTGGACGACCCACCGGCCGCCGGCACCGACGACGTGTGGGCGGCGTACCTGCGCGCCAAGCGGGCCGCCGAAGACGACCTGCGCGCCCGCGACCTGGACTGGACGGTGCTGCGACCCGGCCGGCTCACCGACGACGAACCCACCGGACGCGTCACCCTCGCCGCACACGCCGGGCGGGGCGCGGTCACCCGCGCCGACGTCGCCCTGGTGCTCGTCGCGCTGCTCGACGCACCACGCACCGCCGGTGAAACCCTGGAACTGGTCAACGGGCCGACACCGATCACCGACGCCGTCCGCGCCATCACCGCCGGAGCGCGACCCGGCACACCCTGACGGCGGGCCCACCGCCGCACCGACGCGAGGAGAGCACTGCCCGCGCAGGCACTGGACCACCGTTTCACCGCGCCGATCGAGAAGGACGGCGCCTTCACGAGGCCGGCGCGCAGGTAACGTTCCACCTCGACGAACGCCTCAGCTGACCGCGGCACGACCGACGCCCGCCCGGGTGGGGTCCGCCGCGCGGCGGACCCCACCCGGGCGTCACCTCTGCTGCTGGTGCCGTGGCAGCGCCGTCTGCCCCGCCGCGCCGACCGCGAACGGCGCCCCCGGCGTCTCCTTCGCGATCCGGTCCATGGTGCGGGCCAACTGCTCGCTGCCGTCGTCGAGATGCCGCGCCGCCGCCTGCATGTGCGACACCATCATCTCGCCGAAGATCCGCAACGCCTCCCGGGTGGCCACCGTGTCGTCGAAGCTCGACCCGGCCGAGCTGCGGTAATCCGCCACCGCCCGCTCGGCCTCCTGCTTCGCCTCCTCCGCGGCCGCCTGCATGTAGCTCTCGTACTGCACCCGGGCGTACTCGGCGACCCGCCGCGCGTAGTCGTGCGCCTGCGCGATGATCTGCTCCGCCTCCCGTTGCGCCGCGGAGAGCAGATTCACCTCCTTGGCCGCCGGCATTTTCGCCGCCGCGCCGGTACTCGGAATCACACCGTGCCGGTGCAGCTCCACCCGGTCGTTGAGCCGCTCGTTCTCCGCGCGCAGGTGCGCGACCTGCGTCGCCAACAGGTCCAGCTCATCGGCGACCTGCACCCGGAACCGGTCCACGTCGGCGTTGTCATAACCACGCCGGCCGAACGACGCCGTGCCGAACTCCCACCGCCGGACCCGGTCCGCGGTCATCCGCACCTGCACACCGCCGGCGATCTGCACACCGTCGTACCGGCTGATCGGGGTCGCGCTCACCGAACACCTCCGGAATTGTCACCGGCGGTCGACTGCTCCACCGCCGTACGCCAGGCCGGGCCGTACCAGTGCTTGCCCAGGCCCTCGTGGTGCACCTGATCCGAGTGGTAACCCGCCCGGACCAACGTCTGCACCGCATGCGAAACCATCTCGTCCGACCCGCACACGTACACGTGCCGGGAGCGCCAGTCACCGTCGGCCAACGCCCGGTCCACGGCGTGCACGAACTCCCCCGACCGGTTCAGGTCGGCACCCACCACGTAGGTCACCGTCAACCACGGGTACGACGACGCCAACTTGTCGATCGCGTCGCTGTCGTAGAACTCGCTGCGGGAGCGGGCCCCCACATACAGGTCCACCCGCCGGCGGGAACCCTCCGCGGCGACCTGCTCCACCAACGCCTTCACCGGCGCCCAGCCGGTGCCCGCCGCCAGCAGCAGCAGGTCACTGGAACCCGCCGCCCACAACGACAGCCGATCCCCCACCGGCGCCGCCAGGTGGATGCCGTCACCCACCGCCGAGCCGTACACCAGCCGCGAGGACACCGCGCCACCCGGCGCGGCCCGCACGTGCAACTCCAGGGTGCCGTCCGTGCGCGGCGCGTTCGCCGGCGAGTAGTACCGCCACGAGCGCACCGACGGATGCGACACCCCGATCGACTGACCCGGAGTGAACGGCAGCAGGTACTGCGGGCGCACCGTCAGCACCGCCACGTCGAACGCCCGCCGCTCGTGCGCGACGATCTCCGCCACCCACCACGGCGGATTCACCGTCTCCGCGGCCTGCGCGGCCTCCATCATCACCTGCGCGACCAGCCCGTACGCGGCCGCCCAGTCCTGCGCCAACTCCTCGGTCCACTGCTCGGCCAGGAAGTGCTGCAACGTCGCCAGCAGCGCCTCACCGACCGCCGGGTAGTGCTCCGCGCGGACCGCGAACTTGCGGTGGTCCGCGCCGAGGTCCCGCAGGAAACCCATCAGATGATCCACCTGGTCCACGTTGGACACGATGTGCCCGAGCGCGGTCACCAGCCGGTCCCGCTGCCCGGCCATGTTCGTCGGGAACATCTGCCGCGTCTCGGGATGAGACAGGAACAACGTCGAATAGAAATAGAGCGGCACCTGGTCGCCGTGCCCGGCGACCAGGGACCAACTCTGCTTGAGTCGAGCCGCGTCCACGGTCAGACGCCCGGACGGTTCCCGGCGGCCACCACCTGGTCCTGCACCTGCCCCAGCACCGTCTGCACGTCGGCCAGGATGTCCGCCGGCACACCCAGCTCGGTCAGCGTCACGATCAGGTGCTCACCCACCTTGACGTAGTGCTCCACCGGAATGTTCAGCGGCTGGTGCGCCTCGGCCAACCCGCGGCCGGCGTACTCGTTCGGACCGCCCAGCACCGCGGTCAACATCAACGTCAGGTGCCGCCGCTGACCCGGCATGTTCACATCGGCGAAGTAACCCGCCAGCGCCGGGTCGACGAGCACCTTGTCGTAGAACAGCTCCACGGCCGCCTTGACCGAACTGGCACCGCCGATGCGGTCGTAGTGCGAGGCGGGAGCGGTTTCTTCGGTAACCGTCACGGTCGTTCCTTCCGGGATGGACAGTCGCGCGGGGTCAGCGCGGAGGGGCAGTGGACCACCGGAGCGACATCGTCATGCCACGGCGCCACACCGGGGACCGTGGGCGACCATAGCGTGTCGACGCGGTCCGGCGAGCGCCCCCCTATCGGATTCCCGACAACAATCCGCCACAGAGCGTCATCACAGCCGACAGCGCCGTCCACAGTCGGCAACCGCCCCGACACTCACTGTGGATCACTACGGTGCCCACCGGGCAGCGAGGAACCACCGACCTGACGCGCAGTCACCGACCGGCAGCGAAAAAAATAAACATGAAAACCGGGCGAGTCGACAGCCCGGGCGGCCCAACCAGCCCTCAGCCGGCCCGGCGCCGCGCCCGCCGCGCCGCCAACTCGTCGCCCACCGGATCCGACCCCGACGCCACCACCGGCTCCACCGGGCCGCTCGTCGCCGGCTCAGCCGGCAGATGCGACAACGAACCCTGGATCTCCTTGAACGCCCCACCGATCGCGATCCCGAACACGCCCTGGCCGCCCTGCAACAGGTCGACCACCTCCTCCGGGGACCGGCACTCGTACACCGTCGTCCCATCGGAGATCAGCGTGATGCCAGCCAGGTCCTCCACCCCACGCGACCGCAGCGCCTCGATCGCCTTGCGGATGTTCTGCAGGGACACCCCCGCGTCCAACAACCGCTTCACGACCTTCAACACCACCAGGTCACGGAACGAGTACAACCGCTGCGTCCCCGAACCCGAGGCGTCCCGCACGCTCGGCACCACCAGCGCCGTCCGCGCCCAGTAATCCAACTGCCGGTAACTGATGCCCACCGCGTGACACGCCGTCACACCCCGGTAGCCCACCGAACCGTCACCCTCAGTCGCCACACCCGGCGACGCCACACCCGGCTCGTCCAACTCCGTACCCGGATCAGGATCCCGTGGCTCGTGCATCCGGACAACCTCCCCGTCAGTGTGGCGACGCGTCGTTTCCGGGACGCGCACCCCTCGACACGGCAACCCTATCGCCACCCTCAGGGGTTACCACGGAGGAACCGACGCGACACGCCGCGCAGCCACCGAGAAAGATCACCAGAGCGCCAAGGATCACCCACCGTGACGCCGCACGAAAGACCGGGCAGACCGGCTCAGCCCGCGAAGTCCTCCGGACGCACCTGCTCCAGGAACTCGCGGAACTTCTCCACCTCGTCCTCCTGCTCATCGGGGATGACGATCCCCGCTTCGCTGAGGACCTGCTCGGCACAACGAATCGGCGCACCGACCCGCAACGCCAACGCGATCGAATCGCTCGGCCGCGCCGACACCCGCACCCCGTCGCCGATCAACAGATCCGCGTAGAAGACGTTCTCCTTGAGCTCGGTGATCTCCACCGCCTGCAAAGGCGCCTGCAACGCCGCCAACACGTCCCGCAGAAGATCATGCGTCAACGGTCGGGCCGGCTTGACCCCCTGCTGCTCATAAGCGATAGCCGTGGCCTCGACCGCGCCGATCCAGATCGGCAGATAGCGGTCGCCCTCGACCTCCCTGAGCAGGACGATCGGCTGGTTGCTGGGCAGCTCCACCCGAACTCCGACCACGCTCAGCTCGCGCACCGCCGCCTCCGTGTCGTTGTCACCTACGCCGCACCGCGCCCTTCCCTGCACGGTACACGGACCGCGACACGGCCGTCCCATGCGCTACAGCACCACGCCCGCGCCAGAAAGGGGTTACCCCGGCAAGCCTACGGCACGCTTCCCGGAAGAGATCTTTCCGCTCAGCCGCCACCCGCCGGGCCCCTCACCGACCCAACGTCGAGCGCAATCCCACCCGCACCAACGCGGCGTGCAACTGCTCCGACAACGCCACCAACTCCCGCGCCGTCTCCGCCGCCCGCGCCCGCGCCGCCGGATCACTCTGCCGCGCCAACGGCGCCACCAACTGCGCGAACAACCCGACCTCACGGTCCGCCGCCGTCCGGTAACCCCGCAGATGCCGCGGCTCCAACCCGTACGCCGCCAAACCCGCCACCGCCGACGCGATGATCAAGGCATCGCCGTCATACCACCCCGGCGGATCCGACACCAGCACACCCAGGCGCTCCAGCTCGGCCAACGTCGACTCGTCGATCCCACTGCGCGCAACCAGATCAGCCCGGCCGAGCCGCACCTGCGACGACTCGGCCGGCTCCGCCGACTCCCGACCCGGCACCGCACCATCAGGGCCCACCGCGACCAACGCCGGCCGCGACCGCCCCGGCTGCTCACCGGACGAGTCCCACTCCGCCAACTGCTCACGGATCACCCGCAACGGCAGGTACTTGTCCCGCTGCGCGGTCAACACGAACCGCAACCGCGCCACATCGTCCCAGCTGTACTTCCGGTAACCCGCCGCCGTCCGCTGCGGCTCGACCAGCCCCTCGGCCTCGAGGAACCGCAGCTTCGAAATCGTCGTGTCCGGGAAATCCACCCGCAACTGCCCCAGCACCTCACCGATGCTCATCAGCGGCTGGGACCGGGCCGCCCCGGGTGGCGTGGAGGCCGCAGGCTCGTTCACCCCCGGCCGGCCTCCTCCTCCGGGCGCGGACCGGCGATGAACACCACCCGGAACTTACCGATCTGAACCTCGTCACCATTGCTCAACGTGGCCGCCTCGACCCGCTCACGATTCACGTACGTGCCGTTGAGGCTGCCAACGTCCCGCACCGTGAACGTGCCACCGTCACGGTGGAACTCCGCGTGCCGCCGCGACACCGTCACGTCGTCGAGGAAGATGTCACTGTCCGGGTGCCGGCCACTCGTCGTCACATCGTGGTCCAACAGGAACCGGGCACCCGCATTCGGGCCGCGACGAACCACCAGCAGCGCCATACCCGGCGGCAACGAACCGGACATCCGGCTCGGCACCACATCGGTGTCCGGCCCCTCCAGCACTTCGTCGAGCGAACCGAGATTGAGCGTCGAAGTGACGTCGAGCGGGGGGAACTCGTCGTCTGGGCGCGTCATGGGACCACCTCACGGATCTGTTCGGTCGGCGTCGGGTAATGGCGGGTCTGGCCGCCGGGCACTTGAACACCCGGCGGCTGGCTCCCCGTGCCCGGGAAGGCAATTCCGCAACGCTCAACTATTGGGTTCTCGGTCGACTGGGCGAGCCTAGCCAGCGCCGAAATGCAGGGCAACCGGACGCGCGCAGACATCCCACGCACCGGATCAAGCACACTCAGCCTTCGGTGATCTTGCGGTACGCGCCCGCCGTCAGCAACCCGTCCACCGCGGTCGGATCATTCGGGGTGATCTCCACCAACCAACCCGCACCATACGGCTCCGTGTTGATCAGCTCAGGCGTGTCCCCCAGCGCCTCGTTGCGCGCCGCCACCGTACCGGCCACCGGGGCGTAGATCTCCGACACGCTCTTGGTCGACTCGATCTCACCCAACGAGTCACCGGCCGCCACCACCGCACCAGCCTCGGGCAGCTGCACGTACACGATGTCACCCAACGCGTCCTGCGCGAAGTGCGTGATGCCGACCCGAACCGAACCGGTGCCGTCACCCGCCACCCACTCGTGCTCGGCGGTGTATCGCAGATCCTCGGGAATCACCAGATGCGTCCTTCATCCATCGGTGCCCCGGACCACCCGGGCCCGGCGCGGCCGCGCCGGTCAGGAGACCGGACGGGCGTGTTCCAGCTTGATCGGCGCGTGCAGCGCCGAAATCTCGACAACCCCACGCTCCTCAACCGTCACGTTACCGCCGTCACGCTGGACCGACGCGACCACCCCACCGGGAATGTTCAACGCCGTACGCATCGTCGCCGGATCACCGATCACCGTGATCGTGTACGGCGCCGCCAACCGACGCCCCTCCACCACCAACGACCCGTTCTCCCCATCCAGGAAGTAGGTCGACGCGATGATCCGCGCCGTCGCCCGATCACTCCCGGAAATCTGCATCGCCTCCGCGCCCGCGCCCCGTAGCTCCTGCACCGCGTCCAACACCTGGTCCGCCGAGATCGGCTCACCGCCGCCAGCGTCGAACCGCACGGTCAAGCCCGGCCCCGTCGCCGGCAACGTCCCCGCCAAGATGCCCAACTCGTCCGCACGCCGCGTCGCCTCGTCCAGCGCCGCCTGCCGCCCCTGCTCACCCGAACGCAACTGCCGCTGGCTGTCCTCCAACGCCCGGATGTCCTGCTGCAACCGGTTCTCCCGGGCATCCAGGTCCGACAGGATCCGCACCAGGTCCTCCTGCCGCGTCGCCCCCAACGTCGGATCCGTCGACGTGGTCTTGAGCTGCACCACCAGCGTGAAGCCCAGCAACGCCAACAGCGCCACGATCATCACCCCGGCCGTGCTCCACCGGAACCGACCCGACGCCAGCGACCTCGCCGACGCCACCGGCTCCTCAGCCGACCCCGACATCTCGCTCAGGTCCGCCGTAGCGCCCTCGTCGACCGACGCCACCGCCGAATCCTCATCCGGCGGCTCCGGCGCACCCTCCGCCGGCCCCTGCGGCGCCAACGGGCTCAACTCGTCCGGATCCGGCGCGTCCGGTCGCGGATCCGGCTCACCGGCCGGCCCACCCGGGCGCACCGGACCCGCCGGCTGCGGCCACCCCGTACCCGTCTCGGTCTGCTCGTCGCTCATCGCTGACAAACCTACGCCCGGAACAGGTGCCGACGGATCGCCGCCACGTTGCCGAAGATGCGCACCCCCAGCACGACCACCACACCGGTGGACAACTGACCGCCCACCCCCAACTGGTCACCGAGATACACGATCAGACCAGCGACCAGCACGTTCGAGATGAACGACACCACGAACTGCTTGTCGTCGAAGATCCGATCCAGCTTCGCCCGCACCCCACCGAACACCGCGTCCAACGCGGCCACCACCGCGATCGGCAGGTACGGCTGCAACGCCGTCGGCACGGTCGGATCGAGCCACACGCCGAGCACCACACCGGCGAGCAACGCCAGCACCGCGATCATCGGCCACCTCCGGAGGGGCTAGAGGTCGGCCCCGAGCCGGACGGCCCGGGACTGCCGGAACGGACACCCGACGCGGAAGGGCTCGGACTGACCGACGGCTTGGCGTAGCGTAGCTGCGGCTCCGGAGCCGCCGGCAGGGTGAGGTCCTCCGCCTCCCGCACCCCGAACGACATGCCGGTCTTCTGCGAAACCTCCCGCATCAGCGCCGCGCTCCGGCTGGCCTCGAACCGTCGCTCCAACGAGCCCGGGCCGATCGCCGACACCTCGTACGGACCGGTCACCGGCCGGAAGTCCACCAGGATCGTCTCACCCGCCAACCGGATCGTCGACGTCGAGGTCAACCGCTGCCCATTGATGGCGATCGCCTCCGCGCCCGCGCTCCACAACGCGTTCGCCACCCCCTGCAGGTCGGTGTAGAGCACCCGCGGCGGCCCGGCGCCCGCGCCGGTCACCGCGTCCTGGTTGCCCGGCGCGTCGGCCAGCCGCACCACCACGCCGTCCCCGCGCACCCGTCCCAGCCCGGTGCTCGCCTCCAGGTTGCGCAACTGCGCCGCGGCCGAACCGCTCAACGCCGCGTCCCGCTGCCGACTGACCTCCTCGCGCAGCTCGTCGGCGCGCACCGAGAGCCGGTCGGTCTCGCTCACCCGATCCTTGATCTGCGCCACCAGCCCGGAGCGTGCCTTGCTGCGCCCCGGCTCGTCCGCCATCGTCTGCCGGTACGCCACCGCGAAGAGGAAACCCAGCACCACCACCACGACCAGGCTGACCGAACGAGCCGGCCAGGCCCGCCACCCCTGCGGCGCCTCGGGCGACCGCGACCGCCTGGCGGCCGCCGCGTCGGCGTACCCCGGGTCGAGCGGGTTGCGGAACAGCTCGGTGAGGAAGTCCGGCGCGTACACCCGCTCCGGCCGGTTACCCCCGGGCCGCGGGGCGCTCACGCCAGCACTCCGCTTCGCCGCGCTGCTGGGCTCGATGGTCCGCTCGCCGCGCTCGCTCACGCCGCCGCTCCCGGGTCGCGTGCCGCCCGCACCAGCCGGGCCGCCTGCACGACGTACATTCCGCCGGCCACCCAGTAGAGCACCAGCCCCCACCAGGCGAGCCCCCAGCCGATCGCGGCGGCCGCCGTCGCCACACCTGTCGACGCGGTGGCCAGCAGCAGCACCGGGAACGCGGCGAGCAGCAGGAACGTGGCGCTCTTGCCCACGTAGTGCACGGGCGGCGGCCCGTATCCGTGGCGGCGCAGCACCGCCAGCGAGCCGAGCAGCAGCAACTCCCGCGCCAGCAGCGCCGCGGTGAACTGCCACGGCACCACCTCCCGGGCGGTGAAGGCGAGCAGCGTGGCGAGGATGTAGAGCCGGTCGGCGAGCGGGTCGAGCAGCTCCCCGAGCCGGCTCACCTGGCGCAGCCGGCGGGCGATCCAGCCGTCCACCCAGTCGGTGGTGCCACCGATGGCCAGCACGACGATCGCCGCCACGTCCGCACGGGCGACCAGGAACAGGTAGAGGAAGAGCGGCACGCCCAGCAACCGCCCGAAGCTGATCAGGTTGGGCAGGGTGAGCACCTGGTCACCGGGAGTCTGGTCACCGGTGTCTCGCGGATGCTCTGCCCGAGCCGGCCGACGCGACACCGAACCTCCTCCGCGGCACGCCCCGGCACCCGGCCGACGTCGGGCGCGGCGGAGGTCGTACGCGCTGTCGGGCCGGCCACCGCCGGCTCCCCTGCGGCCCCGGACGGGACCTCTTCCCTGACGCGGCCCGCGATCTCGACGATCGCGGGCCGGGTGAGTGCGCTGCCACTATATCGGGCTCCCGCTCCCGCCCCGGGTGCCGCCGCCCGGTGTTTGGTGCGGCTGTGCCGCACTGTGGCGTGGGTCACCACGCGTAGGGCGTCCTAGGATACTAGTGAACGGGTTGGGTACGGCGTCAGGCGGTGCGCACCGCGGGGTCGGTCTGCTGGTCCGGCACCGTCTGGGTCGCCGCCCGCCCGAACGCGAGCAACGCCAGCAGCAGGTCGTGCTGCACCCGCGGCGGCATCCGGTCCAGAACGGCCTGTACGGCGTGCTGCCGCCGTTCGGCCAACTCCCGCAACAGGGCCTGCGCGGCGGCGGTCGGCACCAACCGCACCTCGCGCCGGTCCCGTGGATCGGCCACCCGGCGCAGCAGCCCGGTCGCCTCCAGCCGGTCACAGAGTCGGCTGGCGGACGAGGGCACGACGTCGAGCAGCTCCGCCAGCCGGTTGACGTTGGTCTCGGTCCGGCTGCTGATCAGCGTCAGGACCCGCAACTGGGTGGGCGGCACCTGGTGTCGCGACGCGGCCGACTCGAGCACGGCGATCAGCGTCTCGGCCGCAGTGTCGATCGCCGAGGCGAGATCCGCAGGTCGCTCCACCCGATGTCCCCTGCCGTCGTCGCGCTGGTGCCCGCCCGGTGCTGCGGCGGCGACTCTCACCCGCCGTCCCGATCGCGCGGACCGTGCCAGTCCAGGCAGACCACGACGGCATCGTCGCGCAGATCGGAGTCCACGTGGTAGGCATGCAGTTCGCGCATCACCGTACCAACCGCCTCGGTCGCGGGCTGCAACCGCGTGGCGCGCAGGGAACGGGTCATCACCCGCTGCCCGTACGGCTCCCGGCCCGCCGGCTCGGCGGCCCACACGCCGTCGCTGACCACGAAGACACGGTCACCCGGTGCGAGCTGGAACTCCTGCAGCTCATAGCGAGTCTCGGCGAACATGCCCAGCGGCAGCTGCTGCTCCAGTTTCAGCGGCTCGACCGCCGCGCCCCGCACCCGGAACATCTGCGGCGACCCGGCGTCGACCGCCCGTACCCGCCCGGTGCCGGTGTCCAGCTCCAACAGCAGGGTGGCCACGTGTCGGCGCCCCCGGTGCTGGTAGAAGACCGTGTCCGAAGCCAGTTCCGCCTGCTCCACGAGGCCACCGCCGGAGCGGCGCGCGTTGCGCATCGCGTTCACTGTGACCGCTGTCAGCAGCGACGCGGCCAGGCCGCTGCCCTCGCCGTTGAGCACCGTCACGGTGAGCCGGTCACTGTCCAGCGACCAGTCGAAGTGGTCCCCACCGACGGTGTACGCCGGTTCGAGCTGGCCGGCCAGATGGAACGCGGGGTGCGCCACGCTGCGCCCCGGCAACAGGTCCCACTGCATCTCGGCGGCCATGGTCAGCCGCTCGCGGCGTCGGGCCCGGCGGTACCTGTCGGTCTCCCGGTCCGCGGCCCGGATCGCCATCGCCAGGGCACCGGCGATGTCGGTGGCGACGCCGGTGACGGCCGGGCCCGGTACGGCCGGCAGCTCGATCAGCAGCACACCCAGCCGCTCGCCCCACACGGTCAGCGGCAGGTAGAGCCGGCACGGGCCCTCCTCGACGGCGTCGCGTACCGGTTGCTGGCTGCTGAAACAGCGCTGCGCCACTGTGTGACAGGCCAGGAACCCGGCCGCCGGCAGGTCCGGATCCAGCACCGGCCAGAGCCCGCTGATCCGGTAGTCGGCGACGAACACGTCGGTGCGCACCGCCCCCAGCGTCGAGCGGATCGCCCGGTCCGCGGCCTCGGCCAACTGGTCGGGCGGGGCCTCGCGCAGCGCGCGCGACACCACGTCCGGGGCGTCCACCATTGTCGTCCTCTCCAGAAGCTTGCTGCAGGGCAAGCATCATACGGACGCCCACTGACCGCCCGTCGGCGCGGTCGCCGGAGGTCAGTCGGTGCCGCGAGTGGCCAGCACGCCGTGGAACGCGTCGGGCACCGGCGCCGGCGTGCCGTCCGGCCGCCACCGGCTGACCGGGACGATGCCGTCCGCGGTCGGCGCCCACCGACCCAGCAGTGGCGCGAACGCGGCCGGCGCGCGCATATGGAAGGCCGGCCCCATCATCGCCAGCGCCTCCGGGTGATCGGCCAGCTCCTCGGTGTCGAAGTCCACGGCGAGCATGCTGCCCGGCGCCGCGGCGGCGTACAGCTCGTCGAGGGTGCGGGCGAGGGTGTCGTCGTCGAGGAACGCGGCCAGCCCGAGGAAGATCACCCCGACCGGCCGGCGGCCCCAGCCCGGGACGAAGCGGTGCAGCTGCGCCGGATCGACGGTGCCGATGTCGGTGGCGTCACCGTAGCCGTAGCCGGCCCGGTCGCTGCCGGCGAGGATGCGCTGACCCAGCCGGATGGTGACCGGGTCGACGTCGGTGTAGAGCACGGTGGCCTCGGCGGCGACCTCGTGCACGTTGTCCATCGTGGGCACTCCCGCGCCGAAGACCAGGAACCCGTCGACGCCCTGCCCGGCGATGGCCCGCACCGCCCGACCGAGGAAGGCCCGCAGCTCCCGGAACACCGGCGCGCACGGCCCGTAGGCCTGCTCGAACGCGGTCGCGGCGGCCACGTCGACGGGGAAGTGGTGGTCCCCGCCGAGCCAGAAGTCGATCATGCGGGCCGTGCTCGGCTGGTCCGGTTCACCCATCGACGACGCTCCCTCCGGCTGGTCGTCGCCAGCGTACCGACCCGGACGCTCTGGGCGGTATCGCTCCGCCAGGCCGTCGCCGGCCGCGATACTGGCCCCGGCGGGAGGTGACCCGGTGAACTCGGCGCACAGCGCGGCGGTGGTGGTCGGCGTGGACGGCTCGGAGCCGTCCCTGCGCGCCGTCCGTCTCGCCGCCACCGAGGCCGCCCGTCGGCACCGGCCGCTGCGCGTGGTGCACGGGTTCATCTGGCCACTGCTGCACGTGCCGGTCTCCCCCGCACCGGACGCCCCGCCCGGCGGTGGGCTGCGCCACCAGGCCGAGGAACTCGTCGCCGCCGCGGTGGCCGAGGCCCAGGCCACCGCACCCGGACTGTCGGTCTCCGGCGAGATCATCGACGGCGAGGCCGCCGCGGTACTGGTCGGCGAATCCCCCACCGCCGCGCTCATCGTGCTCGGCGACCGAGGGCTGGGCGGCTTCGCCTCGCTGGTGGTCGGCTCGGTGGCGGTGCAGGTCGCCGCGTACGCCGACTGCCCGGTGCTGGTGGCCCGCGGCGCGGAACGTCCGGGCGAGCCGGTGCTGGTGGGCATGGACGGTTCGGCGGCGTCGCGGCTCGCCGCCGAGTTCGCCGCCGAGGCCGCCGTGGCGCGCGGCGTGCCGCTGTTGGCGGTGTACGCCTACCGGCATCCGCCCAGCACCGGCCCGGGAGACATGCAACCCCTGGTGTACGACGAGGCGCGGCTGCAGGGCGCCGAGGAACAGATGCTCGCCGAGTCGCTGGCCGGCCTGACCGACCGCTGTCCCGGGCTGCGGCTGACCTGGCGGGCGGTGCACGGCAGGGCCGGCGCTGTGCTCGCCGAGGCGTCCGGCTCCGCCCAGTTGGTGGTCGTCGGCGGGCAGGGGCGCGGCGAGGTGACCGGGTTGCTGCTGGGGTCGGTGAGCCAGTCGGTGCTGCACCACGCCCGGTGCCCCGTCGCGGTGGTGCGCGGCCCCCGCTGAAACCCGGGGTTGGTCCGCCGCCAGACGGGTAGACGGCCGCGGTACGCCAACGGCGACGAAGGAGGCAGCAGATGCCAGGACCACGGCCGGGCAGTAACGCCTACGACAAGCAGCGGGCGCGGATGCGCAACGCGATCGACGATTCCGGACGACGGGTCCCCGACGGCAAGGCCAATCAGGTCGCCAACCGGATCCTGCAGGAGGATCGCGGTCAACGGGGTGTGGTGCGCGGCGAGCGCACGTACGGCCCCAAGAGTGAGCGCGAACCAGGCGACCCGAAGTGAGGAGGGCCGACCTGGCCGACGGCGCCATCGCGGGCGCCGTCGGCAGCACCGCACTCAACGTGGTCAGCTACCTGGACATTGTCCTGCGGGCCCGGCCGGCGAGCAGCACCCCGGAGGAGACCGTCGACCGGCTCGCCCGGATCGCCCACGTGGACCTGGGGTCCGGGGCCCCGGCGGCGAACCGCCGCTCGGGCCTCGGGGCCCTGGTCGGCTACGGCCTCGGCATCGCCGCCGGGGTCGGGTTCGCGCTCTACGCCCGGGGCCGGCGGCAACCGCTGCCGATGGCCACCGGCGTGCTCGGCGCCGGCGTGATGACGATGACCGACGGGTCCATCACCGCGCTGGGGATCAGCGACCCGCGCACCTGGCGGCGCGCCGACTGGATCTCCGACATCGTGCCCCACCTGGCGTACGGACTGGTGGCCGCCGCCACCTGGAACAGGTTGCGACGGCCACGACGCCGTGATCGTTAGACCCGGTTGTCGCTGTCGTCCTCGGCGACCGGCTCACCGGTCGGCCCGTACGGCGACACCTGGCCCTTGGGCACCGGCCGACCCTCGTCTCCGCGAGACGAACCACGGTTGAGCGGGTGCCCCGTCGGCGTGGGCCCCTTGCTGTCCTGACTGGTGGCTCCCTTGGCGTTACGGCGGAACTCCTCCTGCTGCGGGTTGACCACGGGTGTCTCCCTCCGGGTACGGCAGGCGGCATGTGACCGCCTCCACCGCAGGCATACCCGCCCGACCCGGCGGCATTCCGGACCCGCTCACCGGCGGGAGGGCTAGGCGGCGCGGTGGCGGGTACGCACCGGACGTGGGCAACGACCGAACCGTGGCACAGGTGCTGCTGGAACGGAGCAGCCGCACCTACGCGGAGGAGGCCGGCATCCGGCTCTCCGACCGACCCGGGCCGCTGTACCAGCTGCTGGTGCTCGCCACGCTGTTGAGCACCCGGATCCGGGCCTGCGTGGCGGTGGACGCCGCGCGGGAGCTGTTCGCCGCCGGCTACCGCACGCCGCAGGCGATGGAGGCCGCCAGCTGGCAACAGCGGGTCGACGCGCTGGGCCGGGGCCACTACCGCCGTTACGACGAGCGGACGGCCACCATGCTCGGCACCGGCGCCCGGCTGTGCCTGGACCGCTGGCACGGCGACCTGCGTCGGCTGCACAGGGAGGCCCGGAGTGACCCGGCCGGACTGCGCCGCCGGCTCACCGAGTTTCCCGGCATCGGACCCACCGGTGCGGACATCTACCTGCGGGAGGCGCAGACGGTCTGGTCCGACCTGCGCCCGTACGCCGACCGCCGGGCGTTGGCCGGGGCGAAACGCCTGGGCCTGCCGGGCTCACCGGACGGGCTGGCCGGGCTGGTCGACGAGCCGGACTTCGGGCGGCTCGCCTCGGCGCTGGTACGGGTGGCGCTCGGCGAGGAGTCCGCCGGTGAGGTCACCCGCGCCGCCCGTTGAACCGATCACTTCACCGTCTTGTCGCCCGGCCGGGTCAGGTGCCACACCAGCAGCGCGGCGAGCAGCGCCAGAACCACCAGCCCGCCGGAGATACCCCGGCCCTCCTCGGGGCTGCGGCCGGCGGTGCCGAAGTAGATCACCGCGAGGCCGGCCAGCACCGTGACGAACGTACGAAACCCTCGGTCCTTCACGTATCGCACCATATGCGGGAAACATCCGCCCTGGGCGGATTTGGCGGGCCTGTCCCCCGTCCGGGTGGCATTCCGGAACGCCGGCCGGTCAGGTGTCGGCGGTGAACCCGCGCAGCCGCACGCGACGGACCGCCCGGTCGGCGACCTCCACCACCTCCAGGGTCAGCCCGGGCAGCCGAATGCACTCCCCCGGCTCGCCTGGCAGGTGACGCAGCCGGGCCAGCACCAACCCGGCGACCGTCGTGTACTCCCGCGACAGCGGGAAATTCAACCGCACCCCCAGGTCGGGCAGGTCGTGCAACGGGAAGTCACCGGGCACCAGCAGCGACCCGTCCGGCTCGCGCACGACTTCGCGCACGTCCCGGTCGGTCTCGTCGTACAACTCGCCGACGACCTCCGCCAGCAGGTCCTCCAGGGTGACCATGCCGTCGATGCCGCCGTGTTCGTCGACCACCAGAGCCAGCTGCTGGTGCTCCAGACGAAGCTGGCGCAGCGCGTCGGCGACCGGCAGCGTGACCGGCAGCAGCAACGGCGGGCGGGCCCGCTCCCCCACCGTGCCGTCGCCGGCCCGCACCAGGTCACGGATGTGCACCACACCGATCACCTCGTCCAGGCCACCGGGACCGGTGACCGGCGCGCGGGACCGTCCGGCGACGGCGAGCCGTCGGACCCCCTCGCCGGCGGCCAGGCCGGCCGGCAGTGTGGTCACCTCCCGCCGGGCCACCAGGATCTCCCGCAGCGTCCGCCCGGCGATGTCGAACGCGCCGGTGAGGATCTCCCGCTGCTGGGCCGACAGGCCACGCTGACTGACCAGCATCTCCCGCAGCTCCTCCTCGGTGGTCTCCTCCCGACTGGCCTTCGGATTGCCGCCGGCGAGCCGGACCACGGCGTCGGTGGTTCGGCTGAGCAGCCACACCGCCGGCCGGGACAGTCGGGCGAGCAGGTCCAGCGGACCGGCGCTGAGCAGCGCCCAGCGTTCCGCCCGCTGCATGGCCAACCGCTTGGGGGCCAGCTCGCCGATCACCAGCGTGACGAAGGTCAGCGCCACCGTCACCAGCACCACCGCGGTGGGGCGGGCCGCCGCGCCGAGAAAACCGAGCGGGGCGACCAGCGGCTCGGCCAGCGACACCGCGGCCGCCGCGGACGCGAGGAACCCGGCCAGGGTGATGCCGAGCTGGATGGTGGCCAGATAACGGTTCGGGTCGCGGGAGAGCCGCACCAACCGGTCGCCCGCGCGGGTCCGCCGGCCCAGCCGCCGCAGCTGCCCCTCGCGCAGCGTCACCAACGCCATCTCACTGCCGGAGAGCGCGGCGTTGACCAGCACCAGCACGGCCACCAGCACCAACTGCCCGAGCTGAGCGCCCATCGCGTACCCCCGTCCGCCGCCTCAGGCCACTCAACCGCAGCCGGGCCGACCGTGGGTCCGGTTCCGGTTGGCCGGCCCTCCGCTCAGTCGGTCTCCAGGTCGTCCAGGGAGATGGCGTGGGTCATCAGCCACCGTGCCAGCGCCGACATGCCGAACAGCCAGAGCGGGGCGGACTCGGTGGGGCCGTTGGTGGCGTAGATGGCGAACCGCAGGTCCGGGGCGCGGTACGCCTCGATCCGCCACCGGTGCTGCCGATCCCGCCAGACCGCCGAAGGGTCCATGGCGTCACCGTAGGTGAGCACCGCCGCCCGGGAGGCCCATTGGCCCGGACACTTCGATCATCCCGTCACCGTTGAGGACGACGATCCGGGCGTCGTCGGGCAGCCGGCGCGTCGCACCTCGCCGGTCGAGCAGCTCCAGCAGCGGCACCGCCACCCGGCGGGTGGTGTCCAACGCCTGCCGGGCCGCCGACAGGGTGAACGGCTGAGGCAGCCCGGCCAGCACCCGCACCGCGTCGTCGAGCGCGTCGGGGAGCAGCACCACGCTGTCGGCCAACCGCAGCAGCGCACCGGCGCGCACCGCGGCCCCGATCTCCCGGGCGCCCAGGCCCAGATCCACGAGGCGATCGGCTTCCGGGGCGCGGAACGGTCGGTCGGCGTACTCGGCGCGGACCCGCTGCACGGCCCGGGCCACCGGCTCGGGCAGTACGCCGGCGCTCGCCGCGCCGACCCGGCCGGCGTGGATCCGCAGCGGCGGCCGGACCAGCGCCTCGACGAGCACCCGGTCAGGCAGGGCGAGACGCTGGCGCAGGGCGTCCACCGGCATTCCCGGCTCCAGCGGATGCTCCCGGGCGTACCGGGCGACCTCCTCGGTCAACTGGTCGCCGAGCCGCCGCCAGTGCCCGGGATCGGCCAGCCAGTCACCCGCCACCGGGGCGGCGTGCACCGGTACGCCCATCCGGACCAGCGTGCCGGCCCGGACCAGACGGCGGCGGCGCAGTTCGCCGGCCAGGTCGGGTCGGCCGTCCAGGTCGGCGAGGACCTTGGCGCGGGCGGCGGCGGCGCCCCGGCGGGCCAACGGCGGCGGGGCCACGTCCAGCACCCGCACCCCACCGGCCACGTGGTGCCGGCCCGGATCGCGCAGCAGCGCCCGGTCGCCGACCAGCAGCGGCAGCGGGCGGGCCAGCCGGAGCCGCACGGTGTCCGCGCCGAGCGGGCGGACCCGTACCGGCACCGCCGCCGACCCCACATGCAGGGTGAGGGTGGCCGGCAGATCACCTGCCGGGTCGCCGGTGAGCCGGACGTCAATGAGGTCGCTGCGGTGGAACCGGCCCGGGGCGAGCAACGCGTCGCCGCGGCCGAGCCGGTCACGGGGCGTACCGCGCAGGTTGACAGCCACCCGGCCCACCGCCGCCACCTCGGACCGGGCCTGACCGAGCGAGTGCAGGCCGCGTACCCGGACCCGTTCGTCGCTGCCGGCCAACTCCAACTCGTCGCCGACCCGCAACCGGCCGGCGCCGAGGGTGCCGGTGACCACTGTGCCGCTGCCCCGCACGGTGAAGCTGCGATCGACCCACAGCCGGACCGGATCGTCCACGATGGGGGCCGGCAGGCCGGCGGCGAGCCGGTCCAGGGCGGCGCGCAGCTCCGGCAGGCCGGCGCCGGTCAGCCCGCTGACCGCCACCGTCTCCACCGTGCCGAGACTCGTCGCCGCGATCTCGGCCCGGGCCCGGGCCGCCGCGGGACCCGGATCGGCCAGGTCCGCGCGGGTCACCGCCAGCAGGCCGTACGCGACACCGAGCGCGTCCAGCGCCGCCAGGTGCTCGGCGGACTGCGGCATCCACCCCTCGTCGGCGGCGACCACGATCAGCGCCGCCGGCACCGGGCCGACCCCGGCGAGCATGTTCGGCACGAACCGTTCGTGCCCGGGTACGTCGACGAACGCGACAGTGCCGCCGGACGGCAGGGTCGTCCAGGCGAAGCCCAGGTCGATGGTCATTCCCCGGCGGCGTTCCTCGGCCCACCGGTCGGGCTCCATTCCGGTCAACGCGCGGACCAGGGTCGACTTGCCGTGGTCGACGTGCCCGGCGGTGGCGACGACGAACACGGTCAATCGTCTCCGGGTACGCGCAGCACGGCTGCCCGGACCGCCTCGTCATCCGCGGCGGGTACGCAGCGCAGGTCGAGCAGGAGCCGGCCCCGCACCACCCGGCCGAGCACCGGCTGCTCGCCGGTGCGCAGCGGCGCGGCGTACCGCTCGGGCAGGCTCAGCGCCCAGGAGTCCAGCTCCACCCCGGGGGCGCCGCCGCCGCCGACCACGGCGACGGCCGGCACCACCTCCGCCTTGCGGCCGTCCGCGCCGAGACGGTCGCGCAGCCGCTCCACCCGCTCACGCAGGACGCCCGGATCGGCGTGCAGCGCGGTCCGGGTGGGCGTGTCGGGGCTCTGCAGGGTGGCGGCCAGCGCGGCCAGGGTGAGTTTGTCCACGCGCAGCGCCCGGGCCAGCGGATGGCGGCGCAGCCGGTCGACCAGCTCGGCGTCGCCGAGCAGCAGCCCCGCCTGCGGACCGCCGAGCAGCTTGTCACCGCTGGCGGTGACAAGCGTCGCGCCGGCGCGCAGGGTGCCGGCCGCGTCGGGCTCGTCGGGCAGCAGTGGATCCGGAGCGAGCAGCCCCGAGCCGATGTCGGCGACCACCGGCACGCCCAGGGTGGCCAGCTGCCGTACCGGGGTGGCCGAGGTGAAGCCGGTGACCTGGAAGTTCGACGGGTGCACCTTGAGCACGAAGCCGGTCCGCGGGCCGAGCGCGGCGGCGTAGTCGGCGAGGGAGGTGCGGTTGGTGGTGCCCACCTCCCGCAGCCGGGCGCCGGTGCTCTCCAGCAGGTCCGGCAGGCGGAAACCGTCGCCGATCTCGACCAGCTCGCCCCGGCTGACCACGATCTCCCGGCCGGCGGCCAGCGCGGTGGCGGCCAGCACCAGGGCGGCCGCGCCGTTGTTGACCACGTGCACCGCGCCCGCGTCCGGTACGGCAGCGGCCAGCGCGTCGAGCGCGTCGCGGCCGCGGCGGGCCCGCCGCCCGGTGCTCAGGTCCAGCTCCACATCGGTGTGCCCGGCGGCGGCCACGACCGCGGCGACAGCGGTGGGCGACAACGGCGCCCGACCCAGGTTGGTGTGCAGCACGACACCTGTGGCGTTGAGCACCGCGCGGGGGCCTGGCGCGGGTAGCGCGGCGACGGCCGCATCACGGACCTCGTCGGGGCCGATCTCGCCGCGGCGCGCCTGCTCCTGCGCCCGGCTGACGACCGCCTTCACCCGGTCCCGCCCGAGCGTCGCGGTGGCCGCGGCCAGCCGCGGGTCGGCGAGCAACGTGTCGGTGCGGGGCACCCGGCGCCGCGGGTCCACCGGGCCGTCACCCATCGCGTCATCTCCTGCCGCCTGTTTGGCGGAAGCGGACGGGAATCGAACCCGCCTGGCCCGGGTCCCGGACCACACCGGTTTTGAAGACCGGGAGGGGCACCAGCCGCCTGAACGCCTCCATCGGACATTCGATCACAGCACGGGCCGTGCCGCCCGGTCAGGTGACAGATCCGCCCTCGGTCCGGCGGGCTTCGAGCCGCTCGCGCTGCGGCACCACGGTGTAGCGGGGGTCGCGGGCGGACGCGACGCCGCCGTAGAAGATGCCGAACCGGGTCGCCACGGAGGCGGCCAGCAGCGCGGCGCCGGAGAACGCACCGGCCACCCGGCTGCGCCGCCCGAGCAGCGCGCCGGCCACCCCGGCCGCCGTCAGCAGCCGACCGGCGCGCAGCAGACGACCCGGCCGGCCCCGCCGGTAGGGCTCGCTGAGCAGGCCGAGGCGGGTCTCCACCCGGTGCGCGCCGTACAGTTCCAGGGCCGCTCCGGCCACCGCCATCCGGCGGGCCGGCCCGGCCTCGGCCGGCGGCGCGGCGAGCAGACCCACGCCGGCGCCGCTGGCCAGGGCGCTGCCCGCGAAGATGACAGGCAGCTCCGGGTACGCCTCATGCCACGACGGCACGGCCGTGTCGGCGAGCAGCACCCCGGTGTACGTGGCCAGCGCGGGCGCGGTGCCGGCGGCGAGCAGCCCGGCGGCGTGCCCGACTGGCGGCAACGCCCGGCGGGCCAGTCCGAGCAGCCCACGCCGGGGCAGCCAGCCGGCGGCCTCGGCGATCGCGGCGACCCCGGCCGCCGGCCCGAAGGCCGTCAGGATCCAGGTGCCCATCGACATCGGCGAGGTCGGCTTGGCGATCCGCAGCATGTGGTGGAACCGGGCCGGCCGGCCCAGGTCCCGGACCAGGAAGACGGCGCTGGCGCTGACGGCGGCCAGCGCGGTGACCCGGCCGGCCCGGCGCAGCACCGGTCGGCCGGTGAGCTGCCCACCCGCGGCGAGCAGCGACGAACCGGCTGCCAGCCCGCCGGTGAACAGGTACGCGGCGATGTCCCACTTCCAGACCGGCGCCTTCAGGACCGGCCGGCCGTAGTACGAGGTGAACTCGGCCTCCGGCACCCGCAGCTCCTCGCCACCACCGCGGCGACCACCGCGCCGGCCCTTGTGCTCGGCATTCCGCCGCGGCTGCGGGGTGACGTCGGCGCCTGCCGGTCCGCCATGGATGTTCGCCTCGGACCGTGCCGGGCTGTCCAGCCGCTCGCCGCCCTCGGCAGCCAGCCGGTCACGGAAGCGGCGGAACACGTCGCCCACCTCCGGGTGGTGCGCACTCACGAGGAACCTCCGACGAACGCGGCGACGGTGGCCGCCGCCATGGCCAGGGCCGCGAGGCCGGCGCGTTTCCACATGGCGGGCAGGTCGCGGGTGGTCACGATCGGGTCCGGCGGCAGGCCGTACACCTCCGGCTCATCCAGCAGCAGGAAGAACGCTCCGTCACCACCGACCCCGTCGTTCGGGTCGTGTCCGTACAACCGCGCCTCGGGCACCCCCCGCTCGTGCAACTTCGCCACCCGCGCCGCGGCCCGCTCCCGCAACTCGTCCAACTCCCCGTACTGGATCGACTCCGTCGGACACGCCTGCGCACACGCCGGCGTCATCCCCACCCCGAGCCGGTCATAACACAACGTGCACTTCCACGCCCGACCATCATCCTTACGCTGATCGATCACCCCATACGGGCACGCCGAAATGCAGTACCCACACCCGTTACAGATGTCCTCCTGCACCACCACCGTGCCGAACTCCGTACGGAACAACGAACCCGTCGGACACACATCCAGACACGCCGCATGCGTGCAGTGCTTACACACGTCCGACATCATCAACCAACGAAAATCCGTACGCTCCTCCACGCCCGTACCCCGACCCGGCGGCTGCGCACCCGGCATCCCGAGGAACTCCGGCCCCGAGCCACCGCCTCCGGCGGCGCTCGGGGTGCCGAGCACGTCGGCCGGCCCATCCGCGGCCGTCGTGCCCCGGTGGCCGGCCGGGCGAGGCTGCTCGACGAACGCGACGTGCCGCCACGAGTTCGCGGTCAGCGCGCCGGTGTTGTCGTACGACATGCCCAGCAGGTCCAGGCCGGAGCCGGGCACCCCGTTCCACTCCTTGCAGGCCACCTCGCACGCCTTGCAGCCGATGCAGACGCTCGTGTCGGTGAAGAACCCCATCCGGGGCGGCGCGGTCGACCAACCGGCGTCCGGTGCCGGATCCAGCGGGCCGTACAGGCTGTTCGGATCAGGAATCACCGCGCCCCTCCCCATCGCTGTCGGTGGTGATGGCCGGGGCGTTCCGGCCCGGCGTGATTCCCGAGCGCCGCTGATACTCGGCCACCAGGTCGAGCAGGTCCGGGCCGGTGGGCCGGCGGCCGGGCCGGACGTCGCAGGTGCCGACCTTGCTCTCCTGGATCAGGACGTTCGGATCGAGGCTGATCCCGAACAGGTCGTTCGCCGAGTCGCCGGTCACCAGGCCCTCGAAGCCGAAGTGGTACGGCAACCACACCTGATGGATGATCCGCCCGTCCACCCGCAACGGCGTGAGCCGGTCCGTCACCAGCACCTTGGCCTCGATCACCGCACGGCCGCTGACCAGGTGGGCCCAGCCCAGATGCGCCAGTCCGACCTCGACGGCCAACTCCGGCGACACCTCGACGAACATCTCCGGCTGCAGCTCGGCCAGCGGACGGACCGTCCGGCTCATCCCGCCGGCGGTGTGGTGCTCGGTGAGCCGGCTGACCGTGAACACGTACGGAAAGACCTGACTGTGCTCCTGCGGCGGGCTCGGGTTCACCGAGTTGACCGGATGGGCGTACATCTTGCGGGTCGGGTTGGCCTGCTGCCGGTAGAGCGGATTACGCACCGGCGACTCGACCGGCTCGTAGTGCGTCGGCATCGGCCCGTCCAGGACTCCGCTTGGCGCGTACAGCCAGCCCTTGCCGTCGCCCTGCATGACGAACGGATCGTCGCCCGCGATGCCCTCGGTGCCGGACGCACCCGGTGGCGGCCGGTACGACGGTGGTTTGGTCTTCTCGAAGTCCGGCACGTCGTAGCCGGTCCATTCGGCCTTGTCCGGGTCCCACCAGACGTACTTCTTGCGCTCGCTCCACGGATTGCCGTCCGGGTCGGCCGACGCCCGGTTGTAGAGGATGCGCCGGTTCGCCGGCCACGCCCAACCCCACTCCGCGGCCACCCAGTCCTGCTCATGCCGCGACTTGCGCCGGGCCGCCTGGTTCACGCCGTCCGCGTACACACCGGTGTAGATCCAGCAGCCGATCGCGGTGGAGCCGTCGGCGCGGGCCTCGCCGAACGAGGACAGTGGGTGGCCGGTCGACACGTCGTACCCGTTGATTTCGCGCAGCACCGATTCGCCGCTCGGCTCGGCGTGCGGGCCGTGCGTCGGGTAGTCCCAGGTGAGGTCGAGCAGCGCCCGGTCGCGTGGCAGGTCCGACCCGGCCAGCTTCTCCCGCAACTTGCGGCCGAGGTGGTAGAAGAACCACAGCTCGGAACGGGCGTCGCCCGGTGGTTCGACGGCCTTCTCCCGCCACTGCAGCAACCGCTGCGTCTGGGTGAAGCTGCCCTCCTTCTCCACATGCGAGGCAGCCGGCAGGAAGAACACCTCGGTACGGCACTCTTCCGGCACGATCTCGCCGGTGGCCACCTCGGGCCCGTTCTGCCAGAACGTGGCGCTCTCGATCATGAACAGGTCCCGGACCACCAACCAGTCCAGGTTCGCCATGCCGAGGCGCTGGGCGCGGCCGTGCGCCGAACCCACCGCCGGATTCTGCCCGAGCAGGAAGTACCCCTTAATCTTCCCGTCGATCATGTTCAGCACCTGCCGGTACGTGCCGTGATCGCCGGTCATCCGGGGCAGGTAGCCGTAGCAGAAGTCGTTCTCCGGCGTCGCCGCGTCCCCCCAGTACGCCTTGAGCAGGCTGGCGGCGAACGACCGGGCGTTGCCCCAGAAGCCCTTCTGCCCCGGGTGCCGGATGCTGTCCACCCACTCGTCGAACGTCGGGTGGTCGGAGTGATGTGGCATCGGCAGGTAACCGGGCAGCAGGTTGAACAGCGTCGGGATGTCCGTCGAACCCTGGATGCTGGCGTGCCCGCGCAACGCCATGACTCCACCACCCGGCCGACCCATGTTGCCCAGCAGCAGTTGGATGATCGCGCCCGTGCGGATGTACTGCACCCCGACGCTGTGCTGCGTCCAACCGACCGAGTAGATCAGCATGCCTGTGCGTTCCCGGCCGGAGTTCTGCGTCCACGCCTGGGCCAGCTCCAGGAACTTCTCCTGCGAGATGCCACAGACCCGCTCCACCATCTCCGGCGTGTAGCGGGAAAAGTGCCGCTTGAGGATCTGGTAGACGCAGCGCGGATGTTGCAACGTCTCGTCGCGGCGGGTCTGCCCGCCCACCTCCGCGCCGTGCGACTCGTGCTCCAGGCCGGCGGCGCTGTCCCGCTCCTTGGCGGTGTGCCCGCTGCCCGAAGAGCCCTCGTGCCCCTCGTACTGCCAGCTGTCCTGCACGTAGCTGCCGGTCGCCGGGTCGAAGCCGGAGAAGAACCCGTCGCCGTCCTCGGTGTCGGTGAACTCCTCGCTGACGATCGTCGCCGCGTTGGTGTACGACAGCACGTACTCCCGGAAGTCCAACTCGTTGTCCAGGATGTAGCGCACCACCCCGCCCAGCAGGGCGATGTCGGTGCCCGCCCGGATCGGCAGGTAGCTGTCGGCCACCGCGCTGGTCCGGGTGAACCGCGGGTCGACGTGGAAGACCTTCGCGCCCCGACGCTTCGCCTCCATCACCCACTGGAAGCCCACCGGATGCGCCTCGGCCATGTTCGAACCCTGAATGACGATGACGTCAGCGTTGGCGATGTCCTGCTGAAAATCCGTCGCACCGCCACGACCGAAGCTGGCCCCCAGACCGGGGACGGTGGCGGAGTGTCAAATACGGGCCTGGTTCTCGATCTGGAGAGCCCCCATCGCGGTGAACAACTTCTTGATGAGGTAGTTCTCCTCGTTGTCCAGCGTCGCCCCACCCAGACTGGAGATGCCCAGCGTCCGGTTGAGCGGCCGGCCCTCGCCGTCGACGTCCTCCCAGGTCTGCTCGCGGGCGGCGAGCATCCGGTCGGCGATCATGTCGACCGCGGTGTCGAGTTCCAGATCCTCCCACTGCGTCGAGTACGGCCGACGGTAGCGAACCTTCGTCTGCCGCAAGGGGCTGGTCACCAGGCTCTTGCTGGCCGCGCCCTTCGGGCAGAGCCGGCCCCGCGAGATCGGGCTGTCCGGGTCGCCCTCGATCTGGCTGACCTGACCGTCCTTGACGAACACCCGCTGACCGCACCCCACCGCGCAGTACGGGCAGACCGAGCGAGCGACACTGTCGGCGTCCTCGGTGCGGGCGGTCAACTCCGCTGAACGGGCAGACTGCGCCGCGGCACCCCGACCCAGCGGGTCCGTGCCGGTGAGCTGCCGGTAGACCGGCCAACCCTCGATAAAGGTCCGCAGACCCATCCCCGACACCCCCTCGCACGCGAGCGACCCCATGAACATAGGTCAACCGAGGCATGTTCGCGAACCGAGGAACCGGCAGATGACGCAGACAGCGCCGCCCCCGGCTGGTGGGCCGGGGGCGGCGCTGGTGTCGGTGTGCAGGTCGCCTCTCGGCGAGTGGCGCGTCGCGGCTCCAGCCGAACGGTGTTCCGCGACGGCAATATTAGGTGAGGCCCGGGGACACTGGATCACACCGACACTGTCCACAACCCGCCGCCGGCCGGTGTCATTCCCCGCCCGTCGCCGGCGCTCGCGCCGGTCCAGACATGCCGCTGGCCGGCACCCCGGGGTGGGGTGCCGGCCAGCGGTCAGCGTGTGTGCTGGGGTCAGCTGTTCCAGTGCTGGGCGACCAGGTCGGTGGCCTGCTGCTCCCACTGGGCATAGGCATCCGGGTAGGCCGAGACCTGCACGGTCTGCGCGGCGTCGGTCAACGCCATGTCCTGCCACCCGTCAACCTGCTTGAGACCCTTGAGGAACGCGGTGGTCGAGTACTCCGGGTCGGTGATCTGCTCCGGCGTGCCCCAACCACTGGACGGGCGCTGCTGGAACAGGCCCAGCGAGTCATGATCGTTCATGTCGCCGAGGTGGCCCAGGTTCTCCAGCTTCGACTCCTGCAGGCTCGTCGCGATCGAGATGACCGCGGCCCGCTCGGGCAGACCGGCCTTCTTCGTCGCGGCGATGATCGCCTTGACGTTCGCGGTCTGCTCGTCGTTCAGGTCGATGTGCGACTGCGCGCCCTGCACCTTGGCCACCGCCACGGCGGCGGGCTTGCCGTCCACTGCGGGGGCGGCGTGCGCGGCGATCGGACCGGCGAACACACCACCGGCGAACGCGAGACCAGCAACAGACAGCATGCTCTTACGAATGATCGTGTTCATGAGGGGGTCAGCTCCTTCACGGGGGTAGACACCCGCGCTGGCGATCCGGGGGAAACGGCGCAGGGTGCGAGCACCTCGTCGGGCGCTTTCAACAACTACAGGGGGAAAGTCTTCAAGGTCGGCGGCCTACGGGCGGGGGCTCGTGGCGCCGGGTCTGTGTGTAACGACCGCCGGGCCGGGCTCATTCCGGGGTTGGCTCAGCACCCTGGTCTGGCTGCCATCCCCATCCTGCGGGGGGCGGGCCGGTGGTGCTGCGATCGTCAGGGTGTGTAACGACCCCCGGCTCGCCATGATTCCGGCCCACGGATGCGCCCGGTCACAGCCCAGAAACCCCGATACCGGACATTCGACGCGCAGTTCGCCGGCGGTCGCGCCGCCAGTTCGGCTGGCTGGGGGTGATCGACTCGGTATCGCCGATATCGGGCTATCAGGTCGCCCGGGACACCCCGACATCGCCGACACAGAGTCGATCAGCGCGAACGAAGGCACCCACCGGGGACCGATCGGACCCCGCCACCTCGCCGACGGGTTGGTCCGTCACACAGCGCAGGGGTCACGACGCACGGCGACCACCGACGGTGTGGGGCCCGCCGTGCCCGGCGTAGGGATCAAGCCTGACCGCCCGAAGCCGGGCACGGCGGGCCCCACCCCGCACCAACCCGGCACACCACGGCGACCCCGACCACCACCGGCCCAAAGGTGGAGAACTGCCGACGATCCCGACAGCCCACGCACCCGCAACAGCCACGCCGACAACAGCGGAGAGAACGCCGTGAGCGACACCAGCACCCGCGAGCGTTACCCTGACACCATGCAGGCCGTCTCCCCCACCACGACCGGCGTGGCCTTCCTGGCCCGCCCGGGTCGCCCTGCCGTGGTGGCGCGGACGCTCGTCGAGCTGGCCGGTCCCACCCGGGGCGTGGTGGAGCTACCGGTACGGCTGATGTGGAACGCCGAGCGCACCTTCGACCTCGGCGACCCCGACCAGCTGCTCTGGATGTACGAGAACGTGCTGCGGGAGACCACCCGCGCCGAAGACCTGCGCGTCCTGATCAACGGGCGGACGTTGCGCCGGGTGTGGCGGCTGCTGAACCTGCCCCGGGGCGTACGTCAGGCGTGGGAGAGCCGGCACCGGGGCCTGCGCGCGGCGTGATCGCACCACACCTGCACGAGTTCTACCGCGAGGTGGCGCGGGTGGCGCTCGCCGCGGCCGGCCCGCACCGGTTCGTGTTGGGCGGCGGGGTGGCCTGGGCCGCGCACGGGCTGGTCGCCCGCCCCACCGAGGACGTGGACCTCTTCGCCGACGTGGAGGGCGCCGCCGCGGCAGCCTCCGCCGGGGTACGCGTCGCGCTGGAGCGGGCAGGGTTCACGGTCACCGACGCCGACCCGGACAGCGACCTCGCCTACCTGTTCGACGGGTACGGGCGGGACATGAAGGACTTCGTGGTGAGTCGCGACGGGCGGCAGATCCGGCTCAGCCTGGCCCGCCTCGACCGGCAGCAGAGCCCGGTGGTGATGGACCTCGGTCCGGTGATGGACGTCCGTGACCTGGTCGCCAACAAGATCGCGGCGTTGGTCAACCGGCGGGAGGTTCGTGACTTCATCGACGTGGCGGCGGCTTTGGAGCACTACGACGTGACCGAGCTGCTGAAGCTGGCCCGGCAGGTCGACCCCGCGCTGGATCCGGCGGACGTACGCGCCGCCGGACGGTACCTGGACCGGCTGCCCGACCAACGCTTCAGCCGCTACGGCCTGGGCCCCGCGGACGTCGCCCGGGTCCGGCAGCGCCTGGCCACCTGGCCGCGCTGACCCTGGTCGTTGAGCGGGCCGGCCGTTGCGGGGGAATCGGCGGGAACGGTGGGGCTGGCGTGGCATGAGTGACACTTGCTGGTTATGGTGCGCGAGGCGCCCACGAGGCGCGTCCACCCCATGGAAAGGCACGTCATGACCTCTCCCTCCGGCCCGTCGCGTCGCCAGGTGCTCGCCGCCGCGGCCGCGGCGGCGACCGCCCCGCTGATCGCCGCCGCCCCCGCGCAGGCGGCCGGCGCGGCCCGGTCACGCACCTGGGACCTCACCCTCCTGGGCACGTCGGACACCCACGGCAACGTCTACAACTGGGACTACTACCGGGACGCCGAGTACGACGACAGCAAGCAGAACGACATCGGCGTCGCGAAGTTGGCCACCCTGATCAACCAGATCCGGGCCGAGCGGCGCGGCAAGGCGACGCTGGTGCTCGACGCCGGCGACACCATCCAGGGCACGCCACTGGCCACGTACTACGCCAAGCAGGAGCCGATCACCGCCACCGGGGAGAAGCACCCGATGGCCCGCGCGATGAACATCATCGACTACGACGCGGTGACGCTGGGCAACCACGAGTTCAACTACGGCCTGCCGCTGCTGGACCTGTGGATCCGCCAGCTCGGCTTCCCGGCGCTCGCCGCGAACGCGATCAACGCGAAGACCGGCAAGCCGGCCTTCCTGCCGTACGTCATCAAGAAGGTCTCCCTCGGCTTCGCCGCGCCGACCCTGCGGGTCGGCATCCTCGGCCTGACCAACCCCGGTGTGGCGATCTGGGACAAGGGCAACGTCGAGGGCAAGCTGCGCTTCGACGACATGGTCGCGACAGCGGCGAAGTGGGTGCCGATCATGCGGGCCCGTGGCGCCGATCTCGTGCTGATCTCCGCGCACGGCGGCGACAGCGGCACCTCCAGCTACGGCCCGGAGCTGCCGAACGAGAACCCGGTCGCGCTGATCGCCCAGCAGGTGCCGGGGATCGACGCGATCCTCTTCGGCCACGCCCACAACGAGGTCGTGGAGAAGTTCGTCACGAACGAGAAGACCGGCGAGCAGGTGCTGCTCTCCGAGCCGTCGAAGTGGGGCCAGCGGCTCACCCGGATGGACTTCACGCTCGCCCGCCAGCACGGCCGCTGGAAGATCACCACCAAGCGGGCCAGCATGCTGAACACCAACACGGTGGTGGAGGACCCGAAGGTCCTCGCCGCCGTACGGGCCCAGCACCAGAAGACCATCGCCTACGTCAACCAGGTGGTGGCCCAGGCCACCGTCGAGATGTCCACCGTCGAGTCGCGGTACAAGGACACCCCGATCGTGGACTTCATCAACCACGTCCAGGCCGAGACGGTGACCACGGCACTGGCTGGCACGCAGTACGCGAACCTGCCGGTGCTGTCGCAGGCCTCACCGTTCAGCCGCACGGCGGTCTTCCCGGCCGGGGACGTGAAGATCCGCGACGTGGCGGGGCTGTACGTCTTCGACAACACCCTCGAGGCCGTCGTGCTCAGCGGCGCGGAGGTACGGGCGTACCTGGAGTACTCGGCGAAGTACTTCCGCACCCTCGCCCCGGGCGCCCCGGTCGACCCCGAGCAGATCAGCGACCCGGCGGTGCCGGACTACAACTACGACGCGCTCTCCGGCGTCGACTACGACATCGACATCTCCAAGCCGGTCGGCCAGCGGATCACCCGGCTGGTGCTGCCCGGCACCGACACCCCGGTGGCGGACAACGCGCAGTTCGTGGTGGCGGTGAACAACTACCGGCGCAGCGGCGGCGGCAACTTCCCCGGCATCGTGAAGACCCAGGTCTACAACGCGCAGCAGGAGATCCGCCAGCTGCTCATCGACTGGGCGCAGGCCAAGGCGACCATCGACCCGGCCGACTTCTTCCAGCCCAACTGGCAGCTGGTGCGCGAGGGCGTGCCGGTCTTCTGACCGGGGGGTGCCGGTCGCGGACCGGTACGCACCGCGAACGGGCCGTGGGTGGCGACACCTGCGGCCCGTTCCGCGTTCTCAGCCCTGCACGTTCCAGCGGATGGGGTCCTCGGCCTTGTCCGGGCGGTCACGTCCCGGATCGGTCTCGGTCAGCTCCACCCGCTCCTCGGGGCGGACGGAGGGCGGCAGCTCCCCGAACCGGACGTGGCGCAGGAACGCGTACTCATCATCGGTGAACGGCTGCTCGGCCATCGGCGCACCCCCTGCTCTCCCGTCATTGTGTGACGGTCGGAGCGACCCGCACCAGCAGTCCGGTCGGCGCGATTTCCCTGACGTTCGGGTACGGCCGTCACCATCCGTAAGGCATCCTAGGATCCTGGGTGATGGACTGGCGCCGGAGCAGGCCGGCGGCGAGGAACAGGTAGCCGGTCGAGCACCGCGAGCGCCGCACGTATCGACCGGCGTGCCAGCATCTCGTCGAAGCTCGCCCGGCCCTGACAGAACTGGACGAACATCCTCCACCCCGGCGGGGTCGCCAACAGGGCGTGGAACGCCTCCGGGCGGCGGGTGAAAAGCTCCAGCAGGCGGTACCCCGCCCGCATCGACGGCACCAGGCGCTCGGCCACCGCCCGCTCGTACCCGGCCAACTCGCCGTCGGCGACCGCCGCCCCGGCCAGTTCACCGGAGCGCAGCGCGAAGCTGATGCCCTCCCGGCTCCACGGCTCCAGCAGCCCGGCCGCGTCCCCCACGACCAGCACCCGGCCGTGCCGCAACGGCGAATCCTCGGTACGGCAGCGCGTCAGGTGACCTGAGTCGTGCTCCGCCGGCAGCCCGCTCAGCCCCAACCGGTCGACGAACCGCCGCAGGTAGTCACGCGTCCCCTCCCCCGCACCCCGGCCCGCGATCACACCGACGGTCAGCCGATCGCCCTTGGGAAAGACCCACGCGTACGAGCCCGGCATCTCGCCCCAGTCCAGCAGCAGCCGTCCCCGCCACCGCTCCTGCTCCGCGGGCGGCACCGGCACCTCCAACTCCAACCCCAGGTCCACCTGCCGGTAACGGACCCCCACGTGCCGGGCGGTCACCCCCGAGGAGCCGTCCGCGCCGATCACCGCGCGGGCCGTGATCGACGTACCGTCGGCCAGCCGCAGGCGTACCACCTCGGGGTCCTGCTCGATCGCGCGGACCGCCACCCGCTCCCGCATCTGCGCGCCGGCGGCGACCGCCGCCGCGCGCAGCCGGTCGTCGAACTCCTCGCGGCGCACCATGGTCACCACCGGACTGCCGTGCCGGCGGGTGAACTCACGGCGGCCGTCGCGGGTGAAGGTCACCCGGGTCACCCGGTCGTGCGCGGGCACCTCGATCCGGTCCCGCACGGCGGCCAGTGAGGTGCCGATCAGGCCACCGCCGCAGGTCTTGTAACGCGGGTGCTCGGCCCGCTCGACAACCAGGGTACGGACGCCGGCGCGGGCGGCGGCATGGGCCGCGGAGAGGCCTGCGGGGCCGGCGCCGACGACGACGAGATCCCAGACGATCACGGGTGCAGCCTAGGGCACCACTGGCCGCCCGGCCCGGCCGCCGCGCATCCCGCGGCCCGCGCCGACCGCCCGATCGGGTGGGCATCTTCGGTCACCCAGGGGGTAAGCGCCGCAGCGCAACCGTCTGCGCAGGGGCAGACGAGCCGAAGGAGGATGTCATGCAGCAGGTGCAACTGTCGGAGATTGAGCAACGGGTGTACCAGGCGGTCACCGCACTCGAAGCGCGCGGCGAGGTGCCGTACCCGGACATGATCGCCGAAGAGTCCGGGCTGGTACCGGAGCAGTTGGACGCGCCGCTGCACCTGCTCACCGAGAAGGGCCTGCTGCACCGCGAGGACTCACCGATGGCGGGCCTCGACTTCGGGCCCCGGTTCTGCGCCCGCCAGATGGCGTGACCCGCGGTACGGCCCTCGACGATTCGCCCCCCGCTGACCGGGGTAGCGATCAGGGATGATGATCGACGGTCAACGGGGGGCACGATGACAGCGGCGCTCTCGCCGCAGCCGGTCGACCCGGCGGAGAACCGACGACGCTGGCAGGCCGTCGGCGTCGGGCTGGTCGCCGCGTTCATGACGCTGCTCGACGTGAGCATCGTCAACGTCGCCGTGCCGTCCATCGACCGTGCGCTGCACGCCTCCCCCAGCGACCTGCAGTGGGTCCTCTCGGGGTACGCGCTCACCTTCGGCCTGGTGCTCGTGCCCGCCGGCCGCTTCGGTGACGCCCGTGGCCGGCGCAACGCGTTCGTCTTCGGCATCGCGCTGTTCACCGTGACCAGCGCCCTCGCCGGTCTGGCCACCTCCCCGACGTGGCTGGTCATCGCCCGCCTGCTCCAAGGCGCCGCCGCCGGCGTGGTCAACCCCCAGGTGATCGGGCTGATCCAGCAACTGTTCCGGGGGCCGGAACGGGCCCGCCCGTTCGGGGTGCTCGGCGCCACAATCGGTATCTCCACAGCCGTCGGGCCGCTGCTCGGCGGTCTGCTCATCGCGATCGGCGGTGAGGAACACGGGTGGCGGTGGGTCTTCTTCGTCAACGTGCCGGTCGGCATCGTCGCGGCGATCCTCGGCTGGCGCCTGCTTCCCGGCCGCCCCGAGGGCCAGCCGGACCGGCGCCGACTCGACCCGGTGGGCGTCCTGCTGCTCGGCGTGGGCGTGGTGCTGATCCTGCTGCCGCTGGTGCAGGAGCAACAGTGGCGGACCCCGTGGAAGTGGGCGCTCATCCCGGCCGGCATGGCGGTGCTGGTCGCCTTCGGGCTCTGGGAGCGGTGGTACGCGCGGCACCGCGAACCGTTGTTCGACCTGCGGTTGTTCAGCTTCCAGTCGTACACCCTGGGGTCGCTCATCGCTCTGGTCTACTTCGGTGGTTTCACCGCGATCTTCTTCATCTTCACCCTCTTCCTGCAGAACGGCCTGGGCTACAGCGCGCTCGTCGCCGGCCTCGCCATCACGCCGTTCGCCCTCGGTTCGGCCGCGGCCTCCGCGCTGGGCGGACGCATCGTCAACCGCTTCGGCCGACCGCTCGTCGCCATCGGCCTGCTCGGCGTGGTGATCGGGCTGGCCGCGACGGTGGTCGCGCTGCGTCTCGCGCCGGACGCCCCAGCACCCTGGGTCACCGCCGCTCCGCTGCTGGTCGCGGGTATCGGCAGCGGCCTGGTGATCGCACCCAACCAGACCCTCACCCTCGCCCAGGTGCCGGTACCCCAGGCGGGCAGCGGCGCCGGCATGCTCCAGACCGGTCAGCGGATCGGGGCCGCGGCCGGCATCGCCGCCGTCGGCTCGATGTTCTTCTCGTCGCTGGCCGACAACCACGGCAACTGGACCAAGGCCTTCGAACACTCACTCACGCTGGCCACCGGGATCATCGCGCTCGCGCTGATCGCCGCGCTGATCGACATCCTGCGCACGCGCAACCACACCAAGGACTGACAACCCGAGGGGTACGCCGCTGGCCGGCACCCCGGGTTGGGGTGCCGGCCAGCGGTCAATGTGTGGTTGGGTCAGCTGTTCCAGTGCTGGGCGACCAGGTCGGTGGCCTGCTGCTCCCACTGGGCGTAGGCGTCCGGGTAGGCGGAGACCTGCACGGTCTGCGCGGCGTCGGTCAGCGCCATGTCCTGCCACCCGTCGACCTGCTTGAGACCCTTGAGGAACGCGGTGGTCGAGTACTCGGGGTTGGTGATCTGCTCCGGTGTGCCCCAACCACTGGAGGGGCGCTGCTGGAACAGGCCCAGCGAGTCATGGTCGTTCATGTCGCCGAGGTGGCCCAGGTTCTCCAGCTTCGACTCCTGCAGGCTGGTGGCGATGGAGATGACCGCGGCCCGCTCGGGCAGGCCGGCCTTCTTCGTCGCGGCGATGATCGCCTTGACGTTCGCGGTCTGCTCGTCGTTCAGGTCGATGTGCGACTGCGCGCCCTGCACCTTGGCCACCGCCACGGCGGCGGGCTTGCCGTCCACGGCGGGGGCGGCGTGTGCGGCGATCGGACCGGCGAACACACCACCGGCGAACGCGAGACCAGCAACGGACAGCATGCTCTTACGAATGATCGTGTTCATGAGGGGTCAGCTCCTTCACGGGGGTAGACACCCGCGCTGGCGATCCGGGGGGAAACGGCGCAGGGTGCGAGCACCTCGTCGGGCGCTTTCAACTACACGGAGGAAAGTCTTTCGGCGGCCTACGGGCGGGGGGTTCGTGGCGCCGGGTCTGTGTGTAACGACCGGCGGGCCGGGCTCATTCCGGGGTTGGCTCAGCACCCTGGTCTGGCTGCCATCCCCATCCTGCGGGGTGGGGGGCGGGCCGGTGGTGCTGCGATCGTCAGGGTGTGTAACGACCCCCGGCCCGCCACGATTCCGGCCCACGGATGCGCCCGGTCACAGCCCAGAAACCCCGATACCGGACATTCGACGCGCAGATCGCCGGCGGTCGCGCCGCCGGTTCGCCCGGCTGGGGAGAGATCGACTCGGTATCGCCGATATCGGGGTATCAGGTCGCCCGGGATACCCCGACATCGCCGACATCGAGTCGATCACGCTGAACGAGGCGCGCGCCCGGCGAGGTGGTCACCGAGCGGTATACCTCACAGGCATATTTATGCCTCAGAGGTATACCGCTCACCACAGCGACCACCCGCGAGGGGGCGGCTGGGACCGAGCGGGGGCGGCGAGCGCCAGCGGGATGCGGCCCAGTGCAGGGAAGCGCCGACCGCGCAGAGGTCGGAACGGACGGCGACCACCCGACGGTGTGGGGCCCGCCGTGCCCGGCGTAGGGATCAAGCCTGACCGCCCGAAGCCGGGCACGGCGGGCCCCACACCGCACCAACCCAGCACACCATGGGGACCCCGACCACGACCGCAGGCCACGCCGCCGAGCCGCAACCGGCGTCATGGCACAGACAGGCTGGCGCCCGTCGGACACTCCGACGGGCGCCAGCCTGCGGTGCTCCCGGGCCCTGCCCGGTTGGTGCTACGGATCAGTGCGCGGCCCCACCGAGGCGCTGGCGACGACGCCAGGCGAGAGTCAGCAGCAGCATGACCGCGCCGGCGCCGACCAGGCCGCCGCCGAGCTTCATGGGCGTGCCGAGGCTGCTACCCGTGACGGGCAGCGGCTGCTTCTTGTGCAGCACCCGAAGCTCGGTGCTGGCGCTCCGGTCGGACACCCGACCGGTGGCGGTGAAGGTCAGCAGACCCGTCACCGACGGCTTGTAGCTTCGGGTGAACTTGCCGGCGCCGTTGGTACGCGCCGTGAAGTGCAGCGGTGCGCTCGCCTGGTACGCCACCGGGGCCATCGCCACGGTGCTGCCGTCGCTGCGTCGGGCTGGCGCCTGACCGGCGGCCGGAGCGGCCAGCGGCGTGACCGACACGGCGATGTCGACGATCTCGTTCGGACCGAAGCCGGTGCCGGTCAGCACGACCGTCTCGCCGAGGAAGATCGTCGGCCGGTTGACGGTCAGCAACGGGGGTGCGGGCACGTACGGCGGTGGCTGTGGCGTGTCCGTGATCGACGGCGACGGCTGCGGCTGCGGCTGTGCCGCCCCCGCCGCGGTCGGCACGGCCACCACGGCCAGGCCGACCGTGAGCGCCATGATGATGCGGGATAGCCGCATGATTGGTTCCCTCCTACTGGTCACAGCTTGGTGCGGAATGAACTTGGGTGGTCCAAGGGCTGGCGGTGGGGGTCAGCCACAGCTCGGCCTGTCCGACGCCGGTCTTCGCGGTCAACACGGTGACCTCCAAGACCCGTTCGGCGCCGGGGCTCGCCTCGACGTTGGCCGTGGCGACCTGCCGGCGTCGTTCGGTACCGCTGCCCATTGCGATCTCCGTGCCGTCAAGGCGCGCGTCGAGCACACTTCCGCCCGCCGGGCTGAAGATCGACACCAGCGTGCGGATGGTGTACGGGTCCCCTGCCATGCCGAGGCCGAGGACCGACTCACTGAGTCCGGACTTCGGCGCCGTCGAGCGCAGGGTCACCCGCAGCCGGAGCTCACGGCGGCCGTCGGGCCGGCATTCGCCGACCGTGAGGTTCGCCGTCGGCCGCAGGTAGTAGCCGAGCTTCGCGCCGCTGCCGTCGTTGAGGAACACGCCGACCGTCGGCACGGTGTCCTGTTCCGGAAGCGTCCCGGCCATCCGGCTGTCGCCGAACGTCCGCTGTTCCTCCGGTCGGGCACTCCAGAACAATATCCGGCGTTCGGTGATAGCACGGTCGAATGCGGACAACAACACCCGTGGGTTGACATTCTTCTTAAAGAAGGCGTCGAACACCGCTGCGGCGGATGCCGTGAAGAAGGCGTCCTGCTCCTTGATGTCCAACCGCTGGTAGGTGTCGCTGAGCAGGGTCTGCACGACCTTCTCGCTGGCCAGCGGGACGCCGCCGGGCACCAGGACCGGGCCGGTCGCCTTGAGCAGGTAGGACAGCACCACCGGGTCGACGGCGAGCACGCCGTCGACCGTGGTGCCGGTCTTGCGGCGGATCATCTCCCGGTACAGCGCTGCGGCTGTCGGGAAGTGCGGGGTCAGATTGACGTCGGCGGGATAGATGCCGGGCAGATCGGTCCAGACCGCCTTGATCTCGGCGGGCAGCTTCAGTGCGGGGCTGAACCGGCCGAGGGAGGCGCTGCTGCCCTGCCGGCCCATCCGGACCTGGCCGTTCTCGGCCTCGATCATCGCGTACGCGCCGAACATGCCGCCGGTGGCGCGCAACTCGGCCAGGTTCTGCGAGACCAGCAGGTACCGACGTGGGCCGTTCGCGCCGAGCAGCGGCGGCAGCAGCCGTGCGCCCTGATCGGCGGCCGTGGTGAGGCCGGCCAGCCGGTCGATCTCGCCGCGCAGGTCGGTCAACGCCTGCCGGATCTGACTGACCAGCCGGTCGCCGGGCACCGCGGCCAGGTCCCGGCGGGTTTGCTGCACCGCGCCGTCCACCCGGGACAACTCGGCGGAGGCCCCGCTGAGCCGCGCCAGATCCAGCCGACCCTCGGTCGGCACCAGGCTGGTCAGGTCCATCCGGAGCAGGGTCGGGAACGCCTGGCGGGCCAGGTCGTCGATGGCGACGGCGATCTGCCGGACCGCGTCGAGGTCGTCGCCGGCGATCGGGGTATGCCGGCCGAGCTCCCAGCCAGGGTCGTCGGTCGCGGCCCGGGCCGCTCCGGACTGCTCCTGGAGGGCTGCGAGGGTCCGCAGAGCACGATCGGTGTCCCCGCCGACCACCTGGGCGCTCAGCTCGCGGGCCAGGCCAGCGGCGTTGAGCAGGTGGGCCCGCGCCTGCCAGCCGCGGAAGCCGATCCACCCGCCGGTCGCGAGCAGCAACGAGCCGACCACCAGGGCACCCAGCAGGGCCCGTCGCAGTCGGGCCCGCCTGCGGCGCCTGGACCGGCTTCGCCGCCGGCGCGGTCGTTCGCTCTCCTCCGTCACACCACACTCCCATTTAAGTGGAATCGGACAGAAGGTTCGATATCCCTGACGTTCTTAGCATCCGTCGAGGGATCTCGTACCGTTTTGGCGTTTCTTGTCCTTTACGCGAGGTTCCCTCGCGGATCGATGCGCTCGGTGACCCGGCCGGCGGCCTCGTGCAGCAGCCGCTCGATGCGGTCCACTCCGGCCGGCAACGACATCTCCCGCAGGTACGCCTCCCGGCCCCGGCGGCCCATCTCCGTGCGCGCCGACGGGGGGATGGTGGCGGCCAGCCAGAACCGGTCGGCCAGCGCCGCCCAATCCTCCGGCGGGCAGGACAACCCGGCCCGGGCGCGTTCCACCAGCTCGGCGGTGTCCCCGCCGGCCGAGGCGACCACCGGCGCGGCGCAGGAGAGCGCAGCCTGCAGCTTGCCGGGCACCATGCCCCGCAGCTCCGGCAGGTCACGCAGCATGACGAGCTGGTAGTCGGCAGCGGCGTACAGCTCGGGCATGTCCACCGGGGAGCGTCGCTCCACGAAACGGACGTTCTCCGCGCCCAGGTCAGCGGCGAGCCCCCGCACCCGCCGCTCGTCGGTGCCCGAGCCGACCAGGACCAGCTCCATCGTGCGGTCCAGCGCCGCGGCGGCCCGTACCGCGGTCTCCAGCCCCTGCCGGGCGCCGATGGTGCCGGCGTGCATCACCACGCACCGACCGTCGCGACCGACCAGCTGGCGGGCCGCCGGCCCGGGCGTCGCCGGGTGGAAGATCCGCTCGTCGGTCCAGTTCAGCACCAGCCGGACCCGGGCCGGGTCGGCGCCGGCGGCGACCACCAGGTCCCGCATCGACGGCGCGGCCACGGCGATCCGCGCGGCGGCCCGGTAGACACGGGCCATCGCGGTGCCCATCCGTGCCGCCCAGCGCCCGTCGCCGGCCTCGTCGCCGCCGTCGCGCGCCCAGACGTCCTGCACGTGCAGCACCGCCGGCACCCGGCCGAGCAGCCGGAGCACTCCGGCCGCGGCGAATGTGGTGGCCGGCAGCTGAAAGACGTAGAGCGCGTCCACGTCGCCGAGGAACCGGCGCGCGGCCAGCGTCGCGCTGCCGGCGAAGGAGAGATAGCTGGCCATCCTGCCGCCGGTGGACGCGGCGCCACCGGAGTACCGGGGCACCCGCCGCACGGAGAGCCGTTCGCTGTGCGTCTCGTGGTGCCAGCGCTGGCGCCAGCCCGGGTAGACGTGCCCACCCGGGTAGTCCGGGAACCCGGTGAGCACCCGGACCTCGTGCCCCCGTGCGGCCAACTCCTCGGCGAGGCTGCCGGGGATGAACGCCGGCTCCGGCGGAAAGTGGTACGACAGGATGCCGATCTTCACCGGACCACCGCCGTCCACGATGGATCCGCCTCGGCCGGCGCGGCACCGCGACCGGCGGGTGTCCGGTCCGCGTACGATGCCGACAACCCCTCCCCGCGCGGCCACCGGCGTCGACGCACCGCGCCAGCGGTGCGGCCGCCCGCGTCCGTACCGATGAAAGGGGCACCAATGGTCGACCGCGTGCTGTTCGTCTGCCACGCCAACCTGTGCCGGTCGCCGATGGCCGAGTACCTGGCTCGCCGACTGCTCGCCGACCGGCCGGTCACCGTGGCCAGCGCCGGGACCGACGCGATGGACGGGCTCACCATGCACCCGTACGCCATGGAGATCGCGACCGAGGCCGGCGCGGACCCGGCGGCGTTCCGCAGCCGGACGCTGCGCCCCGAGCATCTGGCTGACGCGACGCTGGTGCTGACCGCGACCCGGCGCCAGCGGTCGATCTGCACCTCGCTGGCGCCGGCCGCGCTGCACCGGACCTTCACCCTGCGCCAGTTCGGCCGGTTGGCCGCGGCGGCCGAGCCGCAGGCCGAGTCGGCCGACGACTCGCTGCGGGCCGCGATCGCCGCCGCCGCCCACGCCCGGGGGCGGCTGCAACCCGCCGCCCCGGACGCGGACGACCTACGGGACCCGATCGGCGGCACCGCCGCCGACTTCCGACGCTGCGCCGAGGAGATCGAACGATCGCTACGACCCCTCGCCGCGCTCATCGGGGCAGCCGGGTGAGTTCCTGGGTGCGGTCGCTGACGCCGTTGACCCCGGTGCTCTCGCTGTGCCGGGCGGACGTCGCCCGGTCGGTCGGCACCGACGGCGTGGCCGTGGAGGCGACCACCCGGTAGGCCTCGTACTGGTACGCCTCGGCCTTGGCCACCTTGGCCATGTTCAGCACGCAGCCGAGCAGCCGGACCGAGACCGAGTGCAGGGACCGGGCCGCCGCGGCCACCTGGGTCCGGGAGGTCCGGCCCTGCTGGGTCACCAGCAGCGCGCCGTCGGCCTGCACGGCCACCACCACACCGTCGGTCACCGCGAGCAGCGGCGCGGTGTCGATGATCACGATGTCCGCCGACTCACGCAGTGCCAGCAGCAGGTCCGCCATCGCCTTGGAGCCGAGCAGTTCGCTCGGGTTCGGCGGAGCGGAACCACTGGGCAGCACGAGCAGGGACTTGTCACCCCAGCGCTGCACCACGTCACCGACCTGGACGTCACCGACCAGCACGTCGGTGAGCCCGACCCCGGCGTCCAGGCCCAGGTACTCGTCGACCTTGGGACGGCGCAGGTCCGCGTCGACCAGCAGCACCCGCCAGCCCGCCTCGGCCAACGCGATGGCCAGGTTGCAGGAGAGCGTGGTCTTGCCCTCGCCCTGCAGAGCACTGGTCACGGCGATGACCCGGGCCGGCTCGTGCACGTCGACGAAGCGCAGGTTGGTGCGCAGCTTGCGGACCGCCTCGGCGCGCGCCGAGGTCGCCGCGTCGCCGACGATCAGCGGTGCGGAGCGGGCGCCGCTCTCGAACGGGATCTCACCGAGCAGCGGGCTGCCGGTGGCACGTTGCAGTCCGGCGGCGTCGCGCAGCCGCACGTCGGCCACGCCGCGCAGGATCGCCAGTCCGACGCCGAGCAGCAGACCGGCCAGCCCGCCGAGGGTCATGTTCCGTACCGGCTGCGGCGAGACCGGGCTGGCGCTGACCCGTGGACCGCTGACCACCTCGATCTTGATCGGCGCCTTGCCCTCGGGTGGCGTCTCGACCTTCTGCACGAGCTCGACGAACTTCGCGGCGAGGGTCTCTGTCACCCGCAGTGCCCGGCTCTGGTCGGTGTCGGTGATCGACGCGCGCAGCAGGACGGTGCCGGCCTCGGTTGAGGTGCTCACCCGGCGCTGCACCTCGTCCGCGGTGAGGCCGACCGGGTTCTCCGCCACCACGCTCTGCGCGAGCCGGTCGCTGCTGAGCAGGTCGGCGTACGACTTGACGCGCTGCTGGAGGAAGAGCCCACCCTGATAGGCGTCGGTGACGCCCTGGTTGGGGGTGGTGACGAAGAACGTCACCGAGGCGACGTACCGGGGTTGGGCCCGTACGGTCAGAAACGCCGAGACGCCCAGGGCCACCATGACGGTGACCAGCACGACCCACCAGTGCCGACGCACGTGGCGCAGTTGGCGGAGCAGGTCCATCAGGCGCGCCTCCGTGCCGGTCCGGTTACGCCAAAGAACTTCACGAAAACCCCCAAGGTCGTTTGTAAACTCGTGAAACCATTAAAGCCGCTCATACGGCTTATGTCCGGAGTTATCCATTTTCAGCGGTGACAAGTGCGCCCGCATGACCAACCCGAGAAACGTCCATTCGGCAGCGGTGACATCGGGGAAAAGTCGACAGCCGATCGGCCGGCAACCGGATCACCCCGCGGTCGCCGGCGCGGGCGAGCCCGGATAGGGTCGACAGCGGTGTGCCGGGAAGTCTGGTCGGCGAGTGATTCCTGCCGTCCCGACATCCCCGAGGTGAGCGCCGCCGATGACCGACCGCACCCCACCGTCCGACCGGTCCCGGCCGGCACGGCTGTTCTCGCGATCGTCCTGGCCGGAGGCCCGACACCTGGCCGACGTGCTGCGCACCGAGACCGTCGGTGGCGCGCTGCTGCTGCTCGGTGCCGTGGTCGCGCTGCTCTGGGCGAACTCCCCCTGGGCGGACTCGTACGCGCGGCTCGGCCACTGGGTGCCCTGGCCCGGCGGCACACGCTGGCACCTCGACCTGGACCTGGCCACCTGGGCCGCGGACGGCCTGCTGGCCATCTTCTTCTTCGTGGTGGGCCTGGAACTCAAGCGGGAGTTCGTCGCCGGCGAACTGCGCGACCCGCGGCGCGCCGCGCTGCCGGTGGTGGCGGCGCTCGGCGGAATGCTGCTGCCCGCGCTGATCTACGTGGCGGTCGTCCTGACCGCGGGCGGGGCGGGGTTGCGCGGATGGGCGATCCCGACCGCCACCGACATCGCCTTCGCGCTGGCCGTGCTCGCCGTGGTCAGCTCACACCTGCCCCAGGGCCTACGCGCCTTCCTGCTCACCCTCGCCGTGGTCGACGACCTGTTCGCGATCACCATCATCGCGATCTTCTACACCGCCGGCTTCCATCCCGTGCCGCTGCTCGCCGCGCTGGCGCCGATCGGGCTCTTCGCCCTGCTGGTGCGGCGCGGGCGCACCTGGTGGTGGGCACTGATCCCGCTCGCGGTGGCCACCTGGGCCCTGGTGCACGCCTCCGGGGTGCACGCCACGGTGGCCGGCGTCCTGCTCGGCTTCACCGTGCCGGTGCTGGCCGGCCGAAGCAGGGCGCGCGGCACGCCGGCCGCCGACCGGCCGGCGGTCGACGCGAGCGGGGACGCCGGCGGGCTCGCCGCGCACCTGGAACACCGCTGGCGACCGGTTTCGGCCGGCTTCGCGGTGCCGGTCTTCGCCCTGTTCGCCGCCGGCGTGACGCTGCGCGGCACCGACCTGGGCGCCCTGCTGACCGATCCGGTGGTGATCGCCATCGTCGCCGGACTGGTGTTCGGCAAGAGCATCGGCATCTTCGGGTCGACCTTCCTGCTGGCCCGTTTCACCCGCGCCGAACTGGATGAGGACATCACCTGGTCCGACCTGCTCGGGATCGCGATGCTGGCCGGCGTCGGGTTCACCGTGTCGCTGCTCATCGGCGACCTGGCGTTCGGCGCCGGCAGCACGGCCGACGACCGGGTAAAGGTGGCCGTGCTGACCGGGTCGGTGATCTCCGCCGGGTTGGCCGCCATCGTCCTGGTCCGCCGCAACGCCGCGTACCGCCGGGTGGCGCAGCGGGAGCAGCTGGACGCCGACGGCGACGGCGTGCCTGACGTCTATCAGCGCGACGGCGACGGCTGACCGGGGCGCCAGCCCGGCGGTCGACCGCTGCGCTCGACCGGTCGCCGTCGACCCCGGTCCGGTCCCGCCGTCCGGTCAGCGGCCGCGTTCGACGGGCCGGCGCTCCTCGGTCTCCTCGGACAGCGCCTCGGCCGTCGGCTCGGTGAGGTCGTCGCCGGGCACCGCCACCTCGTCGGCGAGGTCCTGTTCGTCGGGCTTCCCGCCGGGCTGTGGCTCGGGAGCGGTGGCACCGCCGGCGAAGCCGTACTCGTTCGGTTCGTCGTGCCTGCTCATGTGGTCGTCCTCCCACTCACGCCGGTGTCGCCTCGTACCGCCAACGGTAGGTGGTGATCGTCCGCGGCGCAGGGCGGCCGGGATTGTCGGCACGACCACGGCTGTGCGGCGCCCAGCGCCGCACCGAGCAGCAGGCGCAGCGCGACGATCGCCGCCGAGCCGGCCAGGGAAGCCCAGCTCGGATCGCCGACCAGCCGGAGCAGACCGGCAGCGGTCAGCAGTTCCAGCAGCACCCGGACGGCGGTCCGGCCGGCCCCGGTGGTGAGGAAGGTGACCACACCGGCGACCAGAGCCAGCGTGGTCACCGTGGTGACCAGCGCGCCCATCACGGGGAGCGTTCCCCCTCGGCCACCTGCCGCTGCTCCTGACGGATCTCCCGGCCCAGGAAGTAGTTCAGCGCCGTCCGGATCGTGGCGATCGCGGCCAGCTGGCCGATCTGGGTGAACGACGGGGACACCGCGGTGCGCAGCACGTCGGCCGCCAGCTGGAACTCCAGGCCGAGAGTCAGAAACCGTCCCAGGGTGAGCCGGATCGGGGTGAAGACAGCGGCGGTGCGGTGCCGCAGCCCCTCGACCACGAACCGCACCGCCGCCCAGACCGCGCCGACGAAGATCACCAGAGCGCCCGCGACCTCCACCACGGCGACCAGCACCTCGTCGCCCTGGCGCAGTAGCTCTCCCGCCTCCACCCCGGGCCGTTACCCGCCGCCGAGGCGGGTAGTCGGCACTCAGGTCAGCTGGCTCACCGCCTCCAGGATCAGCCAGAGGCCGCAGATGGCGAAGAGCACAGCGGCGCCGTACTTGATGGCCTTCTCCGGCAGGCGGCGGCCGAGCATGCGGCCGACCAGGATGGCCAGCGCGTCCGCGGCCACCATGCCGATGGTGGAGCCGAGCCAGGTGCCGAACCAGCCGTACTTGGTGGCCAGCGTGATCGTCGCGAGCATGGTCTTGTCGCCCAGTTCGGCCAGGAAGAACGCCACCGAGACCGCGATGATCGCGGACTTGCTGGTCTTCTCGGCCTTGCGCTTCTCCTCGTCGGTCAGGCTGTCCCCGCGCAGGGTCCACGCGCCGAACGCGAGAAACGCCAGCCCGGCCACCAGGGTGATCCACTCGGTGGGCAGCACGGCGCCGAGGCCCGAGCCGATGGCGACCGACGCCAGGTGCACCACCGCCGTGGCGACGGTGATGCCGATCAGCACCGGAACCGGCCGGAACCGCGTGGCGAAGGTCAGCGCCATCAACTGGGACTTGTCCCCCAGCTCGGCGACGAAGATGACGCCGAAGCTGACGACCAGCGCGGCGAAGAATCCTTCCATGACACCCTTCCCGTTCACGCCGGGAGGAGGTGCAGGGGCGCCCTCGACCCGGCTCCAAGAGCCTGAGTCGAAGGTCTCGCCCGCCCCGGAGACCGGGGCCGCGTGGCCGGATGCGGAACGCACCAGTATGTCGACCACGACATTGGGGGCTACTCCCCTTCGCGCGACCAGCCTAACCGATCACCGTTCGGCCGGCAGGGGCGGGTGAACCAGCTCACCGCGCCCGGGCCAGGGTGACCCCGAAAAGCCCATCCGGGTCGGTCCAGAACTCCGCCGCGACGAAACCCGCCGCGGCCAGCTCGGCGGCGACCCCCTCCGGGCGGAACTTCGCCGAGACCTCAGTGCGCAGCTCCTCCCCCGCGGCGAACTCCACTGTCAGGTCCAGCACCCGGACCCGCATCGGCCGGTTCGCGCGCAGCCGCATCTCGATCCACTCGTGGTCCGGATCCCAGCGGGCCACGTGCTCGAACGCCTCCGGATCGAAGTCGGCGCCCAGTTCCCGATTGATCACGTGCAGCACGTTCCGGTTGAACTCGGCCGTCACCCCGGCCGCGTCGTCGTACGCGGGCACGGTCACCGAGGGATCCTTCACCAGATCGGTGCCGAGCAGCAGCCAGTCGCCGACCTCCAACGCGGCGCGCATCGCGGCCAGGAACTCCGCCCGCTCGGCCGGCAGGAGGTTGCCGATGGTGCCGCCGAGGAACACCACCAACCGCCGGCCGCCGGTGGGCAGCCGGTCCAACTGCCGGGTGAAGTCCCCGACGATGCCGCGGACCCGCAGCCCCGGATAGTCGGCGGCGATCTCGGCGGTGGACCCGCGCAGCGCGCTGACCGACACGTCGAGCGGGACGAACGTGCCCAGATTGCCCTCACGGGTGAAGGCGTCCAACAGCAGCCGGGTCTTCTCGGACGAGCCGGAGCCGAGCTCGATCAACGTCTTGGCCCCGGTCAGCGCCACGATGTCCGGGGCGCGCTCGGCCAGCACCGTCCGCTCGGCCCGCGTCGGGTAGTACTCGGGCAAGCGGGTGATCTCCTCGAACAGCTCGCTGCCCCGGGCGTCGTAGAACCACTTCGGCGGCAGCCACTTCTGCTCGGCGCTCAGCCCGGCCCGGACGTCCTGGCGCAGCCCACGCTCCAGGTCCTGCTGCTCGAGGTAGATCTCCAGCGGTTCCGCCGTCATCACATCGCCTCTCTCTGCTCGGTCAACCGTTGCGTACCCCGCCGGCGCGTCTCACCGGGTCGGCAGTGGGCTCACCCGCACCTCGCTCGCGGTGACGGTCACCAGGTGCCCCTCCGGCACCGGGCGCCAGCCGGGGTCGTCGTCGTGCGGCTCGGAGGCGAGCAGCACCGAACCGGCCCCCGCGCGTACCGACAGCGCGTGCCCGGCCACGCTGGCCACCGCACGGCGGCCGTCGGTGAGCAGCAGGTTGAGCCGTGAACCCGGCGCCGCCGCGGCGACCTCGGCCACCGTCTGCCCGACCGCCTCCGCCGGATCGGCACCGGCGCGCAGCCGCTGCCGGACCAGCGCCCAGAGCAGCGCCGAGTCGGTCGCGGCGTCCAGAGTGAGCAGGTCGCGCACCGGCAGGCCTGCGGCGAGCGGCACCACTGTGTCGGGCCAGCCGCGCACCACCCCGTTGTGGCTGAACAACCACCGCCCCTCGGCGAACGGCGCGACGGCGCCGTCGAGCACCGCCATCCCGACGGTGGCCGAGCGGACGGCGGCGAGCACCGCACCGGCGCGGGTCACCGCCGCGAGCTGGGCGATGGTCGGGTCGCTCCAGATCGGCTGGGCCCGCCGGTAGCGCACCGGGTCGCCGTCACCCGGGTACCAGCCGATGCCGAACCCGTCGGCGTTGATCGTGCCGCCGCCGCGCATGTCGCGGGGCGCCCAGGACTGCCGCACCAGCGAGTACGGAGGATCGAACAGCAGCTCGGCCAGGGTGACCGGTGACCCCAGGTAGGCCAGGTGACGACACATCAGCGCACCCGGCCGGCCGGCGTACCGGTCGCGCGGAGGGTCATCGGTGCGACTCGTCCGGGCGGGCGTCACGGGCGCAGCGGAAGCCGCTGAAGATCTGCCGCCGGATCGGATAGTCCCAGTTGCGGAAGGTCCCCCGGCAGGCGGACCGGTCGGTGCCGAACGAGCCGCCGCGCAGCACCCGGTAGGCGTCGCCGAAGAAGACCTCCGAATATTCGCGGTACGGGAACGCGGTGAAGCCGGGATGCCCCCGGAAGGTGGTCGAGGTCCACTCCCAGACGTCACCGATGAGCTGGTGCACACCCAGTGGTGAGGCGCCGGCCGGGTAGGCGCCCACCTGGGCCGGCCGCAGGTGGCGTTGACCGAGGTTCGCGTGGACGTCTGTCGGGTCGTCGTCGCCCCACGGGTAGCGGCGGGACCGCCCGGTCACCGGGTCCCAACGGGCCGCCTTCTCCCACTCCGCCTCGGTCGGCAGCCGTTTGCCGGCCCACGCCGCGTACGCCTGCGCCTCGTACCAGCAGACGTGCACCACCGGCTCGTCGGCGCGGACCCGGTCCCACCGGCCGAACCGCTGGTAGGACCAGTTGTCGCCGTCGGGGCGCCAGTGCATCGGC